>JAZSKV010000076.1:0-2773 GCA_045534975.1 Ructibacterium sp. | reverse complement strand
TTCTATCATCAGCAAGGCGGTTGCTGATTATTGTGAAGAACACCCGGATATTAGTCACATTTTTGTATTCTTAGCTGATCAAAGAAATAATTTCTGTGAATGCGATGTTTGTCGTTCCAAGCGGCCTTCGGACTGGGCAATCAATTTGTATAATCATATTGACGAAGAAATGACCCGGCGGGGAATTGAAACATGCATCGCTGTATCTCCCTACAATGAAATATCTTGGAGTCCGCAATATAGCACTTTGAAAAATCCTGAACGCTTTCAATTGGTGTTTGCGCCGATTACCAGACTTTTTACGTCTTCTTATGCGGACGTGGACTTGGAAAATCTTCCGGAGGAACTACCCTTTGAACTTAATAATGTGGTTATGCCAAGAACCAATCCCGGCATTGTAAAACTGATGAAAGGATGGGATGATTGCGCGGTGGAAGACCGAACAGTTTTTGATTACCATCTTTGGTCAACAACCTTCATTTCAGATGTTGGCGGTTTTAAAATTGCTGATGTGATTTCCCGTGATATCAAAACTTTTCCTACTCTTAATTTAAATGGTCTGATTTCCTGTCAGGTTCAGCGGTACAGTTTCCCCACCAACATTCCTATGCAGGTGATGGCAGATACATTGTGGGATAATACTGCGGATTTTGATGCCATTGCAAACAACTACTTGCAGGATGCTTTTGGTAAGGAGTATCAGGCAGTACGTGAATACTTAGAAACACTTTCCAACCTTACGGCATACTGGCTAAAATATAATGAGCCGGACGTGATGATTGATGAGGAACTGAAATTGAATAATCAAAAGGGTCTTACTGTTATAGAAAAGGCTCGGCCTGTGTTTGAGAAAATTTTCCATGAGGATGATTTTGAAAACGATGTCCAAAGAATGTTCTGGAGATTCCTTTTGAAGCATCTTGAATTGTCGGAGGTTGTACTAAAATTACAAGTCAGAAAGTTTTCCGGTGAATCTCCGGAGGAACGTCTGGATGCCATTGATGCAGTCGCAAATGCTTACCGAAAAGCAGAACCGGAACTTCACAGAGTTCTGGATGTTTGGCGCCAATTGGTTACTTTGCGGATAGCAACACCGATCGAGGATGCACACTAATTCAAAAATGTAATAAAAATAGCAAAATCAAAGCAGGCAAGAAATCTTGCCTGCTTTGATTTTTTAAGATGCATTTGTTTCGTTTGTTCTCTGGCGGTATTGAGTTGGTGTAATACCAATTTGCTTTTGGAAGGCTTTGCAAAAGATGCCATAACTTTTAATACCAACACTTTCGGCTACTTTATAGATTGGCAAATCAGTTTCCCGAAGAATTTTTTTTGCACGACTAATTCTTCGTGTTGATACATAATTAAGAAAATTTTCTTCATTATTGTTATTCCAAATTTTATAAAAATAAGATCTTGAAATATGGAACTCTTCACAAATTTTTTTAACACTTAAATTTTGATATAAGTTTTCTTTGATGTACATCATGATTCGTTCTTCAAAATTCTTATCTGTATCGATATGAATGCAGTCATCAAAATTAATGTTAGAAAGTAGAAAGGAAAGGCTTTTTAGATTCTTTAAAGAGTAGTATGGACGCTCGTTGAATAGTTCTCGAAGTTCTAAATTTTCTGGTGGCACAGAACAAACGGAATCGTCTGTTCGAACATGACCCCAAAAAATAAATCCGGCGGTTATACCATCTTTTATGACAGGAATGATACCGTCAAAAAGTCCCGCGTGACATAGGTGCCATTCTGACTTTCGACTTTTTTTGGAGCGTTCTAGAAGTTCCTTGTCGCAGGCAACACATTTTTTATGCAGTTCAGGAATGTTTTCTACTTGGGAGCAGAAGTCTCGAAGAGGGGATGCTGTGCCGCATTGGGAAAGGCTATTTATCCCACGAAAGAAAACCGGGATGTCGCATAGATTATAAATGTTGTTTAGAATTTTTTTGATTCTTGAAGTTTTATAAATAATTTCCATTCCTATAACCTTCTTTTAGAAAAACTGTTTTCGATATTGATTTGGTGTTAGTCCTACTATATTTTTAAACATTCTAGAAAAATAAGTGCAATCGTCAAAACCGACTTTTTGTGCAATGACATAAATCAAATCATCGGTTTCGCGTAAAAGTTTTTTTGCAGCATTTATTCTGCGTTGTATAATGTATTCGTTGACACCTGTTCCATATGATTCATGGAAGTGTTTATAAAGATAATTTTTTGAAACATCAAACATATGACAAAGGTTTTTTATACTTAAATCCTTTTGAAGATTTTCTTTGATATAGGTAGTAATTAATTGCATAAAACCACCGTCTTCCACAACCAGAATATTGTTTAAAAAGTGGATTTGAGAAATAAATTCTTTTAATTGCTCTAGTTTTTCATTAGAAAACAAGGGAAGTTCATGATAGGCGGTGATTAACTTTTTGTCATCATTATTTAAACGGTATTTTGATGTTTCGCTTCGTACCTGACCGAAAGAAAGGTAACCTACAATTACATCGTCCTTGATAATGGGCATCGTTGCCTCAAAAAGACCGGCATGACAGAAATGCCAAGCAATCTTTCCGGTTTTTTGGCACTGTTCAAGAAGTTTTTCGTCACATTTTTGGCAACGTTGTTGGAGTTCGGGGGTTTTATTTACCATTTCGCAAAAAGTACCTTTTTCTCTGGTGAAAGAATTGATGCACCACTTTTTATCGACATCTATCAAACCAATCGATATGCCGAATAAACTCCTTAAATGATGAAAAGTTTTTGAGAA
>JAZSKV010000078.1:0-5154 GCA_045534975.1 Ructibacterium sp. | reverse complement strand
GCTCACAGAACGACATGGCTACGATCCGACTTACTGGTCTTCAAAGCCGGGAATGAACTGACCGGAGCCAATGGTCAGTTCAAAGTTTTCGCCTTTACCACCCTCAAAGGCTACACCATCTGCAAAACCTTCAAAGTCAATATTTGCGATATCATCCTTTTTTACTGCACGGTCTTCCACCGGAACGATTCTGGAATTTCTCTCGCGCAACCGCTCGATTTCAGCATCTACATCTTTTTTCAAAGTACGGTGAGTTACCTTGGTTGCCTCAATACCCTTGTAGGTTCCCATTTCAAACTCCGGCTTTACGGTGACCTTAGCAGTAAAGGTTACGCCCTCTGCGGGATTGAGTTCGCCCTTAATATCAATCTCAGGCTGATCGACCGGCTGAACGCCGTTTTCGTCTATTGCTTTATCATATGCAGCAGGAAGCGCAATGTTTATTGCATCCTCATAAAAGATTTCCTTACCGTAGTATCTTTCGATAATCTGACGGGGTGCCTTACCTTTCCGGAAACCTTGTACGCTGATTTTCTTTACATTTTTGCGGTAAGCCTGTTCGATGGCTTTTTCAAATTCTTCCGCAGAAATGGAAAACTCAAATGCTACAACGTTCTTTTCTACTTTTTCTACTGTACTCATCTCTAACATTCCTCTCTACTTCTATAAAATCGTACTACAAAATTATACCACAAATTTCTAAAAAAGCAAGTTTTTTTCCATAATTTGCGATGATAAATTATTTTTGAATCAAAAGCGGGGTAAAATTCAAATAATCACAGGATACCAAACGCAAGTGAATCCCGTTAAAATTCCCTTGGGGTGCAGAATGATGAGCCATTCCGTGCAAATGACCAAACAGGCATTCCTTGATGCCATAGTGCGCCAAAATATCCAGAAATCCCAGAGAAATCTCAGGGTTTTCGATGGGTGGATAATGGAATGCAACAAGAATCTCTTCCGGATGCATTCTTTCTGCATCTTCTAAGGACAACAAAATTCTTTGTCGCTCCCTGGCATAAATTTTCTTGTCCTCATCGGAAGAACCCTCATGGGAAATGGTCCAACCTCTGGTTCCGCAAATCGCTGTTTTTTCCCAGAGAAAAGCCTGATTTTTCAAAAAATGAATAGTCGAAAAATCATTGACCCTGACAAATTCCTCCATTTTATTCAACGTCGTCCACCAATAATCATGATTGCCTCGAAGCAACAGTTTCGTACCATTGAGTTTATCTATGTATGCAAAATCTTCCAATGCATCCTGGAGATACATCGCCCAGGAAATATCACCCGGAATCACCACCAAATCCTCTGGTTTAACAATGCAATTCCAATTTTCCTGCATGCGTTCTTCGTAATTTTCCCATCGTGCGCCAAACACATCCATGGGTTTGTCACAACTGAAAGATAAATGTAAATCAGAAATAGAAAAAATAGCCATCTGATCAAATCCTTTGCATAAATCGCCGTCTTTCTGGCATACTAACTTTGCTTTGCAAAACATTTTGCAAACCACACTCTTTCGAGAATTTACATGCAACCCGAAAGAGTTTCGACTTGCCGTAGCATGGCGGCAGAACGGAGATTGGTATTATGGATAATACAAACAATGCAATTCCCGGTATTATGTGTAGTGTGGAACAGTGCACTTATCATTCCAAGGATAATAAGTGTACTGCTTCTAAAATCGAGGTTGGTTCTGCAGCAACTTGTTGCAGTTCCTGCGACACCGAATGTGTCACTTTTAAACCTCGGGGCTAATCAACGGATTGCCTGACAGAAATCAGCCTACAGGATGTACCCTGTAGGCTTTCTGTTATGTTTTTATTTTACGTCTAAAAAGCCTTTTACCAAGTCATACATGGTATCTTTTTCGATAACACCTTCAAAACGCTTTTCCTTATCTTTTAATGCCGCCAAAGATGCCGGAACTTCCATGCCACTCTTTTCCTTCAATCTTTCAATCAAGGTAAAATCATCCGCATTGGTATCATCGCCCAAAGCAGAAAGTACCGCTTCATTGAACTTAAAGGGGCTGGCAGTTGAAGCAATCACCGTTTTGGTGGTATCTCCGGTTTCCGTCACATACTGCTGATAGACATCCACGGCAACAGCGGTGTGGGTATCCAAGGTATATCCGTAGGCTTCCTTGGTTTTCCAGATACGTTCTTTTGTGAAATAATCATCACAGAAACCACCCCAGAACAAATCAGCAACTTTCTTGTGAAGCGTCTTGGGCAACTGATAAGAACCATTCTTTTGCAGTTTTTCCATGAGAGAACGAACTTTTTTGGCATCATTACCACTAATATCAAAGAGCAATCGCTCTAAGTTACTGGAAATCAAAATATCCATAGACGGAGAAACGCTGGCATAAAAGTCACGGTTTCTGTTATATTCACCGGTTCGAATAAAATCAGTCAAAACATTGTTTTGGTTGGATGCACAGATGAATTTATGGACGGGAAGTCCCATCTTTTTTGCATAATATGCCGCAAGAATATTACCAAAGTTTCCGGTGGGTACACAAACATTGATTTCGTCACCCATCTGGATGTCACCGCTTTTTACCATATCGCAATATGCGGAAATATAGTATACAATCTGGGGTACCAATCTACCCCAGTTGATAGAGTTTGCAGAGGACAAGACATAGCCGCCATCTTGAAGTTCCTTTTCTGCATCTTTATCGGTAAAGATTTTCTTTACACCATTTTGTGCATCGTCAAAGTTTCCTACGATGCCGGAAACAAAAACATTGTCACCCTCTTGGGTCATCATTTGCAGTTTCTGAATATCGCTAACGCCGTCACCGGGATAGAAAACAACAATTTTGGTTCCGTCCACATCTTTAAAACCTTCTAATGCCGCTTTTCCGGTATCACCGGAGGTTGCAACCAAAATTACAATGGTTTTATCCTCGCCGGTCTTCTTCATAGCCTTGGTCATAAAATGAGGCAGAATCTGGAGCGCCATATCCTTAAAAGCACAGGTAGGACCGTGCCACAGTTCCAGAATATACTGCTGGTCATCCAGTTTCACCAGCGGTGCCACTTTCTCACTGTTGAACTTGCCACCGCCATAGGCACCCTCGGTACATTCCGACAACTGCTTTGCGGTAAAATCAGTCAGGTATTTCCGCAGAACCAGATTTGCCCTTTCAATATAAGACATATCCAGCATTCTGGTTAAATCCCTGGTCGTCAAAGCCGGAATCTCGCAAGGAACAAACAAGCCGCCCTCCTGGGAAAGGCCTTTCTTGATAGCCTCTGCAGACTTCAATCTTAATTCTGTGTCTCTGGTACTCATATAATACATCATATCTATCACCACTTCCTAAAAAATCTAAAAACAAAGGAGATTGGGCAACCAGTACCGCAATCTCCTCTTAGACTAACATAAAAACCGTATTTCGTCAAGTTCTTTTCCCTTGAAATCGTATCAAAAGAATCGACAAATTAGTCGGCGAATTCAAGAATTTTGCCGGATACAACTATGCAATATACTTCTTCAAATTAGGACCGGCATCCTTTTCCTCTGCACTAATCATGATGGTAAAGGAAACATTAAACTTTTCTTCCAATTTTTCTAAATTGGTGATAAAGGCTTCCATATCTCCCATAGTTGCATTGGGCACGCTCTTAAAAATGCTATCGATAAAGATGTGCGTTACATCATAATCCTGTGCAATAATACCGGACAACAACCCTTCAAACATCTCAATACTTCTGATATCAAAACTTTCGGTATTGATCATTCTGGCTTTGTTGCTGATGTCATGCATCAGGCGATTGCCCTCTGTGATGCAAACTACGTTACCTTTTTCAATATCAATTGCAGTATTGACAGCCTGAATTAACTTTGGGGTTTTTCCACTACCCTTTAAACCTATATTTACTTTAATCATGATGTAATTCCACCTTTCTATACTAAAAATGTTGATCAAATATCTTGTTATATGTATCATAACACAAATCAAGTGCAAAAACAATAGTTTTTTTAAAAAATCCCAACGTTTTTTGTAAACTTTGAACAAAAACGCTATTTTGCACAAAAAGGTTCTTTCTTTTTTGGTCAAATTATTTATTCAACCGCGCCTGCAGTTCGTTTCTCAAATCTTCATAACCGGGCTTTCCAAGAAGTGCAAACATATTCTTCTTGTAACTTTCTACACCAGGCTGGTCAAAGGGATTCACGCCCAACATATAGCCACTGATACCACAAGCCTTTTCAAAGAAATAAACCAACTGACCAAAGGTATATTCATCCAGGGCTTTCATGGATATCATCAAGTTAGGAACACCACCATCATTGTGCGCCAGAACCGTTCCTGCAAAAGCCTGCTTGTTGACAAAATCCATGGTTTTCCCTGCGAGGAAGTTAAGGCCATCCACATTATCTGCATCTTCTTCCATAACAATATCTTCTTTGGTGTTTTCCACATAAAGCACGGTTTCAAACAAAGATCTGCGGCCATCCTGGATATACTGACCCATGGAATGAAGATCAGTAGTAAAGTTCACACCAGCCGGGAAGATACCTTTTTGGTCTTTTCCCTCGCTTTCACCATAAAGTTGTTTCCACCACTCGGTAAAATATTGCAATTCCGGATCATAATTAACCAGCAATTCAATATCCTTACCTTTGCGATGGAGAATATTTCTCACAGCCGCATATTGATAACACTCATTCTTATCAAGGTCTGCCACTGCATAAAGTTCTCTTGCATCTGCTGCACCCTGCATCATCTTATCAATGTCGGCACCAGATACCGCAATGGGCAGAAGTCCAACTGCTGTAAGCACGGAGTAACGGCCACCTACATCATCCGGAACCACAAAGGTCTGGTACCCCTCATCATCCGCCAGGTTTTTGAGCGCACCCTTGCTACGATCCGTGGTGGCATAAATACGGTTTTTGGCTTCTTCTTTTCCATATTTATCTTCCATATATTTTTTCAAAATTCTAAAAGCAATGGCAGGTTCAGTGGTAGTGCCGGATTTAGAAATCACATTCACAGAAACATCCTTACCCTCTAAGCAGGCAAGCACAGATTTTAAATAGTTAGGGCTTAAGTTATTCCCCGCAAAGATAATCTGCGGTTTTTCTAAATTATTATAAAAAGGACCGTTGATAAAATCAATGGCAGCCTTT
>JAZSKV010000107.1:0-4394 GCA_045534975.1 Ructibacterium sp. | reverse complement strand
TCTATTTTGCCGGCGGTACTTTTGCCGGCGAATATACCAGACTTCATTATTACAAAGGAGTGAAATAAGATGCAGGTAAAAATTCAGTATTTGGACAATACTGTTCCAAAGCCGGAGTATGCCACAACCGGCAGTGCCGGTATGGATTTGTCGGCATCTTTGCAGGAACCGGTTACGGTACCTGCCGGAGGCAGGGCACTGATTCCTACCGGCGTTGCCATGGGAATCCCGGAAGGATTTGGGGGCTTTGTCTTTCCCCGTTCGGGACTTTCCTATAAAAAAGGAATCAGCATGTGTAACTGTGTGGGTGTCATTGACAGCGACTATACCGGGGAAATCAAAGTTGCAATCCACAATATTTCAAAGGAAGACTATACCATCCATCCGGGTGACCGGATTGCCCAGTTGGTATTTTTACCGGTGGCACAAGCAGAATTGGTGGTTTGTGATGCCTTAGACGAAACGGAACGGGGCAGCGGCGGCTTTGGTTCCACTGGGAGATAAGTAGATATGAGAAAGATTATTTTAGCATCCCAGTCCCCCAGAAGACGGGAACTGCTTGGCAGACTATTGGATGATTTTACTGTTTTGAGCGATGATGCCGAGGAAGTCAGAATCCCCAACGAGAAACCGGAGGATATGGTTAAACGTCTTGCTTTAGAAAAGGCAAAGAATGTTGCGGTAAAGTCCGGCGCAAAGGCTTTGATTATCGGTGCGGATACCGTGGTGACCTTTGACGGAAAAGCCTTAGGAAAGCCTAAAGATGAGGAAGACGCTTTCTCTATGCTGTTAAGTCTATCCGGCAGAGAGCATACCGTTTATACCGGTGTGGCAGTTCTGGATACAGAAACCGGAAAGACAAAAACCGTGGCAGAGGGAACCAAGGTTCGGTTCCGGAACCTGACAAATGCGGAAATTCGTGCTTATATTGCATCAGGAGAGCCCATGGATAAGGCAGGTGCTTATGGGATTCAAGAATTGGGTGCTTTGCTGATTTCCGGCATTTGCGGTGATTATTTTAATGTGGTAGGTCTGCCGATTTGCAGATTGGGTACACTTTTAAAAGAAGAATTTGCGGTTGATTTATTAGTAAAGTAAGGAGGCTCCTATGGATATCGGAATTGATTTGGGTACAGCCAACACTTTAATTTATGAGAAAAAGCAGGGTATTATCTTAAATGAGCCGTCTATCGCGGTCCGGAACAAGAAGACCCGGCAATATGTTGCCATTGGTGCGGATGCCAGTGATATGATGGGAAGAACCCCGGAAGTTTCTCAGGCGGTGCGTCCCATCCGGCATGGTGTGATTACCAGTTTCCAGGGTACCGTTGCCCTTTTGCGGCATTTCATTAAAAAGGCGGTAGAAAACAACTTTTTCAGAGTTCGTACCGTGATTTGCGTTCCCTGCGGCATTACCGAGGTAGAGCGCCGGGCTGTGACCGAAGCCGCGCGGGGCGCTGGCGCCAAAGAAATTTTTCTGGTAGAACAACCCTTGGCGGCTGCCATTGGCTGTGGCGTAGCAGTAGAGGAACCTCGTGGAAGCATGCTTGTCAATGTGGGAGCAGGCGTGACGGAGATTGCGGTCATTTCCCTTGGGGGGATTGTGGTCTCTCATACCATCAGAACTGCCGGAGAAGCCTTTGATAATGCCATTGTTCAGTATGTAAAGAGAAAGCAGAATATGTCTATCGGTGATGTGACAGCAGAACAGATTAAATGCAGTATCGGTTCGGTTTATCACCAAAAAGAAGTAGAGCGTGCCGAGATGAAAGGTCGGGATTTGCTGTCCGGTCTTCCTAAGACGGCGATCATTACATCTTCCGAAGTACGGGAAGCCTTGCAGGAACCTGCGGAAGAAATTATCGACGCCATTAAGGTTACCTTGGAAAAGACACCGCCGGAACTGGCATCAGATATTGTAGAGAGCGGTATTATTTTAACCGGCGGCGGCGCAAAACTCAAAGGTCTTGGCCGTTTGATTAACATGAGTGTGGATATTCCCGTTTACATTGCAGAAGAACCCATGGAATGTGTGGCCATTGGCGCCGGAAAATTCCTGGATCTTATGAACGAGATGGGGCAGCGCCAAAAGAGATTTATCTAAGATAGCGAGGGTTCATAGTGAGAAATTTTTGGGAACATAAGACGACGGTTTTCCTGATTGCGGCCACCTTGGCGGCGGCTTTGCTGATAGGAATTTTTAGTGCCTTAGCATCGGGAGAAAAAGCCGGAGTGGCAGAAAATGCAGTGGGTGCTGTGGCGGAACCCGGGCAGACCGCAATAAGCGGAACCGGCAACTGGTTCACCAATCTTTTTTCCGGTTTTGGCAGTGTTAAGGCTTTGCGCGCGGAAAATGGGGCATTGAAGCAGAAAAATATGGAACTGGATAAAAAAATTCGGGATATGCAGGGGATGGAAGAAGAAAATGACCGGCTGCGTGCTATGCTCGATTTGACAAAAACCGAAAACAAATTGGATTTGGCGGCGGCGCAGGTCATTGCCAAAGACCCCTCTAATTGGTACAGTAGTTTTACCATCAACAAAGGAACCAATGACGGTATTGAAAAAAATCAACCGGTGTTCACCGCTGATTTGGAGTTGGTGGGTCGCGTCTATAAGGTAGGCAGCAGTTGGGCAGAGGTTATCACCATCTTAGACCCGGAAAGTGGTGTTGGCAGTATGGTGCAGCGAACCAAGGATGTCGGCGTGGTAGAGGGAGATTCTGCCCTGCGGAATCAAGGCTACTGTCGGCTTGGTTATCTCTCCCGGGATGCAGAAGTCGCTGTGGGTGACTATGTGGAAACCTCCGGCATGGGAGGCGTTTTTCCTAAAGGTTTGCTCATCGGTAAGGTTATGGAAATCACGGAAGATAATGCTACCATGTCGAAATATGCCACGGTAGAACCTCTGGTCGATATGAGCAAATTGACAGAAGTTTTTGTTCTGCAAAGTTATACTGAGGAAATCAAAGTGGTGACCATCACCGATGATGAGGAAGACGAAAAAGAGGAAGACGAGGAAGATGGTGAGGCTGAGGAAAAACAAAGTAGTTCGGCAACGTCTAAACCAACCACCCAGCCCACGACAAAACCTACCGCCAAACCTACAACAAAACCCACGGAAAGACCTACTACCAAGCCTACGGTAGCGCCGTCGTCCGCTGGGTCAAGTTCTCAGGCCATGAACGGATCGGAGTTGAGTGAATAAATGCGGATACTTTTTTATGTGATCTGGCTGCTGTTGCTGGTGATGTTTCAACCAACCCTGGCGCGGGGTATTGAAATTTGGAATATCGCCCCCAATTTATTTCTTTGTTTTGTGGTTATGGTAAGTTTTTTCCGGGGCAAAACAGAGGGGGCTGTTTGTGGCATGATTTTCGGATTGGTTTATGATCTTTTGATTGGCAGAATGATTGGTGTCAACTGCTTGTCTTATCTTTATCTTGGCTTTGGTGCCGGCTGGCTTAGCGAACAATTTTTCAGCGGCGGAAAGCGAACCGGCGGCGCAATTAGCATCTTTGTCGGAACGGTACTTTGTACATTGGTTTATTATTTGGTAAGGGTGGTTGCCTACCATGATATTGGTTTTCTTACCGCCTTTTTCCGGATTGGGTTGTTTGAGGCTATCTATAATGCAGGGATTGGATTTCTCCTTAGTTTTCCTATTTTAGGTTTCATGAAACTGATGAGGATGGAGAAAATTTCTTAACAGGAAACAGACAGAAGGTGATGTTTTGGACGGACGTAACAGTAACACAAGATATTTGATTTTGATGGCGCTGGTTGGTGTATTGATTTTAACCTGTGTGGTGCGTTTATTTGATTTGCAGATTGTCAATGGGGAAAAGTACCGGCAGCAGGCAGAGCAAAGGCTGGTGCGTGCGTATCCTATCAAAGCGCCTCGGGGTGAGATCCTGGACCGCTATGGCGAAGCCTTTGTGAAAAATCGTATGGGCTATGCCGTGCAAATCCAGCAGATGGATTTGGGTGACGATGTTCTTAATGATGAAATTTTAACGGTCAGCAATATTATTCTGGAGTCCGGCGGTGAACTGGAAACGGATTTTCCGATTTTTTATTCCAAGGAAAAAGATATCTGGGGATTCACCTATACAGAGGAAGAGCCGGATTATACCACCATTGCCCTCACAGGGGAAGACCAGGAAGAAACAGAAGATGTTGACAGCAAAGCGGCTGCAGATTCAAGAAAGAAACAGGAAGAAAAACTGGCAGAGTGGAAAAAGGACCATAAACTGGAGGATTATGAAACCGCCCGGGATGTGATGAATTATTACCGGAGCCGGTACGCCGTTGCTGGAAAATATACCGATGTTGAGGCGTTGATGATTGTAGCCGTGCGTTATGATATGGAAAAGAGCGGTTTTAGTGTGAGAA
>JAZSKV010000100.1:0-19707 GCA_045534975.1 Ructibacterium sp. | reverse complement strand
TTCTCCCCCACCGATTTGGGGTTTCTTATGGTTCCGGTTCCGATTTTTCCAACGCCGGTTGTTGTGAGTGTTTTTTTGTTCCTGCTGTTTCTGGGGTGCTTCCTCGTTCTGCTCTACCGGCGTTTCTTCTATCTCCATATCCCGGATGGGTTCCTCAAAACTTTCTGGCATAGCAGGAATCTCCTCTTCTTCCTTTTCCTCCGGTTGGGGTCTGCCCCAACCTTTTTTATGTAGAGGAGAAATCTCCTCTACCTTGTAGGTTTCAAATTGAAATGTTTCCTCGCCCGGTTCCTGGAACTTCACCCGAACCTGACCTTTCAAAGTTGCAATGTCGTTCACAATCCCGTCACCGTTTGGGGTATGCACCTTTTCTCCCTTTTTGGGCAGACGATGGAGCATATCCTCATAGGCGTTTTGCTCGTATTGCAGACAACACATGAGTCTGCCGCAGACACCGGAAATTTTGGTGGGGTTTAAAGACAGTTCCTGTTCCTTTGCCATCTTAATGGAAACCGGATGGAAGTCATTTAAAAAACTGCTGCAACAAAGATATCTTCCGCAGATACCGTAACTGCCCAGTTGTCTTGCCTCGTCCCTTACACCGATCTGGCGAAGTTCAATCCGGGTCTTAAAGATGCCCGCCAAGGACTTGACCAGGTCCCGGAAGTCTACTCTGCCGTCGGCGGTAAAATAAAAGAGAATTTTGCCACGGTCAAAGGTATATTCCACATCCACCAGTTTCATTTCCAGGTTATGCTCGGCAATCTTCTGAACGGCTAAATCAAAGGCTTCTTTCTCTTTCACCTTATTTTCTTCCACCTGCTTAAAATCGGCCTGGGTGGCAATCCGGGTAATCGGCTTTAAGGGCGAAACTATCTCGGCTTCCTCCACCATCCGGTTGGGGATCACAACCTTTCCCATCTCGATACCATGGGCGGTTTCCGCCAGGACATAGTCACCGTTTTTTACCTGAATACCCTTGGGGTCAAAATAATAGGCCTTGCCGGTATTTTTAAATTTAACTCCGATAATTTCTACCATGTATTTCCTCCCAATACTCTGTTACCATACAAAGTACGGCGGCAGAATAATTTACGTTTTGCTCTATCATTTTCTGGTACTGTATAGTAATTTCATTCAATCGCAATGCGGATTCCCTGGGCAGTTTGTTGCAAAACCGTTCCAGTGCCTCCTCTTTATCGCCGTTGATGACCGGGATGGCGGAAATCCGCAACTTTCGGTGCATCACATCTCTGCCCCAACTGAGCAGAACTTCTAAAACCAAAGTAATATTTGCCTTATTTTGTTTCAAAAACCGGACAAAATCATACATATCTTTGTAGGTACCGTCACAAATAGCAAGAAGCCGCCCCAGGGTTTCTTCCCGAAGTTCCACTGCTTCTTCATCCTCTAATAGTTCTAATGCTCTGCCGATGGCACCGCCGCTTAAAATTGCCAGTTGCTCTGCCTTACCCTTAGGAATCTGTCGGTTTTCCATTAAAAACTTTTCCACCTGACTATCCAGTACCGGTTGCATCCGCAAAACCTGTGCCCTGGATAAAATGGTGGGCAAAAAGGCGTTGGCATTTTCCGCAAGCAATAGAATCACGCAGTACTCCGGCGGTTCTTCCAACACCTTTAAAAGGCTGTTTTGTGCCGGTGCTTGCATGGTGTCTGCCAGAGGTATGACATATACTTTTTTCTCTCCGGCATAGGGTCTGATATAAGCATCTTTTTTCATCGCCCGAACCGTTTCAATCAGCACATTTTCCTGCTTCTTGGTGGGGTCATACCATTGGTTGGTCACCAAGGTAAAGTCCGGGTGGGTTTCTGGGGTTGCCACCTTTAAAAGTTCCGCCCCAAAGGCTTTGGCAAGGGTCATTCTGCCGGTTCCACGCTTTCCCTCTATAATATAGGCGTGTCCAATTCTGCCGGTTGAGAGGGATCGCCCCAGCAAGTTCCGGACTGATTCATTGCCTATCACTGCATCCAGGGACATCCCCTCACCCTCTCTCTATCAATCTTCTGCAACAACGGCGATATCATCGGTGATGCCCGCCGCCTCACAATACGCTATGGTTGCTTGGTCGATTCGCTGCCCGGGCAACAACATCGCCGCACCCGGTGGACAAACCGCCACTACATCCGCTGCAATCCGCCCCAACGCTGATGCCAAGTCCACAGTTGTCCTCTTTGTAAGGAACGCCTCTCTGGGAGTCATCACCATTTCCGGCATGGGTAACGGTACTATTTTTTCTGTCGATTCTCCTTGGCTTCCAACCATAGAACGCAGGGCGTTTTCCAACATTTCCAAATCCTCTTGGGTATTGGAAACCGTCACAACCAAAACCAGATGATAGGCATCTGCCATCTCAGGATAGATGCCATACTTCTCTTTCAGTTGCTCCGCGACCTGATAACCGGAAAATCCGGTCTTTCTCACATCCACCACCAACCGGGCTCCATCCTGCACACCCTGGTCAGCAAAATCAAAAAGGCCTTGCCGCCGCAGGTTGGCTTTCAGTTTTGCAATCTCGGCCAGACGCTTTTCCAATTCCCTTCTTCCCTTTTCTTCCATAAACGAAATACTTTCATCCATAGCACTCATCAAAAGATACGAGGGGCTAGTGGTCATCAAAAGCCGCAACGCCGATTGCGCCGCTGCCGGCGAAATCAGGCTCTCTTTTCCCAAATGTAAAAGGGAAGATTGCCCCAGTGCCGGCAAAGTTTTATGGGCACTCTGGGCACTCACATCCGCCCCCTGGGAAAGCGCCGTTTCCGGCAACTTTTCGGAAAAGGCAAAGTGAGTACCATGGGCCTCATCCACTATCAGGAATTTTCCCCGCTGATGGAGAACATCAGCGATTGCCCGGATATCACTGCAAATTCCATAATAGGTGGGGCTGGTCAAAACCATCCCCACAATCTCCGGTTCCCGCTTTAAGACTTCCGCTATCTTATCTGCCAAAATACCGGTATAAAGACCGCGACTTTCATCAAACTCCGGCGCCAGAAACACCGGAATGGCACCGGACAGCACCAAACCTGCCGCAACCGCCCTGTGACAGGTACGGTCCAGCAGAATTTTATCCCCGGGTCTTAACCCCGCCAAAAGGGCGGTTTGCAATCCCAAAGTGGTTCCCCCCGTCAGATAAAAACTTCTCTCTGCCCCAAAGGCTTTGGCAGCACGCATCTCTGCCTCTTTTAAAACCCCCTGGGGATTTTGGAGGTCATCAGTTTCTACAAACTCGGTCACATCCAGAGAAAAGGCATCTTGCACCCAATCCGGGTTAAGACCTACGCCCCCCTTGTGTCCGGGAATGTGGAAACTGACACGGTCTTTTTCTGAAAATTCCTTTAGTTTTTCGTAAAGCGACATTTAGAATGCTACCGCCTTACGGATATATTCTACCAAATCTTCGATTTTTACTCGTTCCTGTTCCATGCTGTCACGGTGACGAATGGTAACACTGCCGTCTTCCTCAGAATCAAAGTCATAGGTTATACAGAACGGAGTACCAATCTCGTCCTGACGACGGTAACGCTTGCCGATACTGCCGGCATCGTCAAATTCGCAGTTGAATTCTGCTGCCAAGGTAGCAAAGACTTCTCTCGCCGGCTCCGACAGTTTCTTAGAAAGGGGCAGAACTGCCGCTTTCACCGGCGCCAATGCCGGATGGAACCGCAGAACGGTACGAACATCATTCTTTTCTGCATCAATCACTTCTTCGTCATAAGCCTCTACCAAAAATGCCAGGGTTACACGGTCCGCACCCAAAGAGGGCTCTACGCAGTAGGGAATATACTTTTCACCGGTTTCCGGATCATTGTATTCCATCTTCTCGCCGCTGTGGTTGCCGTGTTGCTTTAAGTCAAAGTCAGTTCTGTCGGCAATACCCCAGAGTTCGCCCCAACCAAAGGGGAACATAAATTCAATATCAGTGGTAGCGTTGCTGTAATGAGAAAGTTCCTCCTGCTCATGGTCACGGAGTTTGATATTCTCCTCTGCAATACCCAAAGAGAGTAAGAAATTCTTGCAGTAATCTTTCCAGTAAGCGAACCACTCTAAATCGGTGCCCGGCTTACAGAAGAATTCCAGTTCCATCTGTTCAAATTCCCGGGTACGGAAAGTAAAGTTACCGGGCGTAATCTCGTTTCTAAAAGACTTACCAATCTGTCCGATACCAAAAGGAATCTTCTTTCTGGAAGTCCGCTGTACGTTTTTAAAGTTCACAAAGATACCCTGGGCAGTTTCGGGACGGAGGAAGATTTCGTTCTTGCTATCCTCGGTAACGCCCTGGAAAGTCTTAAACATCAGGTTAAACTTCCTGATATCGGTAAAGTTATGCTTGCCGCAGTTGGGACAGGGAAGTTCCTTTTCCTTGATGAATTCCATCATCTTTTCATCGGACCAACCGTCCGCAGATACGCCGGCAGCATCTTCAATGAGTTTATCGGCACGGAACCGGGTTTTACATTCTTTACAGTCCATCAACGGGTCAGAGAAGCCGCCCACATGACCGGAGGCTACCCAGGTTTCCGGGTTCATTAAGATAGCAGCGTCCAGACCTACGTTATAGGGGCTTTCCTGGACAAACTTCTTCCACCATGCCTTTTTTACGTTATTTTTAAATTCTACACCCAAGGGACCGTAATCCCAAGTATTTGCCAGGCCACCGTAGATTTCGGATCCGGCATAGACAAAGCCGCGCCCTTTACAAAGCGCAACGATTTTCTCCATTGTTTTATCGGTATTTTTCATTCCAATCAACCTCTCTTTTCGGTGGTATCGTTTCCGTTTCCTCTGCAAATGCACAGAAAAAAAGCATGATACTTTATTATAATACACTTTCCTAAGAAATTCAAGTCTTATTTATAGGAAAAAGGGTTATTTCTGCTGTTCCTTGCATAAAGATAAAAGGACAAATTCTAATTGCAGGAGGCAGTGTTTATGATGAATCTCATTTGGGGCGGCATGATACTTCTTTCTCTGGTGGTTTCTGTCTTTACCGGACAGTTAGAAGAAACCGCCGCTGCCGCTGTCACCGGTGCCGCCAGCGCCGTGGAACTCTGCTTTGCCCTTTTGGGCATCATCTGTCTCTGGACAGGGCTTTCCAAAATTGGTGAACGAGCAGGACTCATTACCCTGTTAGCCAAGATTCTCCGCCCTATTTTAAAACCGCTCTTTCCCAACCTCAACCCTGACAGCCCTGCCTACGGCAGCATTGTAATGAATGTGGTCGCCAACCTCTTTGGCATGGGCAACGCCGCAACGCCCCTGGGCATCAAAGCCATCCAGGATTTATCCCGAGAGAACCGGAACCGCCGCAGCGCCTCTAACGAGATGTGTATGTTAGTGGTCCTCAACACCGCCTCGATCCAACTGATTCCCACCACCTTGATTTCCCTCCGGCAAACCTACGGTTCTGCCGCACCTGGAGTCATCATTGTCCCGGTGTGGATTGTCAGCATTCTTGCCCTGGCTATGGGGATCCTCTCGGCAAAACTCTTAGAGAGGAGAGGGCGGCAATGATGATTCTCTCTGTTCTGGCAGTCCCCCTTTTGATTGCCTTATTTATCGGCTTTGGTCTGGTCCGCCGGGTTGGGGTCTACGACTGTTTTATCGAGGGCGCCAAAGACGGTCTGCAAAGCATGGTGGGTATCATCGCACCTCTCATTGGGTTACTGGTTGCCATCAATATGTTCCGTGCCAGCGGCACCCTGGACCTCTTGGCAAGGGTATTGACTCCCGCTTTAAACTGGCTGAAAGTACCGGCAGACATTCTTCCCCTTGCCCTGCTCCGTCCCATCTCCGGCAGCGCCTCTACCGCCATTGTTACTGATATCTTTCAAAACTTTGGTCCTGATTCCATTGCCGGAAAGATTGCCTCAGTGATGATGGGGGCTACCGAAACCACCTTTTATACCATTGCCGTCTATTTTGGTGCTGTTGGTATCAAGCGGACCCGGCACACCCTACCTGCCGCACTGACCGCAGATGTTACCGGAATTTTATTATCCATTTTGATCACCCAATGGTTGTTATAAAAATATCCCCCCGTACAACGGAGGGATATTTTTTATTCTGTTTCTTCGTTCATGGCAATGATGCAGACCTTGCAGACCTTTTTGGTATTAAAGTCAACCAAATCTTCTCCGCTTCCGCAAAAAACACAGGTCGGCTGATATTTCTTTAAAATCACCATATCTTCTTCTACATAAATTTCTAACGGGTCATCATGCTTAATTTGGAGGGTATTTCGCAATTCTTTGGGGAGCACCAATCTTCCCAATTCATCCACTCTTCTTACGATTCCTGTTGCTTTCATTGTCATAATCACCACACTTTTTAAAATAGTTTCATTTTATGACAATATTATAACCTTGCCCCCAAAAATAGTCAACAGGAAATTTCCTAAATTTGTAAATTTTTTATATTTTTATACTTGTTTGGATAAAAATGTCAAATTGGGGAAGTTTTTCTCGCCAGGGTATCTCTTCCCACTCTCTCTGGGTCAGCATGGTTTGTCGGGCAGCGTTCCCCACTCCTAAAATATCGCAGGATTCCAGCACGGTTTCCCGGAGAAAGGCGGTCATTTCCTCTTCCAGCCGTGCCGTGAGATACGAAACATCGGCTTCGCTCCCATAAATCAGATCCGCTTCCAATCGAACCCTTACGATAATTTTTTGGTTTTCCGTGTTGCGGTCTACGAAAATTTGCGGTTGGTGCCGGCCGGTCACCGAGAAAGAAGATTCGCCGGCAGTGACGGCAATTTCTCTGGCTTGCCCTGCTAAGAACTGATAAAGCAATGCCTTTTCGCCCTCGAACTCTTTGACCAGGGTTCCGTCTTGAAAAACACCCATTCCCATGAGTTTTTCCTTATCAGCAATCGGCATGACCGGATCCCAGCCCATATCGGTCCCTCGGGATACAAACTCCCGGAGTTCCACCACCGGTGCATAGGGGGTGTTCCGGTTCTGAAAAAGCAGTTCATAATACCGGGCAGTACTTCTCTCCAAGGTAGGTTTGACCTGTGCGAGAAAATCCTTTGCGGATTCTGCCAGGCAGACATTGGTGCTGGGGCGGATTTCCTGCTCCCGGAAAAGCAGGGATGCGTGATCTAAAATATCTTCTTCTGCCACCGCCTTAGAGAACACAATTACTTTCAGGTGGGAGAAATCCGGCTCCTTGCTCAGATGACTTTTTAAGCGGTTGATTGCCAGATAAAAATCCTCTGCTTCAATGGTGATATTGGTTACGGTTTTATTTTCCTCCGTAGTTTCTTCTTCCCCCGCCCCGGGTTCTTTTTTTTCTGTTTCGATATTGCCCCCCAATTCTAAGGGATTGGAAAGTTGAAAGGTATAGGCGTAGATTTCCTCCTCCCCCTGATCAATGCCAAGGGCTACCGTATAGGCTGCCTCTTCGACCTCTCTGCCGTCATAACAGCCGGTTAAAGAAAAAACCAGAAACAAACATAGGAGCAAAGCCGCCATCTTTTGTCTTGGCAGATTGACTTTGATTTTCCCGATTGCCAGTTTCAGTAAATGCAACGCCATGGAAAGATACAAGGTTCCGGATGTCATTAGGGCAGTTAAATAGACGGCATCCAGCCTGGACCAGAATTTGCCGAAATAGGCGGATTTGGTCAGGGGATAAATCAAATTATCCGAAACATTATTGAGTTCCGGCGAATGGGACATGGAGGAAACCAGAACCAAAAGCAGATTCCACAGCACAGCGAGGGATGCCCCCGTCATGACCGTACGGGTGATTTTGACCTCTGCACGGCATCTTGGAATCAGTTGGAAAATCAAAAGGATATCGGTATACAAAAACAGGGTAGAGAGACCATCGCCAAAGATTCGTTCTGTTCCCGTTCCCAGCCAGGGGGTGAGATAGCCCGGCTCTGCATATTTGAGTCCTAAGACTACCACCACAGCCATCGCTACGCCAATCCCCAGCACCGTTAGCGAATGCATCCGATACACCGCCTTGCCGCCGCAGAACACCGTAACGCCGGCAGCCAGTAAAAGGAAAAACATCAAAAACCAACTGGGAGAACGGGGATATGCCACCTCTTGCAAGACACCGGCGAATTCCCCCAATGCCCAAATAGCGGCAAAAGTCCAATAGACTGCAAGCAAACTTCTTCCTATGACACGGACTGCCTTGTTGTTTCCCCATGTGATCCAGGGCCGGTAGCGTTCTAAAAACCAGAGAACCACCCAAAGACCGGCTAAAAAAAGTAAGCCGGTATATAAGGCGGTGATCCATGCCGCGGTGCCGCTGATTTCCCCAAACTGTTTGGGGTAGGTGGTAAAGATTTTATAAAAACAGGCATGAAACACTAAACAACCCAGTTCCCATTTACCAAGATACTGTCTTTCTTTCATGATGTCTTACCTCCCTTGTTGCCCTCCAACCATTTTCGGCTGATATGGGGTTGTTTTACCGGATTTTGAGTCTTGAGATTCCGGGGTCTGCGTTCCTTTTTCCAGATAGGTTTAATCAGGAGTGACCCCCAGACAGAATCTCCGTTTTTGGGCGTAAGGGGCGAAAAGAACGGTACCCCAAAGGTTTCGGATGCCGCCAGGATGCTACCGCTGATAAAGGCGCCACAGACAATCCCCAAAAGTCCTGCCGCCGCACCAAAAATAATATAAATCAGTTGCATCAGAGAAATGGAACGGGAAAGGCTGACCGACGGGGTTGCAAAACTGCCAAGTCCGGCAATGGAAACAATAATAATCAAAAGCGGGCTGACAATGTTTGCCTCTACCGCCGCCTGACCTAATATCAAACCGCCAATAATACCCAAGGTTGCACCCACCGGGCTGGGTACCCGGATAGACGCTTCTTTGATAAGTTCAAAGGCAAGGGTCATTAAAATGAGTTCCGCCACCAAGGGAAAGGGTACCGGTTCTCGGCTTGCCTCAATGGCAAGGAGAAGTTCGGTAGGAAGCATCTCATGGTGGTAAAGGAGTACTGCCAGAAAAAGTCCCGGCAGAAACATTGCCAAAAAGATTCCGGCAAGCCGTACCAGTCGCATAAAATTTGCTTCCGTAACCCGGACATAGTTATCCTCTGCCGCCTCCACCAAATCGGTGGCGGTGGTGGGCAGTACCAAGGCAAAAGGACTCCCTTGCAATAGCAATACCACTTTCCCCTCTGCCAAAAGTGCCGCCGCCCGGTCAGGGCGTTCGGTTTTTAAGGTATGGGTCATGGGAAAAAAGGACTTTTCTTCCAGGAGCATTTCCACATCTCCGGTGGAAAAGACATAGGAGATATCAATTTCCGTAAGCCGCCGTCGTATCTCTGCCACCAATTCCTCATTGGTCACCCCACGGAGATATAAAAGGGCACAAGGGGTCTGACTTTGGTTGCCCATGGCAACATTTTCCGCAATCAAGTCCGGGGTCTTTAAGATTTTACGAATCAAAGCAAGGTCTGTAACCAAAACTTCGTTAAATGCCTCCTGGGGGCCGGAGAGGCTCGCCTCTCGGATTGGCTGACCCACACCCCTGCCGTCCCACCCCTTGACATCCGCAGAGAATGCACAGGCACAGCCATCCACAAAAATCACACAGTGACCAAAGGTGACATCTCTTGCCACCGCCTGAAAATCCCGAATGATGGTCATAGGACCTACTGGTGTCATCTTCTCTAAAATGGTTTCTTCCCGGTTGGCAGACAACGGTTCTTTTCCACCACTTTGCAAAAGACTTCGCATCAGGTCACGGTTGATGAAGTTTTTATTCACCATGCCGTCATAAAAAACCAAAAACCCATCTACCCAACCATCCGCAAACTGAATTTTAAAATCCCGCATTTTGAAATCAAAGTTTTTGTCGGTTTCATATTGTGCCTCCATATAGGCACGGCTCTCCGCCACCTTGGCACCGATTTTAATTTTCTCTGTCATGCTTTCACCCCTTTGCCATTGTTCCTATGATTTCCAATTTTCCCAGAACCTATACCCAAACAAATTTTCCGAAAACGACAAATTTCGACACCTCTTTCTTTTGGCAACCAGTATAATAAAAGAGTGAATACAAAGGAGTTAGTACCATGAAAGAACGCTATATTACCCTTGCTGGAGAGGCAAGTGCTGAAATCATAGAAAAACGCTCCCGGTTTATTGCTACGGTAAAACCGGTGGAAACCGAGGCAGAGGCTTTGGTGTTTTTAAACGAACTGCGGCAAAAATATTGGGATGCTACCCACAATGTTTACGCTTATGTCTTAGAAGAAAATCAACTTGCCCGGTACAGCGACGACGGGGAGCCGGGTGGCACTGCCGGAATGCCGGTTCTGGATATTTTAAGACGGGAAGGGCTTTCCAATCTGATTGTTGTAGTTACCCGTTATTTTGGCGGCACCCTCCTTGGTACCGGCGGCTTGGTACACGCCTATTCCAAGTCTGCCAAAGCCGGCATCGAGGCAGCAGGAAAGTTCGAGATGATTCTCTGTCAGGAACTGACCTTGGATTGTGCATACACCCTTTGGGGTATGCTGCAAAACCAACTTTCTAAATATCCGGATATCATCCAAGGCGAGGCGCTTTATACCGAGCGAGTCAGCCTGCCCCTTTATCTTCCCTTGGGCGAAGTTGATGGCTTTTCCAGCCATATTGTTGACCAACTCAACGGACAGATTGCCATTACCCAAGGCGAAAAAAAATACTGCGGACGAAAAGTTTAGTCCGCAGTATTTCAATAAAAAATAGTTGACAAGTTCCAGAAATTATGATAAAATAGCCCTTGTGCTGGTGTAGCTCAATTGGCAGAGCAGCTGATTTGTAATCCGCAGGTTGCGGGTTCGAGTCCCATCACCAGCTCCAAAAAAGACGATTCCAATGGAATCGTCTTTTTCTTTTATTGTAAATACTTTCGCATGACATTCCGGGCAATGGGACCGGCATTGGTTCCACCGGCACCGCCGTCATATTCCAAAAGAACTGCCACTGCAATTTGAGGATCTTCTGCCGGGGCATAGCCTACGAACCACGCATGGTCTTTGGCCGTTTCATTTTCCGCCGTACCGGTCTTTCCGGCTACGGTAATCCCGGAAATTCGGCTACTGCTACCGGTTCCGTTTTTGACAACGCCTTGCATCATCTCGTCTAAATACGCCGCACAGTCTGCACTCATTGCCTGATAGAGCATACTGGGCCTGGTGGTAGAAAGGGTGATGCCAGACCCGGTAGAAATGGTATCTACCACATAGGGTTTCATCATCTTACCATCGTTGGCAACCGCCGCACCCATCATAGCCACATGCAGGGGGGTCATCAAAAGTTGTCCCTGACCGATGGAAACCAGAGCCGCATCTTCTTGATACATCTTTTTGTACTGAATCTGGCTTTTGCTCATGGCAAGGTCAAAATCAAAACTTTTATTAATGCCAAACCGTTCCGCCGTTTCCAGCACCGTTTCCGGACCCATATCATAGCCCAGAGTACAGAAGGCAAAATTGCTGGATAGTTCAAAGGCACGCTTTAAGTCAATCTGCCCGTAGGCTTTTCCCCCATAGTTTTCCACCTTGAGTCCGCCCTTTTCAAAAGCGCCGGTATCATCAAAGGTTTCCCCGATTTTCCCGATTTCATAGGCAGCCACTGCCGTTGCAATCTTATAGGTAGACCCCGGCGGATACAAACCCTGAGTCGCCCGTGCCAAAAGGGGGGAGTCTTCCCGCTCCACAATGGCATTCCAGTTGGCCTCTAAACTTGCCGCATTGGGGTCAAAATCCGGACAACTGACCATAGCAAGAATTCTGCCGGTTTTGGGTTCTAATGCTACCACAGCGCCCTTTCTGCCCCCTAACTGGTCATAGGCATACTGTTGCAGACCATGGTCAATGGTCAGGTTCAAATCATACCCCGAACGGAGTTCGTTAAAACTGATGGCAATATCCCCATGGCCTAAAAGTTCTTTGTCATAGGTCATTTCCAGTTGGCTTTTCCCGTAGGTTCTGGAATAATAACCAATCACATGGCTATACAGTTTTCCTTTGGGATAGCGGCGAATCCGGGCATCACCGTCCACCTCGGTTTCTGCCAATAAAATTCCGGTACTGTCATAAATATTGCCTCGCTTGACAAACTTTTCATCTTCCCATTGCCGCTTATTGTAGGGGTTACTGGCAACCTCTTCTGCTTGAAACATATTAAAGTACAACAGGTAGGTGACCAAGGATAAAAACATCAGACAGATGACTACCAGAACCCGGATAATCCGTTTATTTGGATTCACGGACGTCACCCCCTATCCTGTGTTCTTCCTTGGCAGAAATCGCCTGAATGATACCTAAAGAAATAAAGTTCACCACAATGGATGTTCCCCCGTAACTCACAAAAGGCAGGGTGATACCGGTCAGGGGAATCATTTTAACCACACCGCCCACAATGATAAAGGTCTGGATGGCAAACATCAAGGTAAGACCCAAGGATAAGGCTTTATCAAAAGCATCCTGGGCTCTGATGGAAATTTTAAAACAACGATAGGCAATGAGGAAGAAAAGCAAGATGATGGCTGCGCCGCCAAAGACGCCCATTTCTTCACAGACTGCCGCAAAGATAAAGTCGGAGTGAACTTCCGGAATATAGGTAGGGGAGCCATTCCCGATACCTCTGCCGAAATAACCACCGGAGGCGATGGCAAACAGGGATTGGGTAATCTGGTAGCCTTTGTTAGAAATATCCGCCCAGGGATCCAGCCAGGTACTAACCCGAACCTGGATATGATAAAGGAACTTGTAACCTAAGAATGCCACCACTGTCGCAACACCAATATTGGCAAAGAGAAAACCAAATTTTTTCTCATAGACATAAATCATAAAGATATAGATGGCAAAAAAGACTAAGATACTGCCCCAGTCCCGTTGCAGCACCAGAAAGCCAATATAAAGGTAGGTGCCAAGCAAGGTCACCCATTTGGGTTCTAACCGGCAGAAAGGTTTGTCCCAGGATTTAGCATAGTAACAGGACAAAAACATGATAAACAAGATTTTGGTAATCTCTGACGGCTGAAAAGAAAAAATGCCAAACTGAATCCAGTTCCGGGAACCGTTGACGGTTTCTCCAAAAAGCAAAGTCGCCAAAAACAGGCCTACGCCGGCAAAGAAGTAGAGAAACCAAAGTTTATTCCAGAATTTAACATGGTAATAGATTAGGTATGCTGCAAAGAACACCGCCCCGCCAATGACGACCCATACAATCTGGCGGATGCCGTAGTTGCTGTCAATACGGCAGAGCAAAAGAACGCCCATGGTAATCAACATACACGCCATGAGAACAATAAACTTGTCCCCCATATGACAGAGAACAATGAGGGCATAAATCAAAATAAAGATGCCCAGAAGCCCTGCGCCGATATAGAGAATATTGGGATTATAGCCGTTTGCCACATACAAAAGACCAAAACCAAAGAGGTTCATCAGCATCAGCAGATAAGCAGGACGCCGATAATTAAGACCTTTGAATCTACTCATGGTCCGCTCCTTTCTGCTTACAGTTCAAAGATAAACCGAAGACCGCCCACCGAAATTTCATCCTGAGGGTCCAACATCACCCGCCGGCCAATTCGCTGACCGTTGATTTTGGTGCCGTTCCGGCTACCCAAATCTTCCAGATACCATTCCCCTTTTTCGTACCAAATCCTAACGTGCTGACCGGAGATATACTTTTCCCGAAGAACAATCTCACAACTTTTGTTCCTGCCAATGATGGCTTCACCATAAATCATATACCGCTTTTTTAGCACCGTTTCCTCGGTGGTTTGCCGTGCCACCGGACGAAGACTGGCTGTGGGCACATCGCTCACATTGACTTTGTCGTCTTCAAAGCGACTCATCTTCTTAACATCCAGATAAATCAGCCGGATAATACCAAAGATAAAGAGATAGATAATCACGGTAAAAATATAACTGAAAACCGATGACAGAAAGTTAAAAAATGTCACGATACTCACCTCCGAGTTCTATCAAAAGAGAATTTTATCTATTTTTTGCTGTTTTCTCATATTATACACAAAAACCCCCGGAAAGTCAATCATAGCGGGTGATTGCCTCCCTGGGGGAATCCTACTTCATTTTTTAATGATGATGGTGGTGATGTCCGATAACGGTGTTTTCTGCAATCCTGCATTCTTCTAAATGGCAGTATTCCTCTTGGGTTTCCAACTCTAAGGTCACATGCCCAACGCCCAGTTCCTTGAGTTCTTCTCTGATTGCTTCTTTGATCAAGTGGGCATCATTATCTGTCACAACATGCATAGTTGCATAGATATTTTGACCATCCATACTCCAAAGATGGATATGATGAACATCCTCCACTCCCTCTACGGTCAAGACATGGCTTTTAACTTCGGCAACGCTGATGCCGCAAGGGGTTTTTTCAAGGAAAAGGTCAAGCACCTCTTTAAAGTTTCTTCCGGCAGTTACAAGAATAAAGGCCGCCACACCAATGGACATCAAGGGGTCAATGATCGCAAAATCTGTAAACCGCATAACGATAGCACCAACCAAAACAACTGCCCAGCCCAGTACATCTTCTAACATATGGAGATTCACAGCCCTTTGATTCAGGGATTCTCCTTTTCGGGTATAAAAAGCCGCCCCGGCATTGACCAAAATACCAATGATTGCAAAAAGTATCATTCCCTCATAATGGATTTCGGTGGGATGAATGATCCTGGCAACGGCATTATAAATCACCATCACAGAACCCACCAACAAAATAACCGTGGTTACCAACCCACCAAAAACAGAATACCTTGCATACCCGTATGTATATTGTTCATCTGGCTGTTTTTTACTCTTTTTTTCGAGAAAATACGATATCCCTATACTGCTGGCATCCCCGATATCATGGAGGGCATCCGAGAGAATTGCCACACTGCCGGTAACAATCCCACCCACGAATTCAAAGATAGAAAAAGTAAAATTAAGAAGAAAAGCAATGAATATATTTTTTTCGGTGTTCATAAATCCTCCTGTTCCTTTTGACTCTTTATTATGATATAAAATATTCGATACAAAATATGCTGTTCGGTAATATTATATACAAAGCAAAAGATATTTACAACAGACACTTTTCGAATCTTGTTTGATACAGAACAAATCGATCAAAATGTATGGAGAAAACCTATCGAGAGACGACAAAGAAAGGAATCACCAAAGGTCATCACCCAATACTTCTTCTGGACAGTATAGAACAATATTTTTCATGAAAGAGAGCCACCCGACAGGGCGGGTCTTTCTTGTTTGCATTCGATGATTCAGTTTCTGTTTCTGCAGTTTCTTCTTCCGTTACATCTGCTACCGGAATTTCTAATTCCAAAGCCAAAACGCTGGACAGAATCTTACATACCTCTGCACGGGTTGCGCTCTTGGTCGGTGCAAAGGAGCCGTCTTCGTAACCCTTCAAAATACCAGTCCCGGCCAGCGCCTTCACCGCGTTCAAAGCATAATCAGCAACATCATTCATATCAACAAATGTTGTCTCTTCTTCTGGGTTAAGACCCAGAATACGACCTAAGATCGCACAGATGTCCTGACGGCTGATGTGATCATTGGCGCCAAAAGCGGCGCTCGATACACCATTGACATAACCGGCTTCTGCGGCAGCGATAACATAAGGCGTATACCAATCGTTAGAGCCACAGTCCTCAAAATCACTCTCAGTAGCAGTTGCATCCAGGCCAAATGCCGTTGCAATCATCTTCACAAATTCTGCACGGGTGATATTGGATTCCGGTTCAAAGGTATCATCCGTCTTACCGCCAACAACTCCCAAATCTTTCATCTCTTTAATGTAGTCATATGCCCAGTGATCGGCAGTAACATCCTCAAACAAATTCTCAGCCGACTTATCGCTGGCGGCGTCTTCCGGTTCCTCGCTTTCTTCCGGTTCTTTCTCTTTTTCAGGTTGTTTCAATTCCCCTGTATCGGTAGGCGTTTCAGGCTTAACAGGTCTTGTTGTATCGCCAGGAATATCATAGTTCGGCTTCTCTGGTCCAGCAGAGGGGTCTTCGTTGGGCAGTTCGGGAACCGGCACAAAGTCGGTAGTATTCTCAATGATTTCAACTGCAACCTCAATCTTTGCATTCTTATCAGCAAGTGCGAATTTATCATGGTCTGATGTGGCACCCAGGATGATTGTCATAAGTATCTTTTCTCCCACCTTGGTGCCGGAAATCGTTGTACCATCTTTCACCTCCACTATATACTTATCTGTTGCAAATGTATCCAACATCTCACCCTTATTGACCGTGATAACGCCAACGGTTTCTTTTACATAAGCAATAATTTCCTCCGCCGTATAAGCAGACTTATCCTCTTTTTCCATAAGTTCTAAGGTCGCCGGAACAGAAGTGCTCTCCTTTGTCGTCGACGCAGTTACATAAACCATAACCGTTGCAGACAAGACGGGTTCGGTTGGCAGAATTACAGAGTCCGCACTTGCAGAAAGGATACCGACATAAGCATATGCACCAATGACAGTTTCATCATAAGTGCCGTCCCCGGACCACGCCACATCTACCTCCAAGCCGACAGCCTCCGGCTTTTCCTCTTTCTTTATCGTTACGGTTTTCGGCAGTTTTTCTAACATCTCTTCCTCCGTTGTGCCAATTTCAACACAAACAGGTTCTGGGTTTACAACGCAACTTGCAGTCCATATATTCTGAATAGCAAAGATGCAGGGCTCTATGCTGAGATTAACAATATCACTGCCCCCAGCAGAATATTGGTTTGCATTCTGGTCATAGGTAAACAACGAAATATCGCCAGCACCTTCATGGGCAGGAATTGTCATAGCAATGGTCATCAAAGGAGTTTGGGTCATGGTAATATCCATCGGATAGAGGTAACGCACATTGGCACCGTTGACAGAACTCACCATAGAGGGATAATGAATCACGATGTTTTCTTCCTGAACCGGAAAGCAAGGAGTAATTTCTACACTAATCGCAGAATATGTACCAGGCGTGATGCAAACATCAACATAAATGGTATCCCCCGGATTAGCACTTCCAATCGTATCGGTTTTATTTTCTGCTGCTCTGACTTTAAAGGTCAGTTGGGCGTTGTCTTCCTCCGCCAAAACCCCAAACATCACCAGACTCAGTACCATTGCAACAACAATCGTAAACACCAGACTCTTTTTAAAAATTCTCATACTACCTTTTCTCCTGTTTCTTGTTTTCCAACTAACATAACATGCTGTCAATTCCATTGATCGATATCTGTCTTTTCCTGGAATTTTATACGTTTGCATTATACCCTTTTGCCGGATGTTTTTCAACCTATTTTGACATTTTTTACAGTATTTTGTATTTCTTTAAAAACTTTCATAGATATCCTTGGTTTTGCATAAATATAATAGGAAGGGCAGTTGCTATCTGTGCCTCACCAGGTTTCTGTAAAGGAGTGCAAAAATGAGAAACATCTATGACTATACAACGCTTAGCAAAGATTTAAAACATTTTCGAAATCAGTATCCAAAAATTCCTGTTTTTCCTATCGGGAAAAGTCTACAAGGGCGGGACCTTTATGCCATCAAACTGGGTTATGGCGGAAAACGGGTGTTTTTCAACGGTGCACATCATGGCATGGAATGGCTAACCTCCAAACTTTTGATGACCTTTGCCAATGATCTTGCAAAAGGAGATTTTGATGCCAACCACCTGTTAGAGCATTGTACTCTTTATTTAGTCCCTATGGTAAATCCGGATGGGGTGGAGATTGCCGCAGGCGGTCAGCCCTGGCAAGCCAATGCCCGGGGGGTTGATTTGAACCATAACTACGATGCCCTCTGGCATCTTTCCAAACAGGCAGAGCAGGAATATGGCATCACCGGGCCGGGTCCCACTCGATTTTCCGGCGCTTTTCCGGAATCAGAACCGGAAACCCGCGCCGTTGCTAACTTCACCCGGCAAAATTCGTTTGATTTAGCCATGGCCTTTCATAGTCAAGGCGAGGTAATTTATTGGGATTTTTGCGGCCTTGCTCCGGAGAAATCCTCGACTTATGGGAAGCGTTTCGAAGCCGTAAGTCCTTACCGGATGGATATCCCAGACGGGATCGCCTCCTACGGCGGATACAAGGATTGGTTTATCAAAGTCTTTAAGCAACCCGGTTTCACCATTGAAATTGGATTGGGGAAAAATCCCTTGCCCATGGAGGATTTTCCTGAAATTTATCGCCGAACCCTACCTTTGATGTTGGAAGCATTAAAACTCTAACCGATGATTGACGAAATCCAAAAAAAATGTTACAATGAGAGCATCATAAGAGAAAGGTCTTGACAAACATGGGATTTTGTTATAAAAAGCAGATGCCTTCTGCGGCACATTTAAAAGAACTGATTCCGGTTCCTCAGGAAGCAGTATCTCGGCGGCTTGCCCGCCTACAAGAATTAACGGATATCTTTACAGGAGAAGACCATCGGCTATTACTGATTATCGGTCCTTGTTCTGCGGACAATGAGGACTCGGTACTGGATTACATCAACCGGCTCGCCAAGGTGCAGGAAAAAGTTAAGGATAAAATCTTTCTCGTACCCCGGGTTTACACCAACAAGCCAAGAACCACCGGCGAGGGCTACAAAGGCATGATGCACCAACCCAACCCTACCCAAGAACCCAATGCTTTTGAGGGAATTAAGGCCATCCGCCGTATGCATTTACGTGTGTTAAATGAAACGGATTTTGTAGCAGCAGATGAGATGCTCTATCCGGATAACCACTCTTTTCTGGACGATATTCTGGGTTATGTAGCAGTTGGCGCACGGTCGGTAGAAAATCAACATCATCGATTGGTCGCCAGCGGTGTGGATATGCCGGTGGGTATGAAAAACGGTACCGGCGGCGATACCAGCGTTATGTTTAATGCCATTCAGGCAGCACAACACGGTCATGATTTTATTTACCAGACTTATGAAGTCAGTACCGAGGGCAATTCTTTTGCCCATGCCATCTTACGAGGCGGCATTGATGAACGGGGAAGAAACATTCCCAATTATCACTATGAGGATTTGCTCCGGATTGCGGAGGAATATGACAAAAAGAATTTCCAAAATCCGGCGATTATCATTGACACCAACCACAATAATTCTGCCAAGCAGTATCAGCAGCAACCAAGAATCGCATCAGAAGTTATGCATAGCATGAAATATGAGCCGCTACTTCGGAAGATGATTAAGGGATTTATGGTAGAGAGTTATTTAGAACCTGGTGCCCAAAAGATAGATGAACACCGTACCTACGGAAAATCCATTACCGACCCTTGTCTTGGTTGGGTAGAAACCGAAGCCATGATTTACGAAATGGCTGAGAAATTATAGGAACGTGACGTTCCCTCCTACGCCGACACTTTCGAGCGGTAAAGATAACTCTTATCGACGTAGCCACATCAATTTATGGAAAATGAAACCCTCGTCATTGGCGAGGGTTTTTGTTTGAAAATATCCATCTGGGCGATTCGTGAATCGCCCCTACATTTTCCATATCCATTTTTATTGTCCATGAAAAAATCCCTAACGAGGTTTGCCTCGTCAGGGATTTTTGTAGTTCCGGCGATGTCCTATGTTCCCGGGCGGTCGCCCGCCAAGTATTGTCAGCGCAGAGAAGCTTAACTACTGTGTTCGGAATGGGAACAGGTGTGACCTTCTCGCTATTATCACCGAAGGAACGTGACGCTTGATCCTA
>JAZSKV010000048.1:0-15753 GCA_045534975.1 Ructibacterium sp. | reverse complement strand
ATGGTAGAGCCTAAGTTGGACTGAATCTGCATACTCTCCTCAGGTCCCATAAAGATTTTTCTGCCGTCAATGTGGGAGGAGAAATAAACGCCTTCTTCTTTGATATTGCGTAGTTGCGCCAGAGAAAACACCTGAAAACCGCCGCTGTCGGTAAGGATGGGTCTGTCCCAGTTCATAAACTTATGAGGACCGCCCATGTCACGCACCACCTCATCGCCGGGCCGGAGATGCAGGTGATAGGTGTTGGAAAGTTCCACCTGACAGCCGATTTCCTTTAAATCCAAGGCGGTTACGGCACCCTTAATGGCAGCCGCCGTCCCCACATTCATGAAAACCGGCGTTTGTATGGTGCCATGAACGGTTTGAAACGCGCCCCGCCGTGCAGCACCGTTTTGTTTGTGCAACGTAAACATAAATATCTCCTTTACAACAATAACATGGCATCGCCAAAACTGAAAAACCGATATTTTTCCTCTACGGCTTCCTGGTATGCATCAAAAATATGGTCTTTGCCGGCAAAGGCGGAAACCAACATCAAAAGGGTAGATTCCGGCAGATGGAAATTGGTAATCATACCGTCTACCGCTTTAAAAGTATGCCCCGGATAGATAAAAATATTGGTTTCACCCACAGCAGGGTGGAGGACTCCATCCTCGGTTGCAACGGTTTCCAATGTCCGCACCGAAGTGGTACCAACCGCAATAATGCGACCGCCCTCCCGGCGGGTTTGGTTGATGAGTTCTGCGGTCTCTGCGGTAACCTCGTAATGCTCGGTGTGCATGATATGCTCTTCCACATTTTCTACGGATACGGGACGGAAGGTCCCAAGCCCTACATGTAAGGTCAGATAGGCAATCTTAATGCCCATGGCTTGAATTTCTGTAAGAAGTTCCTGGGTGAAATGCAGACCTGCGGTAGGTGCTGCGGCAGAGCCGTCAATTTTGGAATAGACCGTTTGATAACGTTCTTTATCCTCTAATTTTTCTTTGATATAAGGGGGTAGGGGCATTTCCCCTAATTTATCCAGAATTTCCTCCCATACCCCTTGGTATTCAAAGCGGACAATCCGCTTGCCGTCTTCAATTACCTCTAAAACCTCTGCCCGAAGCAAGCCGTCACCAAAGGAAAAACGGCTTCCCGGCTTTGCCTTTTTGCCCGGTTTTAAGATGACTTCCCAAGTATCTAGTTCCAAGCGTTTGAGAAGCAAAAACTCAATCTTTCCGCCGCTGCCCTCTTTGACGCCGTAAAGGCGCGCCGGAATGACTCGGGTGTTATTGATAACAAGACAGTCCCCGGGTTTTAAATATTCGGTGATATTTCGAAAAACCTTATGGGTTCTCTCTCCGGTTTTGCGATTGACAACCAAAAGTTTAGACGCCGTTCTGTCGGCGAGCGGCGTCTGTGCAATCAGTTCCGGGGGGAGATCATAGTAAAAATCTTTGGTGGTCATGGGATTGCTCCTTTATTTCACTGCGTTTTCTAAGTTTGTTCCGGGGAAGTAATGCAGCAGAATATCGATATAACTGTAACCCTTTTCTGCCATGCCTTTGGCACCGTACTGGCTCATGCCGATGCTGTGTCCCCAGCCGGTACCCTCAAAATAGAAGGTGGTACCATCGGCTGCGGTAATGGTAGTTTTGGTGTAGGATTTCTTACTTTTTCCATCGCTGACATAGAGGGTGTCAGCAGCCAAATCAAAGCGACCCTCTGCGGTTAGTATAACCAACTGATCGGTCTTGCAGTCCTTGGTGTTGGTCCCATCGGTAACCTGAATCTGGGGGCTTGTCTTTTCGCCTGTCTTGTTTCCGGTTACAGTAAACATTTGGCTTTTGGTCACGGTATTAAAGAGGGTGCGGCAGGCTTCTCGCTCAAACACTTTGGAGCCGGAGGTGCCGGCAACTTCCATTTTGAGAACTCTGCCATTGGCGGTATATTCTAAAACTTCAATCTTAGTAACATCTCCTATATCATAGCCTTTATTGCGCATGATGGTGGTGGCTTCGTCCCGGGTCAGGGTCCCGGTCCATTTCCCGTTGGGGATATTCTCGGTGTCTTCAAAACGGTTGTCCACAGAAATCAAATAGGGGACAGCGTTGCCCCAAACATTTTTCACATCTTCTGTGGTGGGGCCCATGGAAGAGGAATAATAAAGTTCTGCCAGTTTCCCGTTATAAGTTAAGACCTGACGGGTGGTTTCGTCTACTGGTGCATAAGAACGGTCGGATTCCACATTGGTGCCGGAATATGCCTGGCAATGAACGCCGCTGCAAAGGTCAAAGCCTTGGTCTGCATGTTTGTTGAGATGAACGGAAACATAGTTGCGGGCACAGACCGCCTGTGCCTTTAGGGCTTCAATATGCCAGGAGGGACTCATTTCTCTGGAAATGACCCCATAAAGATAGTGGTCAAGAAATACCACGTTTATCACGGTGATGGCATCCCCGGCGGCAATACAATCCACAGCGCCCCGGTACTCTACGCCATCGATCAGGAGTTTTTGTTCCTTGCCGGAGGCGTTGGGCTTGATGCCTACCGTTTCGCCAGAAGCCAGAACCTTGCCGGAACTGTTGCTGACTTGAATATTTCCATCCGTTACGGTAACGGTTAAGGCTGTTTCAGAAGTCTCGTTGCTTTCGGTGAATTCTCTTTCGTCATAGGTTCCCAATAAAAATCCATGGGCAGATTCTAAATCCAAAGTTTTGGGAGTGCCGCTGCCGTACATCAAACCGATTCTGACATATTGGGGCAGAGTATAGTCTGCATAAACCGGCATCGCCAGGGATGTCAAAAAGAAGAGCAGAACAAGACCTAAGGAAAGTGTGCGTCTTAGCAAGTTCATCACAACCTTTCTCGTATAATCAAAAACCTTTATATAAAAACAGTATATCACACCCAAAATCAAATTACCAGAGATTTTTTACAGATTTCCCAAAGAAACCACTCTTTTCCCGATTTTGAAACAAATTTGTTAGAAAAATGACATCTTCTGATTGTACATTCCAGAAAAAGCGTTTTTTGGGGAAATCTTTGTGGAAAATGAACGAAAAAGCAGGGGAAAACCGCGTATTTCTGCCTAAAAAACATTTGACATCTTTTCGGGATTCGCATATAATATTGTTGATATACTATGTGATTTATTGAAGGAGGACGTTTCAGTGAAACAATATCAGGTTGGAATTATCGGTGCTACGGGTATGGTAGGTCAGCGGTTCATTACCCTAATGGAAAATCATCCCTGGTTTAATCTTAAAGTCTTGGCTGCTTCTCCCAGAAGTGCAGGAAAAACTTACAGTGAGGCAGTGGGTAACCGCTGGGCGATGGCGACTCCAATTCCTGACTCCGTAAAAGATATGATTGTTTACGATGCAACAGCAGATATTGAAACCATTGCATCTCAGGTTGATTTTGTCTTCTGCGCCGTGGATATGAAGAAAGATGAAATTCGTGCCTTAGAAGAAGCCTATGCAAAAGCGGAATGTCCGGTAGTTTCTAATAACTCTGCCCACAGACATACACCGGACGTACCTATGATTATTCCGGAAATCAATCCGGAACATGCGGCGATTATCGAAGCACAGAAGAAGAGATTGGGTACCAAGCGTGGTTTTATTTCGGTAAAATCCAATTGTTCTTTGCAAAGTTATGTGCCGGCATTACATCCTTTGATGAAGTATGGCATTACCAATGCCTTGACCTGTACCTATCAGGCAATTTCCGGTGCCGGAAAAACCTTTGAAACCTGGCCGGAAATGGTAGACAATGTCATCCCCTATATCGGCGGAGAAGAAGAGAAGAGTGAAGTAGAACCGCTGAAGATTTGGGGTAAGATTGAGGGAGATCAGATTGTAGACGCCACCACCCCTTCCATTACGGCACAATGTCTTCGTGTTGCAGCCACTGACGGGCATATGGCGGCAGTATTTGTAAAGTTTGAAAACAAACCCACCATCGAGCAAATCAAGGCAGACTGGAAGGCGTTTAAGGGAGAACCCCAGGATTTGGAACTTCCCTCTGCACCCAGACAGTTCCTCAACTACTTTGAAGAAGACAACCGGCCCCAGACCAAACTGGACCGGAACTTAGAGGGCGGCATGGCAGTTTCCATCGGTCGTCTGCGGGAAGATAAACAGTATGATTACAAATTTGTTTGTCTTTCTCATAACACCCTCCGTGGTGCAGCCGGCGGTGCGGTTTTAATGGCAGAACTTTTGGCTGCCAAAGGCTATTTTGACTAAATCGATCTGAAAGGAGAATCTTTATGAAAACCCCAGTTTTTAGCGGTTCTGCAGTAGCACTGGTGACACCTTTTACGGAAAATGGCGTCAACTATCCCAAACTTGCAGAGTTGGTGGAATACCACATTGCCAATAAGACTGACGCTATCGTGGTTTGCGGAACAACTGGTGAACCCTCTACCATGCCCGATCCGGAGCATAAAGAAGTGATGCGTTTTGTCATTGAAAAAGTAGCAAAACGGATTCCGGTCATTGCCGGTACCGGCAGTAATGATACTGCCCATGCCATTGAATTGAGTACTTATGCGGAATCTGTGGGTGCAGACGCAGTTTTATTTGTGGCGCCCTACTATAACAAGACTACCCAGAAAGGGTTGATTGCCCATACGGAGGCAGTTGCCAAGAGCATCAACATCCCTATGATTCTTTATAATATTCCGGGAAGAACCGGCGGTCTTGGGTTTAGCATTGATACCTTAAAGACGTTGTCTAAGATTCCTAACATTGTAGGCGTAAAGGAAGCCACCGGTGACTTGGCTTTTGCCGCAAGAGTGGCAGAGGAAACTGACCTTGCCATCTATGCAGGTAATGACGATATCATTGTGCCGATTTTATCTATTGGCGGTCAGGGTGTTATCTCTGTTGTGGCAAATATTATGCCGGAAGAAACCCATAACGTCTGCCAGAAATTCTTTGATGGTGATGTAGCGGGTTCCAAAGACGATTTCCTGAAACTTTTGAAAATGGTTCGCGCCCTCTTTATAGAGGTGAATCCGATTCCTATCAAAACAGCCATGAACCTGATAGGTTTTGAGGCGGGTCCTCTTAGAATGCCTCTGTGTGATATGACAGAAGAGAACCTTGCGACTTTAAAGAATGTTTTAACCGAATACGGACTTTTCCAATAGTTTACCAAAAAAGGTGTGAAACAAATGATAAAGATACTGCTTAGCGGCGCAAACGGGAAGATGGGTCAGGCGGTCACCCGGGCAGCAGAACAGGCAGAGAGCGTTCAGATTTCAGCCGGTTTTGATATCAATACCCAGCAGAAATCCGGCTATCCTGTCTATGATGATTTAAGCCAAATTGCAGAGCCGGTGGATGTCATCATTGACTTTTCTCATCCGGCGATGTTTGACCGTCTGCTGGACTTTGCTGTGGCAAAGAATATTCCTGCGGTGATTTGTACCACAGGTCTTGGTGCCGAACAGATTTCCCGGTTAGAATATGAGGCAAAAAAGATACCCATTTTCTTTTCTGCCAATATGTCTTTGGGCGTGAATTTGCTGATTGATTTGGTGACCCGTGCCGCAAAGATTCTGGAGAACAATTTTGATATTGAAATTATAGAAAAACATCACAACCAAAAGGTAGATGCTCCCAGCGGAACGGCACTTGCTATTGCAGATGCTATCGCAGATACGGTTTCCTATTCGGCGGAATATACTTATGACAGGCATTCCGTGCGCAAAAAGCGTGATAAACGTGAAATTGGCATTCATGCCCTGCGCGGCGGTACCATAGTGGGCGAACATGAGATTATCTTCGCCGGCTGTGATGAGGTGCTTTCCCTGAAGCATACTGCTACCTCCAAAGAGGTGTTTGCAGTGGGTGCAGTACGGGCGGCTGTATTCTTAAAGTCGCAAAAACCCGGACTCTATGCTATGAAAGATTTAATTGGGTAGACTGAGCGGAAAGGACAGAATTTTCTATGATTAAAACCATCACGGAGATAGGATATTTAGAAGACCAGGCATTAGTTACCGTGAATCATATTCCCAATAACCCCCAATGCCTGTCGACAATTTTGAATGAAATTTCCCGGCGACGGGTGACGGTGGATATGATTTGTAAAACGGCACCCTATAAGGATAAGGTCAATCTTTCTTTCACTGTCCCCCAGGATTCCTTAGCAGAGGTAATTGGGGCTACGGCTACATTTAAAGCATTAAATGCAGAAATATCCACAGATGTCAACGGCAATAACACCAAAGTCATTCTCTCCGGGGCAGGTATGCGCAGCACCTATGGTGTTGCGGCGGAGTTGTTTGCGCTTCTTTCCGACGCCAACATCTCGGTAAAGTTAATCACCACAGCAGAAACAGAAATTTCTTGCCTGATTGATATCAAAGATATCGACCGGGTGAAAAAGTTATTGAAAAATCCATAAAACGAAAAGGCTTCACCTATTGTGAAGTCCTTTTTTGTAGCATCAAAACCAAACGAGCAAAGAGGGAAAGAACAGGAGAGAAAAACTTTTTGAAAGTTTGTGTTCTATGATTCGTATTAACACAGAAAACACCGGAAAAGCGGTAACGAAAAGCCTTTGGCGTTATATCTCCAAAAGGAACTTGCAAACTTAGGTATGGAGAGTGATGTCTTAATTGAACTTGCAAAAATTATCGGTCAGTTTGTTCTGGATAGGGACGAGAAAAATCAGTAAAAAGTGACTACGAAAATGAAGAAATTGACATGATGTTTTGTGGCTTTTTGCGTTGACAAAGAACGATACCTTCTATATAGTAGAAGTATAAAAGAACTTCACATAACTGACGGGTTTCGCGGAGTACCGCGGGGGAATGTGAAGAATATGATGTCGACCGTCTGGGCAATCCGGTAGTGATACTGGGTTGCCCTTTATCGTTTTTACCCACAAGGAGGTTGGAATCATGAAACACGAAAATTGGAATGGCTTTTTCACCGGCATCTGCGCCTCCAGAATATAACGAACTCTTCGGTGGAGAACCCCTTTTGCCCATATTCCTACCCCCACCAAAGAAACCATGAAAAAATTAAAAAGTTGGTTATAAAGAATCCCCCGTCTTTTGACGGGGGATATTTATTGACATCTCCTAAAAGAATATGCTACAATGAAAAGGCATAGGAGGTTATGCAATATGACAAAATATAGTTATCGCACCCGGGGTGTTTGTGCCCGGGAAATCCATTTTGAAACCGATGGCAAAACGGTACAGAATATTCAGTTTGTATCGGGTTGCAACGGGAATACTCAAGGGGTAGCGGCACTGGCTGATGGCATGGAAGTGGATAAAGTCATCGCTCTGCTCTCAAACATTGATTGCGGCGGCAGAGGCACCTCTTGCCCGGCACAGTTGGCTAAGGCCCTGCAAGAAGTGAAAGAGAAAGAAGAGATATAGGAGGTCTTTGTATGGAAAACCAATTTTATACCATGGAGATTGCAGGTTTGAAACGGGACTTGCCCCTTTGCAAGGTCCATGACGATTTGTATATTGCCGCATTCATTATGTTTGGCGATGTGGAAATCACCAAGGCATCCGCCAAGGCGCTTTTGGAAAAAGCGCCGGAACATGATATTATGCTGACGGCAGAATGTAAAGGAATTCCCCTCCTTTATGAGATGGCACGGCAGTCCGGGGCAGAGAACTATATCGTTGCCCGGAAAGGTCCGAAACTCTATATGCAGAATTTACATACCACCTATGTAAATTCTATTACCACCACCGGTCAGCAGATGCTTTGCATCGGCGGTGCCGAGGGCGAGGCAATGCGGGGCAAGCGTGTCCTGATTGTGGATGATGTCATTAGCACCGGTGAGTCTTTGGCTGCCTTAGAAAAATTGGTAGAAGAAGTGGGTGGCAATATCGTAGGCAGAATGGCAGTTTTAGCAGAGGGTGATGCCGCAGAACGCAAGGACATTATCTATCTGGAAAAATTACCGCTGTTTGACGGGGAAGGCAACCTGCTCTAAGGAGAAAGACGATGATTTATACATTGACATTAAACCCAGCCCTTGATTATCTGGTTCGGGTTCCGGATTATCAATCCGGTAAGGTGAACCGGATGGGGGAGAGCGCCTTGATGCCCGGCGGAAAAGGCATCAATGTATCCCTGATGCTCCGGCATCTGGATGTTGGCTCGGTGGCGTTGGGGTTTGTTGCCGGCTTTACCGGGCGGGAACTTACCCGTGTTTTAGAGGAAGAAAACTGCCGGACAGATTTTTTAGAACTTACCCGAGGGAATACCCGGATTAATGTGAAGTTAAAAACCTCGGAAGAAACGGAAATCAATGCCCCGGGACCGGAGATTCCCGCATCGGCACTAGAAGCGTTACAGGAAAAGATTTCCAACCTGCAAAAAGGTGATATTCTGGTTCTGGCAGGGAGTATTCCCAAAGGGATGCCGGATACCATCTACCGGGATATGGCAAAAGTTTGCCGGGAAAACGGCGTGGACTTTGTGGTAGATGCTGAAGGCGAATTGTTGCTGAAAACCCTGCCCTATCAGCCGTTTTTGATTAAGCCCAACCATCACGAACTGGGTGCCATCTTCCGAATGGAAATTACCACAGCCCAGCAGGCGGTGGAATATGCCAAAGAATTGCAAAAACAGGGGGCAAGAAATGTCCTAATTTCTATGGGTGCAGCCGGTGCTGTTCTGGTGGCGGAAACCGCAGAAGTTTATCAGGCAGAAGCGCCCAAAGGCAGGTTGGTCAATTCCACCGGCGCGGGAGATTCTATGGTGGCAGGATTTCTTGCCGGATATCTGCAAACGGAAAATGTTAAGGATGCATTTTATCTTGGCGTTGCGGCAGGAAGTGCCACCGCTTTTGCAGAGGGGCTTGCCCAGGGCGATGCCGTTTGGCAACTGTATCAAAATTTCAAATAAAAAATATCCATCATTGTTTTGCATGATGGATATTTTTTTCGCATTTGCGGCAAACTGTAACAAGAGCAGAAACGTAAGGAGGACATTTCCATGCAAGAATTTACCTATACCATTCAAGATGCTGACGGCATCCACGCAAGACCTGCAGGTCTTTTGGTCAAAGAGGCAGGACGATTTTCCTCGGCAATTACCCTGCACCATGAGGGAAAAAGCGGAGATGCCAAGCGAATTTTTTCTGTGATGTCCCTGGGGATTCGTTGCGGTACAAAGGTTCGTGTTACCGTGGAAGGCGAAGACGAGGACGAGGCGGCAGAGGCGCTTAAGAAGTTTTTGAGTGAGAATTTATAAAGACAAAAGGAGAGAAACCCATGCTGATTTACCATGGAAAGAGTGTATATGGCGGCATTGCCATTGGGAAAATTCATATGTATGAGCAGGGGGTTCAGCCGGTGAAACGGTTTCGGGTCGAGAACTCAGATGCCGAGGAAAAACGGTTTCGGGATGCTAAATTAAAGGCAGAAGAGGAACTGAAAGAACTTTACCAAAAAGCCTGCAGGGAAGTGGGAGAAACCAATGCGGCGATTTTTGAAATTCATCAACTGATGCTGCAAGACGAAGACTATCAGGAGTCGGTGGGGCATATGATTCAGAAACAGCAGGTCAATGCAGAATATGCCGTAGCAGAAACCGGAAAGAATTTTTCTCAAATTTTTTCTTCCATGGACGATGCCTATATGCAGGCAAGGGCGGCAGATGTCCAGGATATTTCCGAACGGTTGATCAGGATTCTCACCGGTAGCACTTCTGCGGGGCAGGAGGTCCGGGAACCCATGATTCTGGTAGCGGAGGATTTGGTTCCCAGCGAAACGGTGCAACTGGATAAAAGTAAAGTGCTGGCATTTGTGACAACCAAAGGTTCTGCTAATTCCCATACTGCCATTTTGGCGAGGACCATGAATATCCCGGCGATTGTGGGGATCGACCTGCCACTTTGCCCGGAACTCCACGGACAGATTGCGATTGTAGACGGGGGGAGCGGCACCGTCTATATTGACCCGGCACCGGAACTTTTGAAAGAGATGGAGAGAAAGCAGAGGTTGGAGCGGGAACAAAGAGAACTGCTGCAAAGCCTCAAGGGTAAGGAAACAGTGACCAAAGACGGAAAGAAAATCCGGCTCTATGCCAACATTGGCAATAGCCGGGATTTGGCTCAGGTTCTACAGAACGACGCCGATGGTATCGGGCTTTTCCGCAGCGAATTTATCTATCTGGAACGGAAAGATTTTCCCACTGAGGCGGAACAGTTTGCCATTTATAAGACGGTGGCGGAAACCATGGCGGGAAAGAAAACCATCATCCGGACCTTAGATATCGGTGCCGATAAACAGGCGGAATATTTCTGCTTGGAACCGGAGGAGAATCCGGCCATGGGACTTCGGGCAATCCGGATTTGCCTGACCCGGCCTGAAATCTTCCGGACTCAACTTCGGGCGCTGTTCCGTGCCACCTGCTTTGGAGATTTGGCGGTGATGTACCCCATGATTACCTCTATGGCAGAGGTGAAAAAGATTCAGGAAATCGTAAAGGAAGTGGAAGAAGAACTAAAACGAGAGGGCATCCCCTATATGGTGCCGGAACAAGGCGTCATGATAGAAACGCCGGCGGCTGTGATGATTTCCGATGACCTTGCCCGTGAATTTTCCTTTTTCAGCATCGGCACCAATGATTTGACACAGTACACCCTGGCGGTGGATCGGCAGAACCCCCATCTGGATGACTTTTTTGAGCCACATAGCGAGGCACTGCTCCGGATGATTGCCCTGACGGTGGAAAATGCCCATAGTGCCGGTATCTGGGTGGGCGTCTGCGGGGAAATGGGAGCGGATTTAGCCCTTACCAAAACTTTGTTGCAAATGGGGGTAGACGAACTCTCGGTTGCTCCGGGACATGTTCTCGCAGTGCGAAAAGCCATCCGGGAAACTGACCTTTCTCAATAAAAAAGACCGAAACGGGTTCTCCGTTTCGGTCTTTTGATGATTCTTTTAGGAAAGCATGTTATCAAAGGGTGTATAGGAAAGACCCAAAGACTCCATATAAAGGTCATAATATCCCAAAGATTGTACGCCGGTGGTGGTCTTGTTTACCACCAGATAGGTGGTACCATTGATTAACTGGGTGATACCGGTGAACTTAACCACAATACCGGAGGGGTTTTGGCTACCCAGTTGTTCCTGCCAGTAGGTGGTGATGTATTCGCTATAATCGGTATCATCAGAAATAGAGGTCTTCGTCGGTGTGCAAAGGGGAATTCGGTCATAGTCACCGTTTGTGCCCATTTGCAAGGAGCGGAGATAGAAAAGACCGGAACCATTGTCCCGGCTGATGACGCCGGTGGTGGAACAGAGTGTGCCGGTAGGCTGGGTAGCAATCTTAGAAAGACTAAGTTTATTTTCCTCTACCGGGGTGGTAATCAACACTGCTGTCCGATTGGGGTTGTCCCACTGAACATCCGCATGGAAAGCCTCAGAAATGGTGCGAAGTGGTACATAGGTGCGGTCATTTTGAATGGTAGCAGGCACGTCCATCTCGATATTATCCAGAAGATTTGCCTGACCGCCGGAGATGGAATAACGACCCATCATGTTATTGCCAATCTGCAAGGAAAGCAGAGAGTCATAACGAACAATCTGGATTCTCTTAGCGTCATTGAACCAGTATACCGTAGCGTCCAGCGCCTCAGAAATGGCACGGAGGGGTAACATAATACGGTCATTCATAATGATAGGACCGTTGCCCTCTTCAAACACCAGTTTTTCACCAATAACAACGTCATCGGCAAAGACCGAACCTGCCTGACAAAGGCTGACGGTAAAAAGACAGATTGCCAAAAGCATGGCTAATTTTTTCATAAAACTATTCCTCCTAACTGCAGAAAACTTTGCAGGTAATCATAACAATATCATCTGCCTTTCATTATAACTCATCTTGTCCGGAAAAGCAACTGAAACTTTTGGAAAAAAGAAAATATCGTTCGACAAGGTTTTTAAAAACCTGAGAAAAGTAAAAAACCACGGTTTGACAAAGCCAAAGGCAGTATGATATAATTTCCCATAGAGGTGTTTTTATGATAATTAAAGAATCTGCAGAAAACTATCTGGAAGCCATCTTAATGATTAAAAGACAAAAAGGCTATGTGCGCAGCATCGATGTGGCAAATGAACTGGGTTTCACCAAACCCAGCGTTTCAGTTGCCATGAAAAATTTTCGGGAAGCCGGCTATATTGTGACCGATGAAGATGGCGGAATTTCCCTGACAGAAAAAGGCAAGAAAATTGCCGAAGATGTCTATAAGCGTCATCAGTTGATTGCAGAGATTTTAATACACCTTGGCGTGGATGAAGAAATAGCCTACGAAGACAGTTGCAAAATCGAGCATAGTTTGAGCGAGCAAACCTTTACCAAAATCAAAGAATTTTATGAAAACTATCAAAAAGAAAAGAAATAAATGGGCTAACGCCCATTTTTTATTAAAAAAATCTTTGCAAAACCCTTGACAAAGGAAGAAAAATCATATATAATCATTCTCTGTAAAGCGACAATGCTTTACAGAGAATGACCTTGGCGGAGTGAGGAAGTATGGAAAAGAATGTACAGATTGGTCTGCTGTTTTCCATCTACCGGAATATGCTGACCGAGCGGCAGGCAGAGAGCGTGGATCTCTATTACAATGAGGATTTGTCCCTGGCAGAAATCGGGGAACATTTAGGCATTACCAGACAGGGCGTCCGGGATAATATCAAACGGGCGGAACATACCTTGTTTGATGTAGAGGCACGGCTTGGCTTGGCACAACGGTTTTTAGGCATCAAGGAAAAATTGGAATATATTGACGGCATCATTCGGGAGATTGAGCAGTCCCCCAATATCCGCTATTTGTCCGACGACATCAAGAGAAAAATCAATGAGATGCTCACCATGATTGGTGAGATGAATGAGGACCTGTAATCTAAGATGGAGGTGGAGCAATGGCATTTGAGAGTTTGACCGATAAATTGCAAAATACCTTCCGGAAGTTAAAAGGCAAGGGGAAGGTCAGCGAAAAAGACTTAAAAGACGCCATGCGTGAGGTAAAACTTGCGCTTTTGGAGGCAGACGTTAACTTTAAAGTCGTGAAAGATTTTGTCAAGCAGGTGACCGAGCGTGCCTCCGGTGCAGAGGTGATGGAATCTTTGACCCCGGCACAACAGGTCATTAAAATTGTTAATGAAGAACTGGTAGCCCTGATGGGCGGCACCGAGCAGAAACTTACCATTGCATCCAAGCCCCCCACCGTCATTATGATGGCAGGTTTGCAGGGTGCCGGTAAAACTACCACTGCGGCAAAACTGGGCGGGCTTTTAAAGAAACAGGGGAAACGCCCTTTGCTTTGTGCCTGTGACGTGTATCGCCCGGCGGCGGTAAAGCAGTTACAAGTGGTGGGTGAAAAGTTAGAACTTCCGGTTTTTTCCATAGAAGGCAGTACCGATGCAGTAGGGATTGCTAAGGCGGGTCTTGCCCATGCCAATACCCATGCCAATGATGTTTTCATCATTGATACCGCGGGGCGGCTGCATATTGACGAAACCTTGATGCAGGAACTCAAAGAAATTTCAGCGGCAGTCAATCCTACCGAGATTCTTTTGACGGTAGACGCCATGACTGGTCAGGATGCGGTCAATGTGGCTGATGCCTTTAACAAGGAACTGGAAATCAGCGGTGTGGTACTCACCAAGTTGGACGGTGACACCCGTGGCGGTGCAGCCCTTTCTGTCCGGGCTGTGACCCAGAAACCTATCAAATACTGCGGTATGGGCGAAAAACTTACCGATTTGGAAGTGTTCCACCCGGACCGGATGGCATCCAGAATCCTTGGTATGGGTGATATGCTTAGCCTGATTGAAAAGGCAGAGCAAGCCCTGGATATGAAAAAGGCGGAGGAATTGGAAAAGAAACTCCGGAGCCAGCAGTTCACTTTTGGGGACTTTTTGGAGCAGATGGAACAGATGAGAAACATGGGTCCCATCCAGAATGTTTTGGGCATGCTTCCGGGCATGAATGCCAAGGCACTCAAAAATGTGGATATTGACGAGAAGAGAATGGGCAGGGTGGAAGCCATTGTCCTTTCCATGACTCCTGGGGAGCGGGAACTGAAAGATAAACTAACCCCTTCCCGGAAAGAGCGGATTGCTAAGGGAAGCGGCACCAGTATGGCAGAGGTTAATGCGTTAATCAAGCAATTTGAACAGATGCAAAAGATGATGAAGCAACTCTCCGGCGGCTTTGGCAAAAAGATGAAACGCCGTGGCGGATTCCCGGGCGGTTTTCCCGGCGGATTTCCGGGTTTTTAGAGAAAAGTAATTAGGGCATTGCCCGTAAACAATATTTATACAAAATTTTGGAGGTATTTTAAAATGGCAGTTAAGATTCGTTTAAAGAGAATGGGTGCAAAGAGAGCACCGTTTTATCGGGTAGTTGTTGCGGATTCCAGATATCCCAGAGATGGCCGGTTCATTGAGCAGGTTGGTACTTACAACCCCATGACCGATCCGTCTACCACCGAATTCGATGCAGAAAAGGTACAGAAGTGGATTAAAAACGGTGCACAGCCGACCGATACTGTAAAGCGTCTTTTGAAAGAAAAGGGCATTATCTAATCTTGGGGTTGGAGGAATCATTATGCAGGAACTTTTAGAGTTTATTGCAAAGTCCATGGTAAACAATCCCGATGCGGTAGAGGTTACTGTGGTAGAAAAAGAAACTGCTACGGTATTGCAACTGCATGTAGCAGAAGAAGACATGGGTAAAGTCATCGGCAAGCAGGGTCGGATTGCTAAGGCGATTCGTACCGTGATGAAAGCCGCAGTAGGCGGAAACGGCAAGAAAGTCGTTGTAGATATTGAATAAAACCTATGGCCTGGTGGGGGTGTGCTTTTGCGCGCCCCTTTTTATCTTGAACTTGCGGAGGGAGAATATGAACAAGTTATTGGAACTGGGAAAAGTAGTGAATACCCATGGTATTCGTGGTGAAATTAAAATTCAGCCCTGGTGCGATGACCCTGCCCTGTTTGACGAACTGGAATATATTTATATTGGCGGAAAAAGATTTGATATCCTCAAAAGCCGGCTCCACAAAAATTGTGTCATCGCGGCGGTGGAGGGGATTTGTGACATCAACGCTGCCGAAACCTTGCGTAACTGCATTGTCACCGTAGAGCGGGAGATGCTGGGGGAATTGCCGGAGGGTACTTACTATATTGCAGACTTAGAAGGCCTTATGGTAAAAACCATGGACGGGGAAGAATTGGGCAAGATTTCTGAGGTGATTAAAACCGGCAGTAATGATGTCTATGTTTTGGATTGTCCCGGCAGAAAACCCATTCTGATTCCGGTGATTGACCAAGTGGTTAAAGAGGTCAATATTGAGGGCGGTTATGTATTGGTAGAACTGATGGAAGGGTTGATAGACTGATGCGGATTGATATTTTGACGCTGTTTCCCGAAATGTTTGAGGCAGTGCTGGATAATAGTATTATCGGCAGGGCAAAGCAAAAAGGGATTTTAGACCTTAACTATATCCAGATTCGGGATTTTGCCTATAACAAACACCGACAGGTAGACGACTATCCCTACGGAGGCGGTGCCGGCATGGTGATGCAGCCGGAACCCATTTACTTGGCTTACCAGAGTGTTTGCGAGGGGCTTACCTATAAGCCAAAAACCATCTATTTATCCCCCCAGGGCAAAACCTTCCGCCAAGGGACAGCAAAACGCGTTGCCAAAGAATTGCATCTGATACTACATTGTGGCCATTATGAGGAGGTAGACCAGAGAA
>JAZSKV010000055.1:0-15476 GCA_045534975.1 Ructibacterium sp. | reverse complement strand
TGCCCTTGATGATTATGATAAGAAAGTAAAGTCCGGTCAGTCCCTGAGTTTCCGGGCAAAAGATATTGGACTTCCCCAGGACGTCGACGCCTGGAAATAACGAAAGAAAGGTGGTGTAATCCATGGTAGAGAAGAATCAGGTTTTGGTGCTCCCTATTACCGATATGTCCTTAGAGGGTGATGGCATCGGGAAAACTGCCGAGGGTTATACCCTTTTTGTTAAAGGTGCGGTTTTGGGGGATAAGGCAGAGGTAGTAGTAACCAAAACCAACAAAACCTACGGCTTTGCTAAGGTGCTGCATTTATTGGAAACATCTCCCCATCGCAGAGAACCTCTTTGCCCGGTTCATCGGCAATGCGGCGGCTGTACTTTGTCAGAACTTTCCTATCCGGCACAACTTGCTATCAAAGAGGAGATTGTAAAAAATAACCTTGCCAAAATCGGCAAATATCCGGTAGGCAGTTACATATTGGAAGATATCATCCCGTCACCCATGACGGAGGAATACCGGAATAAAGCACAATATCCGGTGGCTTATGAACATGGAAGAGCCATCGCTGGATTTTACGAAAGAAAATCCCATCGGGTCATCGAATGTCGGGAGTGCAAGTTGCAATCCCACATGATGAACGAAATTGTGGCGGCTTGCCTTTCTTATATCAATGAAAATCAGATTTCCGTCTATGATGAGAAAACCCATAGAGGAACAGTGCGTAATATCTATCTCCGTGAGGGAAGCCAGGGGTTTATGGTCTGCTTGGTGACCAATAGCGAAAAAACCTTGCCAAAAGTGGAGAAACTCTTAGAAAAATTAAAAGATTATCCCGTGGTATCGGTACTGCAAAATGTTAATACCAAAAAGACCAATGTGGTACTGGGAGAGAAAAATATTTTGCTCTATGGCGAGGAAATGATAGAGGAAAAGATTGGCGATAAATCCTTTTTGGTTTCTCCCCTGTCCTTTTTCCAGGTGAATAGCAAACAGGTGAAAAACCTCTATGATAAAGCAAAAGAATATGCGGATATTCAGGTTACCGATACGGTTTTTGACCTTTACTGCGGTGTAGGAAGTATCGGTATCTATCTGGCAGACCATGCCAAAAAACTCATTGGCGTGGAATGGGTGGAAAGTGCCACCCAAAACGCCAAGAAAAACGCCCAAAGAAATGGCATGAGCCAAGCGGAATTTTATGCCGGGGACTGTGGCAAAATCGTCAAAGAATTGGTGGCAAAAGGCGAAAAAGCCGACGTGGTCATCGTAGACCCGCCCCGAAAAGGTTGTAGCGAAGACCTCCTTGACCTGATTGGAGAAATCAATCCCAAACGGGTGGTCTATATTTCCTGTAACTCTGCCACCCTTGCCAGAGATGTGGAAATTTTACGGGGAAAAGGCTTTGTCATGACCAAATGCACCCCGGTGGATATGTTCCCCCATACGTCCCATTGTGAAGTGGTTTGTGTCTTGGAGAAAGGTAGATAACCAAGGAGGAAGAAAATGACGAAAATACTTTTTGTCTGTCATGGTAATATCTGTCGGTCGCCCATGGCGGAATTTGTGATGAAAGATTTGGTGAAGAAAGCCGGGATTTCTGCCCACATTGCTTCGGCGGCAACCAGCACCGAGGAAATCGGTAATCCGGTGCACCGTGGCACTCGAAACAAACTTGCGGAATACGGTATTTCCGCCTCCGGAAAAACTGCCCGGCAGATGACCAAGGCGGATTATCGGGAATATGATTATATCATCGGGATGGATGAGATGAATATCCGGAATATTCTGCGTATCATAGGAAAAGATGCAGAAAAAAAGGTTGCAAAACTACTCTCCTTTGCCGGAGAATCTGGGGATATTGCCGACCCCTGGTACACAGGAAACTTTGATAGAACGTATGAAGATATCCTCCGTGGTTGTCTTGGACTTTTAGAAAAAATAGAAGAATAAAAATCCTGTCCCGTTTGAACAGGATTTTTTATATATTTCCCATTCGACAAGGGTTTGGTTTCTTTGACAGTATAAAAAAGAAGACCCTGCCAATAATGAAAAAAGAAACCAAAAACCAAGTGGATGGGAGCGAGCATCTATGCTGAATAAGGTGGAAATCTGCGGCGTGAATACATCAAAACTTCCCGTGCTGTCCGAAAAAGAAAAACAGGAACTCTTTGAAAAGGTCAAGCAAGGGGACAGCCAGGCACGGCATGATTTTATCTACGGAAATCTGCGGTTGGTTCTTAGTATCCTGCAACGGTTCAATAACCGCGGCGAAAATGCCGATGACCTCTTTCAAATCGGCTGTATTGGACTCATCAAAGCCTTAGACAACTTTGATACCTCCCATGATGTGAAATTCTCCACCTATGCAGTCCCTATGATTATCGGCGAGATACGGCGGTATCTTCGGGATAACAATCCGATTAGGGTCAGCCGTTCTATCCGGGACACTGCCTACCGGGCGCTTTCTGTCAAAGAGCGGATTACTGCGACCACCGGTAAAGAACCGGGCATTGAGGAAATTGCCAGGGAACTTCGGTTAACCAAAGAGGAAGTGTCTATGGCGCTGGATGCCATTTTAGATCCGGTATCTTTGCAAGAGCCGGTTTATCATGACGGTGCCGATGCCGTCTTTGTGATGGACCAAGTGAAAGATGAAAAAAACTTAGATGATTCCTGGTTGGAAAAGATATCCCTAAAAGAAGCCATCAAAAAATTGGGGGAGCGGGAACAACATATTTTAAAGTTACGGTTCTTTGAGGGGAAAACCCAGATGGAGGTAGCCGGAGAAATCGGCATTTCTCAGGCACAGGTTTCCCGACTGGAAAAGAATGCCCTGTTGCATATGCGAAAATATTTATAAAAAAGAGGCTCTGCTATAAGTTTAGCAGAGCTTTTGCATTTTTATATAGGATTTTTTCTAACTGTTCTTCCGTCAAGCCTAATTGATAGAGGTTTTCCAATTCTTCTTTGGGTCCCCACATAGGGTAGTCGCTACCAAAAAGAACAAAGTCGGTCCCAAAGACATCCATCATGTGCCGCATCTTTTCCGGGGTAAGCCAGTGGCGTGAACTGGAACTGTCTACCCAAAGGCGATAGGATTTTAAGTACTTTTCTGCATCGTCCCATTCAGACCAACCGGCAAAATGAGCACCGATGACCTGCAATTTAGGGAAGTTATCCAAAACTGTGGCAAGTTGTGCCGGCTTGCTGAAATCATAGCGGTAATCACCGGTGTGAAAGAGGATGGGAAGCCTACCCTCAGCCGCTTCATAAATGGGATAGACCTTGGGGTCATCAATCCGGAATTTTTGAAAGTCCGGATGGAGTTTGATGCCTTTCAGCCCAAGACCAATCGCCCGTTCCATTTCTGCGACAGGGTCATCCATATCCGGGTGCAGAGCCATAAAACCAACCAACTTATCCGGGTTTTCTTTCACCGATTCCGCAATAAAATTATTGATGCTCTCTGCCTGATGGGGAACGGTTGCTACCGAATGCACCAAAAAGTTGGTCACGCCGGCATTGCCGCCCAAATCCAGGAGTGTTTCCAAAGTTCCGTCAAGGTTCATGGGGACATCATAAAAATCAGAAATGCCTTGTACGGCTGCCTGATTGATTTTATGGGGAAAGATATGGGTATGTGTATCAAAGATGGTCATAGGACTCGCTTCCTTTGTATCAATTTCTTTTATTATATCCCAGAGTAAGCAGAACCCGCAAGATGTGAAATAACAAAAATTAGGATTGTATTTTATCAAAACTTTTGGTATAATTGATAACAATGAATCGAAAAAGGGAGAGAAGCATCCATGACAGGAAAACAGCGTGCCGCACTTCGCAAAATGGCGAACACCATTCCGGCACTTTATCAAATCGGCAAAGACGGCATTTCGGAAAATGTAATCAAACAGTTGGATGATGCCTTAGAAGCACGGGAACTTATTAAAGTTCATGTATTGGAAAGCGCACTGATGGCTACCCGTGAGGCATCAGATATCTGTGCAGAAAAGTTAGGGGCAGATTGTGTCCAGACCATTGGCAGTAAGTTTGTATTATATCGGCAATCCAAAGAGAATCCTAAAATTGTGCTTTCATAGAGGTAACCGATGTACCAGTATCTTTTGTTTGATTTAGACGGAACGTTAACAGACCCCTATGAGGGGATTACCAAATCCTTTCAGTATGCGCTCCATGCCTTTGGCATCGAAGAAGATTTAAAAAATTTAAATCCCGTTATCGGCCCGCCCCTGATTGATTCCTTTATGAATTTCTACGGATTTTCCAAGGAAGAGGCAGAATTGGGCGTAGCCAAATACCGGGAGCGGTTTGCGGTGACCGGCATCCATGAAAATACTATCTATCCGGGAATTCCGGAACTTTTGGAGGGCTTGAAAAATCACGGATATACTTTATGTCTTGCTACTTCCAAACCGGAGATTTTTGCAAAACAGATTTTAGAAAATTTTGACATTGCAAAGTGTTTTTCCGTGGTGGTGGGTGCAGAACTTGACGGAACCCGGAACTATAAAAAAGATGTGATTACCGAGGTATTAAAGCAACTGGGAAACCCACCCCTTGACAAGGTACTGATGATTGGCGACCGAAGACAGGATGTGGATGGTGCCAAAGCCTGCAACATTGCATCCATGGGTGTTCGGTTTGGCTATGCAGAACCGGGAGAGTTGGAAGACGCCGGTGCCGATTATTTTGCAGATACCGTAGAAGAACTTAAATGTTTTTTGCTGGGATAATTTCCCCTAATTTGATGCGGATGCCTCGGTTTAATAGTGCATCTAAAATCTGACTTTCGGTCAACGTGGTGACAATGTTCTGGTTTTCATCCAGCACCTGTACCTGATAATATTTGTGATAGGAAAGTTTTCGCAATAGTTTTCTTGCCGGAAGATTCTCATAAGCAGTTAAAACGGCGGTGGGGCTAAAACCCTCCCGTTCCGGTTTTTCTTTATAGTAAAGCAACTCCCGCAGGGTTTGGTGGGAGATGCTTTTTTCTTCGTTACAGAGATTTCCCAAAAGAAAAACTGAGATCAGCAAAAGGGAAAACTGAAAGGGTGCAGTTAATAAAAGAACTACTGCCATGATAAAAAGAGCGATGGTGATGATCCTGCTAATGCGAAGTGTGGTCTGCCAGGCAGTAATGGCATCAGAGCCTAAGGTCAAAATTGCCCGAAGAATCCGTCCCCCATCTAAGGGGAGACAGGGCAAAAGGTTAAAAATCCCCAGAATCAAGGATGCATCTTTGGTATAAGAGAGCCATTCCGTTTGCCATTTCTTATATAAAATTTCACAAAGTAGAGCCAAAAGAAGATTGAAGAGGGGACCTGCCAGCGCCATAAGAATTTCCTTGACCGGTGATTTGATGACCGGGTCTTTCAGCCTGGCAGAGATTCCAAATGGGTGAATTCCAATCCCGGAAACGGGGATGCTAAGACGAGTTCCCACGAAAATATGGGCGGATTCATGTAAAAAAGCAATCCCCCAACAAAGGAGAAAAGGCAGAAGATAGTTTCCCAAATAGGCGGTGAAAAAAAGCAAGGGCAAAAGCAGATGAAAACTACTTTTGCCGATGAGGATATTTCCGGTAGAGGTTATGGAGAATCGTGGCTTATTCGTGGTCATTCATCTCCGTTCTTTGGGAAAATCGGTTATGGAGCCAATCTAAAACCCCGGCGCCGGAATCTTTTAAGGCAGTAAGGTCGGTTTCAAAGCGCAACGCTTGCCCCAAGGCGTCTGTATAGCCGGAAAAAGGTTCATCTGCCATATGATGCGCCCCAAGGATAACGACGGCACAAACCAGTGCAGTGAGGGTTTGCTTGGCGAAGAGCCGAAAAAGTTTAGGGAAAGGAACTCTCTTTTTCTGTGGTTTTGTGTGGGAGCGGGAACGATTTTGCTTGGATGGTGATTCTGTCATAATTGCACCTGCTTTCGGGAGAGTTTTGGGACAACTTCTTTTGGTAATATTTATGGAAAAAATCCTAAGTTTATGCTTGTAACTTTCAAGGAAATGGTGTATCATAAAAGAGATGAGAAAAGTGGCAGGAGGAAGACTATGTATCGTGCGAAACTGGAACAATGCTTAAAACGGGTACAAAAACCCGCTCGTTATATTGGAAATGAATTTAATAGTGTGCATAAAGAATGGAAAGAAGATATGGTCAGCGTGGCATTTTGCTTTCCGGATGTGTATGAGGTGGGTATGTCCCATCTTGGGATGAAGATTCTGTATCATATGCTCAACGATAGGGAGGACACCGTCTGCGAACGGGTCTTTGCCCCCTGGGACGATATGGAGCAGGAACTTCGGAAAGAGGGAATTCCTCTCCTCTCTATGGAAAGTTGTGTGCCGGTCCGGGACTTTGATTTGGTTGGCTTTACTCTGCAATATGAGATGAGTTATTCGAATATTGTGAATATGTTAGACCTTGCCGGCATTCCTCTGCTTGCCAAAGACAGAAAAAGAGAAGATGCTTTTGTCCATTGCGGCGGTCCTTGTGCCTACCATGCAGAACCTCTTTCTGATTTGGTGGACTTTTTTATCCTGGGCGAGGGAGAGGAAGTCAACGGCGAAATTGTTGAGGTTTATAAAACCTGGCGGGATAGCGGAAAACCCAGAGAAGATTATCTTTTGGCAATCGCAAAATTAGAGGGGGTTTATGTTCCGTCTTTTTATGACGTGACCTACCATGAGGACAATACCATTGCATCCTTTGAACCCAACCGCCCCGGCATCCCGAAACAAGTGAAAAAGCGGATCATCAAGGATATGGACAATACCTATATCCCGGAAAAATTGATAGTTCCCTTTATGGAAACGGTGCACGACCGGATTATGCTGGAACTATTCCGGGGTTGTATCCGTGGCTGTCGGTTTTGCCAGGCAGGATATATCTATCGCCCGGTACGGGAACGGTCGGTGGAAAAACTCTTAAAGGTGGCAGAAAACTCCATTGCCAACACCGGCTACGAGGAGATGTCCATGACATCCCTCAGCACCAGTGACTATACGAAATTATTTGAACTGACCGACGGCTTGCTTGCCCTGACGGTGGATAAAAAAATCAACCTGTCCCTGCCCTCTTTGCGGGTGGATAATTTTTCTATGGAACTTATGGAGAAAGTCCAGAAAGTGAAAAAGAGCGGTCTGACCTTTGCGCCGGAGGCAGGTACCCAACGTCTTCGGGATGTCATTAACAAAAATGTCTTGGAAGAAGATTTGATGCGGACGGCAAAAATCGCTTTTGCCGGCGGTTATAATCGGATTAAACTCTATTTCATGTTGGGACTTCCCACCGAAACAGAAGAGGATGTTTTGGGTATCGGGGAACTTGCCCAAAAAGTCATTGATGCCTTTTATGAACTTCCCAAAGAGGTCCGCAAAGGCAGAAGTGTATCGGTAACGGTGAGTACCTCGTTCTTTGTACCAAAGCCTTTTACTCCGTTCCAGTGGGAACCCCAAAACAAAATTTCTGAGATGGAAGAAAAAGCGAAATTGTTAAAGGATTCCATCACCAATAAAAAGATTGTCTATAATTGGCATAACAGCGATGTGAGTTTCTTAGAAGAAGTCTTTGCCAAAGGCGACCGCCGGCTGGGTAAGGTCTTGATTACCGCCCAGAAATTAGGCTGTAAATTTGACGGCTGGACCGACTTTTTCGACTATGAAAAATGGATGGAAGCGTTCCGTATCTGCCAAATTGACCCGGCATTTTATGCCCATCGTAAGATTGGTCTTGAGGAGATTCTGCCTTGGGATTATGCCGATATCGGCGTTAGCAAAGAGTTTATGAAAAAGGAATATGAAAGGGCGTACATGGGCGAAACCACACCCTCTTGCCGGGAGCATTGTTCCGGTTGCGGTGGGGCACAGTTTGGAGGAGGTGTTTGCTTTGAGTAAATGGCGTGTTGTCTTTTCCAAAACCGGGATGGGGAAATATATTTCCCACTTGGATTTACTCCGGTGTTTCACCAGAGCCATCCAGCGTAGCGGGCTTCCTGTGGTGTATTCCCAAGGGTTTAATCCCCACCAAAAGATGACCTTTTCCTTGCCCCTGCCCATTGGTGTCACCAGCAGTTGTGAAACGGTGGATATTCAGTTTGAAGATGGGGTAGATGCATCGGAAATCATGGAAAAACTAAGTGCAAATCTCCCTATGGATATTCAAGTTATCGATGTGCATTTGCCCCAAACCAAAGCGGCAGATATTATAGCCGCAGAATATGAGATGCAGGCAATCACAGACGATATGGTGGCGGAAGAAGCGTTGCGGCAGTTTTTTGGTTCCGGTGAGGTTGTGGTCACCAAAAAGACCAAGAAAAAAGGAGAAAAGCAGATTAACCTGATGGATTATCTCCATGCCTGGGAGATAGAAAGGGTCGCCAAAGATGGATTCTGTCTTCGGGTGGTTTTAGATGCCGGCGGTGAACGGAATTTAAAGCCGGATATTCTGGGAAACGCCATAAACGAATATCTTGGGTGTGATTCTATCAAGGACTGGGCAATTCATCGAACCAAAATTTTTTATCGAGATGAAAAAGGCGTTCAAAAAATCTTTGATTAACAAAACGAGATGGACATGGAATATTTGTCCATCTTTTTTCATATGGTAAAGTGAGAGGCGGTGATGAGAATGGCAATGGATGCAGGAACGGTTTTTCTCTATGTGATTGGATTGTTTTTCCTCTATCTTCTTTGCTGGATTTTTATCAAACCTTTAAAATGGCTGCTCCGTTTAGGAGGAAGTTGCCTTCTTGGAGGCTTGACCATCGGGGTATGTAATGTTCTCTTTTCGGGGTTGGGTTGGCATCTGGCAATCAATCCCCTGACAGCAATGACAACGGGAGTTTTGGGGATTCCCGGCATGATTCTTGCAAGGGTTTTGGGCAGTGTTTTATAAACATGGCAGAATAACCAAAAAACGGCAGAAGAAACCATGGTTTTTCCATGGCGGAATCTGTCGTTTTTCTTTGGATTTTCCTTGACAAAATAAGGGGTTATGGTTACAATATAAGTTGGTGAAAAAATTTTTCCATCGATATAACATCTTGACAGAATGGAGCGATAAGATTGAGCATTCAACGCTTGTTTGTAGAAAAGAGAAAAGGGTTTGATATTGAAGCCGGTGCCATGTGCCGTGACCTGAGAGAAAACTTGGGGTTAAAGGGTCTGACCGGTGTTCGTATCATCAACCGTTATGATGTAGAGGGCTTGAGCGATGCAGAACTGGAACTGACCAAAGACACCGTCTTTGCAGAACCCCAGGTGGATACCTTGGTAAGAGAAAATTTAGAGATTACCGAGGGAAAATATTTCGCTATGGAATATCTGCCCGGTCAGTTTGACCAGCGTGCCGATAGTGCGGCCCAATGTGTCCAGATTATGACCGGCGGCGAAAAGCCCATTGTTCGCACCGCAAAAATCATTGTTCTTTTGGGTGATGTGAGCGATGCCGACCTTCATGCTGCGGAGAACTACTGTGTGAACCCAGTAGAATCCAGACTTGCAGGTTTTGAGAAACCGGAAACCTTAACGGATAAGTTAGAAGTTCCGGCGGATGTCAAGAGTATCGACGGCTTTATTGACATGGATGAAGACGGGTTAAAGGCTCTGCTTTCCAATTTGGGTCTTGCTATGGACTTAGACGATGTAAAATTCTGTCAGGATTATTTTAAAAATACCGAGAAGAGAAATCCTACCTTGACGGAGGTGCGGATGATTGATACCTATTGGTCTGACCATTGCCGTCATACCACGTTCTCTACCATCTTAGATCATGTGGATATTGAGGACAAGTTGGTCAAGAATGCTTATGACAATTACTTGGCTTCCCGTAAGGCGGTTTACGGCGACCGGAAGAAGAACATCTGCCTGATGGATGTTGCCACCATTGCTGTCAAAGAGTTAAAAAAGCAGGGTATGCTCAAAGCCCTGGATGAATCTGAGGAGATTAACGCTTGCTCCATCAATGTAAACGTAGAGATGGAAGATGGCACCCATGAGGATTGGCTTGTCATGTTCAAGAACGAAACCCACAACCATCCTACCGAGATTGAGCCTTTTGGTGGTGCGGCAACCTGTCTGGGCGGTGCCATTCGTGATCCGCTGTCCGGCCGTTCTTATGTTTATCAGGCAATGCGTGTCACCGGTTCCGGTGACCCCAGAGCCACCTTACAAGATACCATGCACGGGAAACTCCCCCAGCGGAAGATTACCGTAGGTGCAGCCCAGGGTTACAGTTCCTATGGCAACCAGATTGGTCTTGCCACCGGTCAGGTAGCAGAAATTTATGACCAGGGCTATATTGCAAAGAGAATGGAAATCGGTGCGGTGATCGCGGCAGCCCCCAAAGAAAACGTAATCCGGGAAGTGCCGGAGGCAGGAGATGTGGTCATCCTCTTGGGTGGTATGACCGGCCGTGACGGTTGCGGCGGTGCTACCGGTTCTTCCAAGGCACATGATGATTCTTCTTTGGAATCCTGCGGCGCAGAGGTACAAAAGGGTAATGCACCGGTAGAGCGGAAACTTCAGAGATTGTTCCGGAAAAAAGAAGTTACCACCTTGATTCGCCGTTGTAATGACTTTGGTGCCGGCGGTGTGTCTGTTGCCATTGGCGAGTTGGCTGACGGTCTTAACATTAACTTAGATAAAGTCCCCAAGAAATACGAGGGTCTTGACGGTACTGAACTTGCCATTTCCGAATCCCAGGAGAGAATGGCAGTAGTAGTTCGTGCCAAAGATGTGGACAAGTTTATTACTGAGGCTGATAAAGAAAACTTAGAGGCAGTGGTGGTTGCAGAGGTGACCGACACCAACCGTCTTGTGATGGATTGGAGAGGAAAGACCATCTGTGATATCAGCCGTGACTTCTTAAATACCAACGGTGCAGAAAAACATAACGATGTTTTTGTGCCGGCTGGCGATTATAGTACAGAACTCTTTGACGGTACGCCGGAGGGCGCTAACTGGACCGAGAAACTCCATAACCTGATGGGAGATTTGAACATTGCCTCTCAGAAAGGTTTGGTAGAACGGTTTGACAGCACCATCGGTGCCGGCTCTGTCTTTATGCCTTATGGTGGTAAGTATCAGCTGACTCCCCAACAGAATATGGTGGCGAAGATTCCTACCATTCATAAAGAAACCAACACTGCAACGGTGATGAGTTACGGCTATAATCCTAAGATTTCTAAGGCAAATCCCTATCTTGGTGCGATCTATGCCGTGGTGGATTCTGTGACAAAGGCAGTTTGTGCCGGTGCAGATTACAAAGATATTTATTTAACGTTCCAAGAATACTTTGAACGTCTGGGCAATGACCCCAAACGTTGGGGCAAGCCCCTGGCGGCACTCCTTGGCGGATACACCGCCCAGGAAGCATTGGGAATTGCCGCCATCGGCGGTAAGGACAGTATGTCCGGTTCCTTTAATGAGATTGATGTCCCCCCGACTTTGACTTCTTTTGCGGTAGCACCGATCTCTGCAAAGATTGCTACCTCCGGGGAGTTTAAGGGTGCCAATAACTTGGTATTCTGGTTAAAACCCAAATACGACGAGAACCAAATACCTAACTTTGAAAGTCTGAAAGCCCTTTACAGTATGGTTTGCAATATGCTGAACGATACTAAGATTGGCTTGATTCAGTCTGCCTGGGCAGTGGGTGCCGGCGGCGTGATGGAGGCCATCTGTAAGATGGGCTTTGGTAACAAGATTGGTTTTGAGTTTGCCGGTTGTTGCGATAAGAAACATCTGTTTGATGCGGCTTACGGCAGTATTATTGTAGAGGTCAAAGGTATTGGCGCTGTTGGCTTCTGTGATGACAGAATGGAAGCCATCAAATTAGGTCATACCACTGATGATGGAAAGATTACTATTGAGGGTGAAGAAATTTCTCTGGATAGCCTGATTTCTGCTTGGGAGAAACCCTTAGAAGAAGTGTTTGCTACCCGTGCGGCTTGTGAAGATGTTGGTATGAAGAAGTTTGCTTACGGTGAGAGAGTGAACATTAAGCCTTCTCAAACCTTTGCAAAACCCCGTATCTTTATTCCCGCGTTCCCGGGTACCAACTGTGAATATGATTCTGCTCGTGCTTTCGAGCGTGCTGGCGGTGTTACCGATGTTCAAATTTTCAAGAATTTAAAGGCGGCCCATATCGAAGATTCCATCAACCGTTTTGTAGATTCTATCAACCAGGCACAGATTGTGATGCTTCCTGGCGGATTCTCCGGCGGTGACGAGCCGGACGGCTCCGGTAAGTTCATCAAAGCGGCATTTGAGAACGAGCGGGTGAAAGAAGCGGTGATGGAACTGCTCTATAAGCGTGACGGTTTGATGCTGGGTATCTGTAACGGGTTCCAGGCATTGATTAAACTGGGCCTGGTTCCCTATGGTGAAATCCGCAAGGCGGAAAGTGATAGTCCCACTCTGACCTTTAACACCATTGGGCGCCACGTTTCCCAGATTGTTTCTACCCGGATTTCCTCTGTGAAATCTCCCTGGTTCAGCGGCGTAGAACTGGGTGACGTTCACCAGATTGCCGTTTCCCACGGTGAGGGTCGGTTTGTAGCAAGTCCTGAAACCATTGCTGAAATGGAGAAGAACGGACAGATTGCTACCCAGTATGTAGACTTAAAGGGCGAGCCGACTTATGAGATGCCCTATAACCCCAATGGCTCTTACTATGCTATTGAGGGTATTACCAGCGTAGACGGCCGTGTCTTAGGTAAGATGGGACACTCCGAACGTTTTAAAGATGATATCTTTAAAAATATCCCCGGAAACAAAGACCAGAAAATCTTTGCATCCGGTGTGAAATACTTTAAATAATATGCCAAAGACGCATATCCCCAGGGGTGTGCGTCAGGCTCTTTTGTAAGGTGGGAAGCATGATTCAACAAGGCGTAGCATATATCCAAAAGAAAATCCATATTTCGCCTAAGGTGGGTATTATTTTAGGTACCGGCCTCGGTGGGGTGGCAGATAGCGTCACCATGGATGCAGAAATTCCTTATGGAGAGATTCCGGGGTTTCCGGTTTCCACCGCGCCGGGTCACGCCGGACGTCTGATTGCAGGAACCCTTTCCGGCTGTGAAGTTCTTGTGATGCAGGGCCGGAATCACTACTACGAGGGATATTCCATGCAAGAACTGGCGATTCCCATTCGGATCATGAAGAAACTGGGTGTGGAAACCCTGATTCTCACCAATGCCTCCGGCGGTATTAACGAAAGTTTTACTCCCGGTGATATCGTGTTGATTTCGGACCATATCAAATTGGATTTGGATAGTCCTATGCGGGGGAAGAATCAAGAGGAATTTGGTGACCGTTTCTTTGATATGACCACCATCTATGATAAAACATTGATGCGCCTTGCCAAAGATTCGGCAAAGGCTTTGGGTGAGAAACTCCCGGAGGGGGTCTATGCCTATATGGGCGGTCCCCAGTTTGAAACCCCGGCGGAAATCCGAATGCTCCGGCTTTTGGGTGCCGATTTGGTGGGTATGTCTACCGTACCGGAAGTGATTACCGCAGCTCATTGCGGCATGAAAGTGCTGGCACTTTCCTGTGTCACCAATATGGCGGCAGGGATGGAAAACGGCGGGCTGAACCGGGATGTGATTGCAAATGCAGAAAAAGACGGACAGGCACGGATGCAAAAATTAATCCAAGAGGTGGTAAAAGGCTTATGAAAAAGATTGCCAGTTTCACCGTAGACCATCGCAAGATTGGCGAGGGGGTATATATCTCCCGGATTGACGATGATATTGTTACCTATGACTTGCGTATGAGAAAGCCAAACACCGGTGACGTCTTAGACAATGCCACCATGCACTCTCTGGAACATCTCTTTGCTACCATGGTGCGAAACAGCCATCTTAGCGATCAGGTTATCTATTTTGGACCCATGGGATGCCAGACCGGGTTTTATCTTCTGATGCGGAATTTGAATCATCAGGAAAATCTGGATTTAATCAAAGAAACCTTAGAAAAAATCATAGCCTATGACGGTGAGATGCCGGGAAACAGCGAGATTGAATGCGGTAATTACCGGAATTTAAATATCAGCCTTGCCAAGACAGAGGCAAAGAGATACTACGAAAAAATCAAAGAACTGACCACCGATGATATGAGGTATGCAGAATGAAATTATTGATAGAGCATGTGACAGCAGTCACGATGTGCGAAAAGGATCAGGTCTTGGAAAATGTTTCCATTGCCGTTGATGATAACCGGATTTCTTATATCGGCAAGGATTCTCCCCAAGGGGATTTTGATAAAGTGATTGACGGCACTGGCTTGGTTGCCATGCCGGGGCTTATCAATGCCCATACCCATACGGCGATGACCATTTTAAGAAGTTATGCCGATGACATGAACCTGCAAGATTGGTTATTTCAAAAGATTTTCCCCTTTGAAGATACCTTGACCCCCGAAATGGTCTATGAGGGAAGCGTCAACGGCATCAAAGAAATGCTGGCAACCGGAACCACCTGTTTCCATGATATGTATTTCTTCCAGGAAGAAACGGCACGGGCAGCGGAAGAATTAGGTATCCGTGGAGTCTTGTGTGAGGGGATTACCGACCCGGTCCTTGACAAAAAAATAGAAAAGACCGAGAAATTGATTGAGCAATTAAAAAAAGGCAGCGGCAGATTAAAGGTGGGGGTTTCTCCTCATGCAGTCTATACCTGTAACAGGGAAACCCTTAAAAAGAGCGCTGCCTATGCCAAGGAACACGGGTTGAGCATTCATACTCACTTATCCGAAACCAAAACAGAGAATACCGATGCAGAAAACGCCTATGGCATGAGCCCTACCAAATGGATGGAAGCCTGTGGACTCTTTGAGAATCCTACCATAGCGGCACACGGCGTTTATCTCTCTGATGAAGATATGGAAATTTTGAAAAAGCATCAGGTTACCGTGGTCCATAACCCGGTGAGCAATTTAAAACTTGCCTCCGGCGTGGCGGAGATTCCTAAATTGGTAGAGAGGGGCGTCAATGTTGCCCTGGGTACCGACGGTGCATCCAGTAACAATAACCTTGATATGTTTGAAGAAATCAAACTGACGGGGATTCTCCATAAAGGGACAAGCCTTGACCCCACGGTTCTCCCGGCATGGGAGGTTTTAAAGATGGCAACGGTAAACGGTGCTAAGGCGTTGGGATATGAGGATTTAGGGATGCTCAAAGAGGGATATCTTGCCGATATCATTTTACTTGATTTTACAGCGCCGAAGTTCAGTCCCAATCATAATACCATTTCCAATCTGGTCTATGCCACAAGCGGCAGCGATGTAAGGTATACCTTGGTGAATGGAAATATAGTTTATGACCGTGGCGAGATGAAACCAAAGTTTTTACAATAACCATAAAGAATAAGCATAAAGGAGAGAAAGTTATGGCACAAGTTGCAATTGTGATGGGCAGCAATTCCGATCTTCCGGTCGTGAAAGGCGCCATGGAGAAG
>JAZSKV010000040.1:0-15449 GCA_045534975.1 Ructibacterium sp. | reverse complement strand
AATTCTGTCCACAATGCCAATCTCCGCTTCTGCCGCCGGCACAAAACTTCCCATCTGCGCCATCAGTACAATGAGGGCAGTTTGCCGCATATAGGTAGACTTACCTGCCATATTGGGTCCGGTGGTGATGGCAACCTGATTATCCCGATTATCTAAGTTAGTATCATTGGGAATAAACCGTGTATCTTTAAACATGGCTTCTACCACCGGATGCCGTCCGTCTTTGATGAGAATTTTCTCCCCGTTATTGACGGTGGGCATCACATAACCGTTTTTTTCTGCCACAGTGGCAAAGGAGCAAAGCACGTCTAACATAGCGATGGCTCTGGCAGTTCGCTCTACCCGGCTCAGTGCCTGACCCACCCGGTCACGAACCTGACAGAATAATTCGTATTCCATATCCACCATTTTGGTGCTGGCATCCAAAACAGCCTCTTCTACCTCTTTCAGTTCCGGGGTGATATACCGCTCCCCGTTGGTGAGGGTTTGTTTTCTAATAAAATAATCCGGCACCATCTCGGCATATTGCTTGGTGGTTTCCACATAATATCCAAAGACTTTGTTATAGCCCAGTTTCAAAAGTTTGATACCGGTTTTTTCTTTTTCTTTTTCCACCAAATCCGCCAGAATCTTCTGTCCGTTTTCGGTTAAATCCCGCATCCGGTCCAGTTCTTCATTGGCACCTTTGCAAATCAAGTCGCCCCCGCGGAGGGTCACCGGCGCATCTTCCCGAATGGTGGTTTCAATCAGTTCATAAATATCCTGCATGGGGTCAATCTCATCCCGGCAATGGCGCAGGAGTTTGCTCTGTACATCACCGAGGCATTGCAAAATCCCCGGCAGACAGCGCAAAGACTGTTTTAAACTGGTGAGTTCGGTGCATCCGGCATGCTGATAAACAATCCGGTTAATCAGCCGTTCCATATCGGAAATCTGCCGAAGAATTTCTGAAATCTCTGCCCGGAGCATGGGGTCTCGATAAAGTTCGTCCACCGCCGTGTGCCGGTTGGCAATGGCGGCACAGTTGCAAAGGGGTGCTGTGGTCCATTTTCGAAGAAGTCTTGCGCCCATGGATGTTTTGGTTTTATCTAAGATATGTAACAAACTGCCCCGGAAATTCCGGTCCCGGAGGGTTTCTAAAATTTCCAGATTCCGCATGGTGTACATATCCAGTTGCATCAGTTCTGCGCCCCGGTCCATCTCCACCTTTTTCAAGTTTTTCAGTTCGGTTTTCTGGGTTTCTTCCAGATATAATAAAAGTGCACCAATGGCTGAGATACAGCCTTTTTTATCTACCAAGTTATGCTCATCTAAAGACCCAAACTGGGCAATTACCTTTTTCTGTGCCTCCGGAAGTTCGTATGCCCAGTTATAATAGTTACGGACAACGCCCCGAACCCGACTTTTGATTTCTTCCAAAAGATGGGTGTTTTCATAGGCACGGAGATTGAGAATCACCTCGCTGGGGGTATACTTTACAATTTCATTGAGAAGCGGGAGGGTAATATCCTCTTGCAAAATTTCTTTTGCCGTACAGTCACCGGTGGTGATATCCACCATCACAATTCCGGCACTGCTTTCTCCTACGGATATGGAACAGAGATAGTTATTTTTATTGGCGTCCAAGGCAGTATTATCCATAATCGTACCGGGGGTAATCACCCGAACAACCTCTCGTTTGACAATCCCCTTTGCCGTAGCCGGGTCTTCCGCCTGTTCGCAGATTGCAGCGGAATAGCCGTTTGCCACCAGCCTTGCCACATAACCATCGACCGCATGGAAAGGCACACCGCACATGGGGGCACGTTCTTCCAATCCGCAGTTGCGTCCGGTCAGGGTGATATCCAAAACTTTGGATGCAATTTCAGCATCGTCAAAAAACATCTCATAAAAATCGCCCAGACGATACATTAAGATACTGTCCGGGTATTGGTTTTTGACTTCAAAATATTGTTGCATCATGGGGGTCAGTTTTTCCATATCAATCTTACGTGCCATGGTACATCTCCTTAGGATAGGAAGAAAACCGCAGACCCTTTTGGTCAACGGTTTTTCCTATATTTTCTTTTCTCAGGTTTAGTGACAACCACTGCAACTGGAACAAGAGCCGCTGCAATTATGACCGCCGGAAATGGCGTTCCTCAAAATCATATCCATTTGGTTGAGGGTGTTTTCCAGTTGTTGGTTTGCCTCGATATACTCCCGGATCACAGAGTTTTCTGCAATCTTATTAAACTCTGCCTGAAGATATTCGTTGATTTCTTTGGCCTCTTCCGCCGTAGGCTGACGGTCTTTGAAGACCGCCATTTTCTCTTCTCTCTTTTCGTGATAACCGCCGATTAATGCTACCGCCTCCTGATCCGCAGTTAAGGCTTTGTTTGCCTCATCGGCACGCTTTTTCAAATCACTCTGGGCAATCAAATCCCCAAGTTCTTTTGCTTTTTCAAAAATTTTTACCTGCTCCATGGGTTTCTCCTCCTATACGATTTCGCCAAACAAGGACCACGTCTGGCTTTTGGTAATCTTAATCTTAGCAAATTCCCCTACCCAAGTTTCATCTCCGGGGAAGTTGACCACCTTGCCGCCCTCGGTACGGCCGGTTAAGGTTTCTTCATTGTTTTTGCTGACGCCCTCTACCAAAACGGTAACGATTTTACCCAAATAACTGTCATTTTTCCGTTTGGAAATTTCGTTTTGCAAAGAAAGCATGGCGTCAAAATTTCTGTGCTTTTGTTCTGCGTCCATCACATCCGGCATTTGGGCTGCCGGGGTGCCCTGGCGCTTAGAATAGATAAAGGAAAAAATGGTATCGTATTCCACTTCTCGAAGCACCGACATGGTTTCAGCAAAGTCCTCGTCGGTTTCCCCGGGAAATCCCACAATAATATCGGTAGTCAGCACAATATCCGGCATCTTTTCCTTGACTTTGTGAATCAGCGTCATATAATCGGCTTTGGTATACTTTCGGTTCATCGCCGCAAGTACCCGATCAGACCCCGATTGGATAGGCAAGTGGAGTTGCTTGCAAATTTTATCTTCTTCTGCCATAACTGCAATCAATTCATCAGACAAATCCTTGGGATGAGAAGTCATAAACCTTACCCGTTCAATTCCCTCAACCTTGCAGACTTCCCGCAAAAGTTCCGGAAACCGGTATCCGTCACCCAGATCATTGCCGTAGGAATTGACATTTTGCCCTAAGAGCATAATTTCTTTGTACCCCTGCTCTGCCACTTCCCGGACTTCCCTTAAAATCTGTTCCGTCTCCCGGCTCCGTTCCCTGCCCCGGACATAGGGGACAATGCAATAGGTACAAAAGTTATTGCAGCCATACATAATGGGAATTTTCGCAAGGGGCGGCTTGTCCCGATGATAGGAAATTTCCTCAAAGATATGCCCGTCTTCGTTTTTGACATCAAAGGTTTTTCCCTGACGTAATACCTGGTCTAACAGGGACGGGAAACGATAAAGGGCATGGGTACCAAACACCAAATCTACATGGTTGTATTTTTTCCGGATAGACTCGGCAATATGCTCCTGTTGCATCATACAGCCGCAGACCCCGATGATCATCTGGGGGTTCCGCCGCTTTACATGCTTTAAGGCACCTAAATTTCCAAACACTTTTAGTTCTGCATTTTCCCGAACGGCACAGGTGTTATAGAGTACCAAGTCGGCTTCCTCTGTGCTTTCACAGAAGTCAAAGCCCATATCGAAGAGCATACCTTTTAGTTTTTCCGAATCGCTGGAATTCTGTTGGCAACCGTAGGTTTCCACAAATGCCAAAGGTTTGCGTTCGCGATTTTGATTCTCCATCCGGATTTTTTCGATATAGTCCCGCTGCTCTGCCATTTCTTCCGGACTGATTAGATTGTTTCGCTTCATTCTTTATTCCTGTATTTATTCAAAATTTTCTCAATTCTTCCAATGGGGGTCAAAAGTTCGCTGATGGAATTTTCTTCGTTCAATGTCTTGATGATGAGGGCGATATATTTCGACATATCCACCTCATGATACCAGGGCGCCGCCAAAAGTTCCGGAGTCCGATAAACCAAATTGGTGGTAAAGACGGCGTCAATCAAACCTGCCTCATGTGCCTGGTTGAACTTTTCTACGCCCTCTGTAAAAAGACCAAAGGTAGAGAATACCAGAACACGGTTGGCTTTCCGCTGTTTTAATTGCTTTGCTACGTCAATCATAGAATCGCCGGAGGCAATCATATCATCTACCACAATCACGTCTTTGCCCGCTAAGTCACTGCCTAAGAATTCATGAGCAACGATGGGATTCTTTCCGTCAACAACGGTCGAATAATCCCGGCGCTTATAACAGGTACCCATATCCATACCCAGTACCGAAGAATAATAGATACAACGGCCCATAGCACCCTCGTCAGGAGAAACAATTACCGTGTTATCCTTGTTCAGCATAATGGAATCATCATAACGGAGGCACGCCTTAATCATCTGGTAGGTGGGGTGGATATTTTCAAATCCGGTCAGGGGAATAGAATTCTGTACTCTGGGATCATGAGCGTCAAAGGTGATAATGTTGCTTACACCCATTTTTTCCAGTTCTTGCAGTGCCAAGGCACAGTCCAAAGATTCCCGAGAAACCCGCTTGTGCTGACGTCCCTCATAGAGCATGGGCATGATCACGGTAATCCGCTTTGCCTTACCGCCCATAGCCGAAATGATACGCTTTAAATCCTGGAAATGGTCATCCGGACTCATTCTGTGTTCGGTTCCATACATTTTATATGTAACACCGTAGTTAAAGGCATCCATCACGATGTAAACATCATAAGTTCTGATAGAGTGCAAAATCATTGCCTTTGCCTCGCCGGTACCAAACCGGGGATTGTTTACAGGAATCAAAAAGGTTTCAATGTCCTCACCGTGTTTTTCCTCATTAAATCTCTTTAAATAGAAATTAATCTTCTGGGCCATTTCTTCGCAGCCCTTCATGCCGATTACTCCAAGTCTTCCCATATTGCAGGAATCCATCATACTTTCCATGTTCTGTAAGCACCCTTTCTTTTGTTAGATATATCTTTGGTTCATTATTAACGATTTACTCGCTATGTGCCGAAAGCAGTTCATAGCGGATATCCCAGAGCCGTTGGGATAAATCCACATAGTATTCATGGGGATTTTCAAAACGCTTGACCTCGTCCCAGATGGTGGCAAGGCTTTCTTTGCAGTAGTCCCGAATTTCAGCAAGGGACGGGGACTCATAAACACAATGCCCCTTTTCAAAAATAGGCACCTGCAACGGTACTGCCTGGAAATTCTTAACCACTTTCCGTTTCCAGGTATTTCTGGGGTCAAAAATCTCATAAGGCAGGCTCTCATTAATCACTTCATCAAAGGCAGTCAGTACGTCCGCAATCGCCATTCCGGTTTCTTTAGAGTATAACCGATAGACTTTTTTGAAATAGGGGTTGGTGATTTTTGCCACATTCTCACTGACCTTAATTCTGGGTTCAATCACGCCGTTTTCCTCTACGGCAACCAATTTATAAACACCGCCGAATACCGGTTCTGATTTGGAGGTAATCAGCCGTTCCCCCACGCCAAAGGAATCCACCTTGGCACCCTGTTGCAGAATATCCCGGATAATGTACTCATCCAACGAATTGGAGATGACAATCTTGGCATCTTCCCATCCGGCATCGTCTAAATATTTCCGGCATTTTCGGGTGAGATAGGTAATATCACCGCTGTCAATCCGCACGCCGCATTTTTTAATACCCAAAGGTTTCAGTACTTCGTTAAAGACCCGAACCGCATTGGGAAGCCCGCTCTTTAACACATGATAGGTATCAATCAAAAGGGTACAATTCTCCGGATAGGTTTTGGCATAGGCAAGAAACGCCTCATATTCCGTAGGAAAAGACTGTACCCAACTATGTGCCATGGTTCCAAGAGCCGGAACGCCAAACATCTGGTCAGAGATGGTACAGGCTGTTCCGCAGACACCGCCGATATAAGCCGCACGAGCACCGTAAATTGCCCCGTCATAACCCTGGGCACGGCGAGAACCAAATTCCATAACCGGAATATCCCCTGCCGCACGAACAATACGGTTACTCTTGGTTGCAATCAGGCTTTGATGGTTTACCGTCAAAAGAATCATGGTTTCAATAAACTGCGCCTGAATCAAAGGCCCCCGAACGGTAACGATAGGTTCATTGGGGAAAATCGGCGTGCCCTCCGGCACTGCCCAAACATCGCAGGAAAATTTAAAGTTTTCCAGATATGTTAGAAAATCCTCATCAAATAACTTCTTCTCCCGAAGATAGTCGATATCCTCTTTCTCGAACTTCAGTTCTTTTAAATAGGTGATGAGTTGTTCCACCCCCGCCATAATGGCAAAGCCCGCTCCATCGGGAGCCTGGCGGAAGTACATATCAAAATAGGCAATTTTTTCTCCCATGCCCTCTTTAAAATATCCGTTTGCCATGGTAATTTCATAAAAATCCGTCAGCATAGTATGGTTCATGACAAAGCCCCTCTTTCTGTATCCGCCTTCTTCACCGTGACAGTTTTTGATACAAAATTAGTATAACATAAGTTGTTACAAAAAAACAAGGGATTTCTCATAAAATATTGACAAAAATCTTCAAAATCAGTATCATTCTTTTAGGAGATTCTTTTTCTCGGCAAAAAACGAAAGTTCTCTTTAATGATTCTTGGTATTTTAATAGGGACGGTGAATAAGATTGAGGACAAAGCATTGGTTTTTTCTGGTTGCAGGGCTGTTTCTTTTTAGTCTGTTGCTTCTTTTGCCTGGACTTTTGGGGAGCAAAGGAACCGTTGCCGAAATTTATCAAGACGGCAACCTGATAGAGTCTATTAACTTATCAAAGGTTTCTAACCCTTATACCATTCCCGTTATCACAGAAACGGGAGAAAACATCATTCAGGTAGAATCCGGGGCTATTTCTGTCCTGTCTGCCACCTGTCCCGACCAAGTTTGTGTCCGTCAGGGAAAAATTCATGATGGCATGGTTCCCATTGTCTGTCTTCCCCACAAACTGGTTATTGAAATAAAAAACAAAAATAGCGGTCCTGACCTTATCTCCCATTAGAAAGCAGGTGCATCATGTCTACCAAACGACTCGTTCAAAACGCCATTCTCACCGCTGTCGCTCTTGGCATCTTTGTGCTGGAAGCACAACTTCCACCCCTGACTGCCATCCCCGGCATCAAATTGGGTCTTTCCAATATTGTTACCCTTTTTGCCCTGGTTTTTTTATCCGGAAAAGACGCTTTTTTGATTTTATCGGTGCGGCTCCTGCTCTCGGCATTGCTTGTCGGAAATCCCGTTATGTTACTTTACAGTGTTTCCGGTGGCTTTGCCTGTCTTACCGCAGAATATCTGCTTCTGAAAAAATTTGCTGCAAACTCCATATGGTCTATCAGTGCCATCGGCGCTATGGTTCATAATACCGCGCAACTTTTTATGGCGATTCTTATTACCAACACTTTTGCCATTCTTTCTTTTTTACCGTTTCTATGGATATCCGGCATCCTGACCGGATTATTTACCGGACTTTGTATCCAATATCTAAGCACCCATCACAAAAGAAAAATCCACCAACTTTTTAGACTGTAATCTGGCAGATTGCAGTCTTTTTATTCTTGACAAATTTCTGCGAAAAAGGTATACTGAATAGAAGAGAAAAAATACGTGAAAGTCCCGTAAATTCGTTAAAAAATTAACGTTTGCTTTGTTGAAAAATTAACCATTGTTTCGTCGGGATTTTATCAAAAAAGGAGGCTTAGTTATGCACACCTTTCGAGGGGGCATTCACCCCGATAGTCATAAAAAAGAAACCTGTGCAAAACCCATTGTAGATTTAGCTCCGCCGGAGGAACTTGTCTATCCTCTCTCTCAGCACATTGGTGCACCCGCTGTACCTTGTGTCAAAACTGGTGACCCCGTTTTGATGGGACAGAAGATAGCAGAAGCCGCCGGCTTTGTTTCTGCCAATATTCATTCTGCAGTATCCGGTAAGGTAAAGACCATAGAAAAACGGCTTCACCCCAACGGTTCTATGATGGAATGTATCGTCATTGAGAATGACGGTTTGGATACCCAGGAACCGGATTTAGACCTGCCGATACGGGATTACACTACATTGTCTGCCAAGGAACTGATTGCTATCATTCAAGAAGCCGGCATTGTGGGTATGGGCGGTGCAACATTCCCCACCCATGTAAAACTTTCTCCTCCGGAAGAGGCTAAGATTGACCACGTCATCATCAACGGTGCAGAATGTGAACCTTATCTCACCTCTGACCACCGGGCGATGCTGGAGAGTACCCAGAATATTCTGACCGGTCTTTCTATCATTCTTAAAATCTTTGATTTAGAAGAGGGCTACATCGCCATTGAGGATAATAAGCCAGACGCCATTGCCCATATGAAAGCGGCAGCGGCAGCCTTTACCGATAAGAAAATCAATATCATTCCTTTGAAAACCAAATATCCCCAAGGATCAGAAAAGCAACTGATTGACGCGGTTACCGGCAGAAAGGTAAAGCCGGGGCAACTTCCCTGGCAGGCAGGTTGTATCGTGACCAATATTGATACCGCCGCCGCTATCGCCAGAGCGGTTGTCCTTCATCTCCCCCTCATCACCCGGATTGTTACCCTGGGCGGGGATGCCTTAAAAAATCCCACGAATTATCGGGTAAGGATTGGTACACCGTTTTCTCACTTGGTAGAACAATCCGGCGGAATTTCTGCAACCCCCAAAAAAGTATTGATGGGAGGTCCTATGATGGGAACTGCCGTCCCCAGCCTGGATGTTCCGGTTATCAAAGGTACCTCCGGTGTTCTGTTACTGGAAGAGAAAAACGCCAGACTGGAACAGGAAGTTGCCTGTGTCCGTTGTTCGAAATGTTTATACGTTTGCCCTATGAACTTGCAGCCAAACTTGCTGGATCAAATGGCACGGCAAGATAACTATGAGGCGCTGAACAAATACCATGTTACCGATTGTATTGAATGCGGAAGTTGTGCCTATATCTGCCCCTCTCGCAGACGGCAGGTACAACAGATTAAAGTTGCTAAGGTCAAGATGCGTAATGCACAGACCAAGGCGAAGTAAGGAGGAATGATCGTGCAAGATAAATTGTTTGTGTCCCACTCGCCCCATATTGCCAGTCGGGATTCTATTCAAAAAATTATGATACAAGTTGCCATCGCCTTACTCCCGGCTCTCGTTGCAGGTTGTCTGGTCTTTGGTTCCCGGGCCCTTTTGGTAACCTTACTTTGTGTGGTTTCCTGTGTGTTCTTTGAAGCACTTTGGCAAAAACTCTTAAAAAAGCCGGTTACCGTTTCTGATTTTAGTGCAGTGGTTACCGGTATGCTACTGGCCTTTAACCTGCCGGCAGGAATCCCCCTTTGGATGCCGGTGGTTGGCTCTTTCTTTGCGATTATTATTGTAAAGCAGTTCTTCGGCGGTCTGGGCCATAACTTTATGAACCCCGCCTTAGGTGCTCGTGCTTTCTTACTGGCATCCTGGGCACTGGCGATGACCACCTGGCCGGAGCCTCGGTTACATACTGCCGATGTGGTAAGTTCTGCAACTCCCCTGGCCGCTTATGCAGAGGGGGCAACCAATCTCCCGCCGTATCTGGATTTATTCTTAGGCGGCATTGGCGGCTGTATCGGCGAAACCTCCACCCTTGCCATCTTAATTGGTGCGGCTTATCTTCTTCTTTGCGGCGTGATTCGGCTTCGGGTTCCGGTGATTTTTATTGGAACCGTTGCCCTTGGAACCTGGATTTTTGGCGGTCATGACGGTCTTTTCACCGGGGACTGGCTCTACCAGATTCTCTCGGGCGGTCTGATGCTGGGTGCTTTCTTTATGGCTACCGATTATAGCACTACCCCCTTTACCCCAAAAGGTCAAATGATCTTTGGTCTTGGCTGCGGTATCATTACTGTTTTGATTCGTATCTGGGGCGGCTATCCGGAAGGTGTTTCCTATTCCATCCTCTTGATGAATATTGCAACACCGCTGATTGACCGTATCTGTGCTCCCCGCCGATATGGGACTTCCCGTTTCCAAAAGGAGGTGGCGTAATTGAAAGAAACATTTACCTTAACCTGGAAATTATTACTGATTTCTGCTTTGGTGACGGCGCTATTGGCCTTTGTCAATGCCATTACCGAACCCATCATTAAAACAAATAACGAAAAGAATTTCGAAGCCGCTATGGCAGAAGTTTTGCCGGGCGCCGATGGTTTTGACGAATGCAATACCGATGGTTTTACTCCCTCTGAACCCGGTGTCACTCTGGACTCTTTGCATGCCAGCAACTCTGGCGGTTATGTAGTCAGCACCATTTGCAGTGAGGGTTATGGCGGCGATATCAACGTCATGGTTGGTATGGATGAAAATCTGGCTGTTACCCAAATCAAAATCATGAGCATGAGCGAGACCCCCGGTCTTGGTGCCAAGGCAAATGAGCCGGCGTTTTATGAGCAGTATAATGGTTTGAACGCTGGCATCTCTGTGATCAAAAACGCCGAAGTTTCCGGCAATCAGGTTGCTGCCATCTCCGGTGCAACCGTAACCTCGAAAGCCGTGACCAAGGCTGTGAACGCCGCCTTGGAAGCAGCGGCATATGCCGCTGAGAAAGGAGGGAACTAATATGAAACAATCTCCGATGAAAAGTTTGATCAACGGTCTTTTGAAAGAAAATCCCACCTTTGTTCTCTTCTTGGGTATGTGTCCGACCCTGGCGGTCACCACCGGCGTCACCAACGCCATCGGCATGGGACTTTCCACCATGGCAGTACTGATTTGTTCCAACTTGGTTATCTCTCTTTTGCGGAATTTTATCCCTAATAAAATCCGGATTGCCTCTTACATTGTCATCATTGCCGGCTTTGTTACCGTGGTAGAAATGCTGCTCAAAGCATATCTGCCGGCGTTATCCCAAAGTCTTGGCATCTACATCCCCTTGATTGTGGTAAACTGTATCATCTTAGGTAGAGCCGAAGCCTTTGCTTCCAAAAACGGTATCCTCCCTTCTATCTTTGACGGTATTGGAATGGGTCTTGGCTTTACCGGTGCCCTTACCATGATTGCCGCAGTCCGGGAAATCTTAGGCGCCGGCACCTTTGCCGGGATTCCGCTCTTTGGCGAGAGTTTTCAGCCGGTTTCTATGATGATTCTTCCTCCGGGAGCATTTTTGACCTTGGGAATTCTGCTGGCTGTCATCAATAGCATCACCGCAAAGAAAAAACAGGCAAAGGAGGGCGTAAACCATGATTGCTGAGTTATTGACCATCAGCATCGGTGCGATTTTGATTAACAACTTTGTACTGGTGCAGTTCCTTGGTATCTGTCCTTTCCTGGGCGTTTCCAAGAAAGTAGAAACCGCCTCCGGTATGGGTTTTGCAGTTATTTTTGTCATGCTCTGTGCCTCTGCCCTCACTTGGGTGGTACAGGAATATCTGCTGACGCCTTTCGGTCTTGAATATCTGCAAACCATTGCCTTTATTCTGGTGATTGCAGTTTTAGTACAGTTGGTAGAAATGTTCCTGCAAAAGGCTGCTCCTGCCCTTTATAATTCTCTGGGCGTGTATCTACCTCTGATTACTACTAACTGTGCGGTTTTGGGTGTTGCCATCCAGAATATCACCAAGTTTAGCGGCACGGCTATGAGTTTCTTAAAGTCCATTACCTACGGAACATCCGCCGCCATTGGATTTTTAGTTGCCATCGTCCTTTTCGCTGGCGTACGGGAACGGTTAGAAAATGCTGACATTCCCTCTTTCTTAAAAGGAATGCCCATTGTTTTAGTGACAGCGGCCCTTTTATCCATTGCCTTTTTAGGCTTCTCCGGACTCAACTTTGGCGGATAATTATTTCTAAGGAGGTAGCATAGATGAATCAGATTTTAATCCCCGTTCTGATTGTGGGCGGCATGGGACTGCTCTTTGGTGCTCTGCTGGGCATTGCATCCAAAGTCTTTGCCGTAGAAACGGACGAACGGGTTCCTCAAATTACCGAACTTCTGCCCGGTGCCAACTGCGGCGGCTGTGGTTTTGCTGGTTGTGGCGCCTATGCCAACGCTTTGGTAAAAGGCGGTGTCCGCCCGAATATGTGTCCGGTAGGCGGCCCGGCTGTGGCGGAACAGATTGCCCAAATTCTCGGTGTTGAAAACGAAGAAAAAGAAAAAATGGTTGCCCGGGTTCTCTGTAATGGTACGCCGGACCGGGCTTTGCAAAAGTACATCTTTGATGGCCACGCGGACTGTCACAGTGCCGCCCGGCTTGGTGGCGGTGAAAAAATGTGTCCCCACGGCTGTCTGGGTTTTGGCTCTTGTGTAGCCGCTTGTCAGTTTGACGCCATCTCGGTGGAAACCGGCGTTGCTGTGGTGGATACAGAGAAGTGTGTGGCTTGTGGTGCCTGTGCGGCAGAATGTCCTAAAAATATCATTAAGATTCTGCCAGAAAAGAGTAAATACACCATCACTTGTAAATCCGTGGAAAAAGGCAAAATCACCCGTCACGATTGTCAGGTTGGTTGTATCGGTTGCGGTATCTGTGCTAAGAACTGTCCCAAAGAAGCCATTACCGTCAAAGATAATCTGGCAGCCATTGACCCGTCAAAATGCGTAAACTGCGGTATTTGTGCTAAGAAATGTCCCCAACACGCCATTAACCATGTGGACAATCTGGGGGTAAACTTTTCCCTACCTACGGCATAGGAAATCATGAATAACAAAAGAGCGTGAACCTTAGTTCACGCTCTTTTTGATTGCATTCATGCTTCTATTTCTTTCCCTTAAACAGAGTACCCACCGATTCGCCTTTGACAATATCGTAGAGTTTTTCCGGCATTTCACCATTGGAAATCACCAAATCAATTCCTGCACTGCCGGCAAGTTCTGCCGCTGTCAGTTTGGTCTGCATACCACCGGTGCCCCGCCGTGTTCCGGCACCGCCGGCACAACGGCGAATCTCATCGTTGACTTCTTCCACTACTGCCATCAGTTTAGAGTTGGGGTCTTTGGGATCTCCGTCATAAAAACCATCAATATCCGAGAGAATCACCAAAAGGTCTGCCTCTACCACCTGTGCTACATAAGCCGATAAGGTATCGTTATCACCAAATTCGATTTCATAAGTAGAAATGACGTCGTTTTCATTGACAATGGGAACCACCCCATAACCAATCATGGTTTCAAAGGCGTTCTTGGCATTGGTATAGCGCTCCTCATCCTCTAAAACAAATTTAGTCAAAAGCACCTGACCCACGCCGTAGCCATATTCCCGGAAGAATTTTTCATACAGTGCCATCAGGTTGACCTGACCTATTGCCGCCAACGCCTGCTTCTCACAGGTTGCCGCCGGACGCTGCTCCATATTCAGTTTGCCCATGCCCACGCTGATTGCACCGCTGGATACCAGGACCACTTCCAAACCCATATTCATCAATTCCGACAGAACCAGAACCAGGCGTTCCATCTTTCTTAAATCTACTTTGCCATTATCGTGGGTCAAGGTAGAGGTTCCCACCTTAACAACCACACGTTTGATATGATTCATCTTGATTCCTCACTTTTTAACCTTGCCATAACACCAGAAATTCTCCAATGGATGCCAGTAATCCTATGGGTACCGTAATACGAAACCGAAGATTGCTCGTCTTATGATGAAACAAAAGCATCCCACAGGCAGCACCCACACCGCCGCCCAAAAGGCTCATGGTGAGCAAGGCTTTTTCCGAAACCCGCCACTGATTATGTTTGGCTTTCCATTTATCAAGTCCATAAACCAATAGCACAAAAAGATTCCAGCCAGCCGCCAAAAGAAGGGTGTTTTGTTCCATCAAACTTCCTCCATCCTTAGAAAATATCTTTCTTGTTCCGGATATACCGACGAATTAAAATCGCCACAGAGAACAACACACAAGAGAGCATAAAGGCAGGTACTAACCAGGGGTTTACCTCGTTTTGCTCGGTACTCTTCATCTCGGTCCAAAGATCCTGCATCACCGCGTTGCCCTCTTGGGAAAGGTTGCAAAATACCTCGGTTTTTTCATTCAGGTATGTATCATCCGGATAGGCAACCGGGTCTTCCTGGGTTTCCTCATCTAACATATCATAGGCCGCCTGATGGGGGGTAGAATAGCCGATATAATCGGCGACTGCATAAGCCACATCCGGTTCACAGAGATAGTTGATATACATCTCTGCCGCCTCTTTTTGTTTGGCACCTTTGGGGATACAAGCCGCATCAAAGAAGAGATTGGTGCCGCTTTTGGGAACCACAAAACTTAAATGCTCATATTCCTCCAAAAGAGTAGCCGCATCACCGGCATAATAGGGAGCAAGGATCGCTTCGCCAGCACCCATCTTATCAAAGATTTCGTCCATAACGTATGCCTGCACCACCGGCTTTTGGGCAATTAAAAGTTCCGCCGCCTCGGCTAATTCCTCGGGATCCTCAGTATTGAGGGAATAACCCAAAAGAATCTCTGCAATGGCAAAGGCATCCCGGGGATTATCAAACATTAAAATCTGGTCTTTATATTCCTCGTTCCAGAGAATATGCCAATCTAACTCCACTTCATCCGGGTCAATGGCAGTATGATCATAAATAATTCCCACCGTTCCCCAAGTATAAGGAATCGAATACCGGTTTCCCGGGTCATAATCCGGATTAGAGAATTTCTCCATAATGTATCTTCGATTGGGAATATTTTCTAAATTGAGCGGCAGGAGCATATTCTCAGCAATCATTCTGGAAATCATATAGTCTGAGGGAATCACCACATCATAATTGGCTCCGCCGCCTTTTAACTTAGCATAAAGCTCTTCATTGGTGGCATAGGTGGTGTAATTCACTTTAATCCCGGTCAGTTCCGTAAAAGATGCGTTCAAATCCAGAACGCCCTCTTCGCTGCCGTCCGGGATATATTCCCCCCAGTTATAAACATTGATAGAAACATCTTTGCCTTGAAACCGGGTATAATAATCCAGGTCGGCAACCGTTACCGTAGCTTCTTCCACCACTTCGCTCTCTTCCTCTATGGGAGTCTGACAGCCGGAGAGAGGCATTAAGAACAAGACAATTGCCAAAAAGAGAAAAGTCAAACGTTTCATTTTGCTCCCTCCTTTTTGATTGCCTTGCGTTCCATTAAGTTCTTAATTAAAAGAACTGCTAAAATCACCACAAAGATAATGGTAGACAGGGCATTAATCTCCGGGCTGACCCGGCGTCGGGTCATGGCATAGATGGTCACCGGCAGAGTCTGTGCCGTTGCACCGCTGGTGAAATAACTAACCACGAAATCATCCAGAGAAAAGGTAAATGCCATTAAAAAACCAGAAATCACACCGGGTAGAATCTCGGGCAGAACCACCTTAAAGAAAGACCGAACCGGACCGCAACCCAAATCCTGCGCCGCCTCA
>JAZSKV010000017.1:0-3936 GCA_045534975.1 Ructibacterium sp. | reverse complement strand
CGGTTTTCAGGTGTTTTCTCTGGCGCAACTACGCAATATCAAAGAAGAAGGCGTTTATTTCTCCTCCCACATTGACGGCAGAAAAATCTTTATGGGACCTGAGGAGAGTATGCAGATTCAGTCCAACTTAGGCTCTACCATTGCCATGGCATTTGACGAATGCATCGAAAACCCCTGCGAGAAAAATTATGCCAAAGAATCGGTGGCAAGAACCACCCGCTGGCTCAAACGCTGCAAGGAGGAACTTGCCCGGCTGAATCAACTTGACGGCACCATCAATCCCAACCAAATGCTTTTTGGCATCAACCAGGGCAGCACCTATGACGATTTGCGAATCGCTCATATGCAGGAGATTGCCGAACTGGATTTAGACGGCTATGCCATTGGCGGTCTTGCCGTAGGGGAAACTGCAGAAGAAATGTATCGGGTGATTGAGGCGGTAGAACCCTTTATGCCCAAGGACAAACCCCGTTATCTCATGGGGGTTGGCACACCCGTTAATATTATTGAAGCAGTAGCAAGAGGTGTGGACTTTTTTGACTGCGTTATGCCAAGCAGAAATGCCCGTCACGGACATCTCTTTACCTCAGAGGGAATCTTAAATATCTTTAATGCAAAATATGAAAGGGATGACAGCCCCATTGATAAAAACTGTCAATGCCCCACCTGCCGGAACTTTTCTAAGGCCTATCTCCGGCATCTGTTTAAGGCAAAAGAGATGCTTGCCATGCGCCTGGCAGTTCTGCATAACCTTTACTTTTATAACAACATGATGGCAGAAATTCGTGACGCCTTAGACAACGACACCTTTGATACTTATCGTAGAGCAAAAGTCCCCGTATTGGGGAAAAGGATATAAGAGAACCCCTCCTGCCTTTCGCAGGAGGGGTTTGTGTTTAGGATAGATAGAATAGTTGTAACTTTCTGCAAACAAACTCGACTTGTCCAGTTTGTACCTAACTTATTCCTTCTTCACTATACCTATTACATTCCAAAAATCGACTAGTCTTTTTAGGGAAAAGTGAATAGGTAAAATAAGTAAAATCGACAAGACTCTGTCGAATCTTGCCGATTTTTGGTGGAGGGAGATGGATTCGAACCATCGAAGCAAGTTGCAACAGATTTACAGTCTGCCCCCTTTGGCCACTCGGGAACCCCTCCATATTCACTTTGTCCGCATCACAGCGACTTGATTAGTATACCACCGATTTTGGGAAATGTCAATACTTTTCTGAAAAATTTTCAACTTTTTTAGCAACAAAAAAGGAGAGCAAACTAAATTGCTCTCCTTTTGCCTTTTAGAATACGTTTTCTTCTGCTGCTGTTTCTGTTTCCTCAGCATTGGAAGTAAAGTTAGGGTATACTTCGATGTTATTATACCGGGCCATACCAGTACCAGCCGGAACCAGTTTACCGATGATAACATTTTCTTTAAGACCAATCAACGGGTCTTTCTTTCCCTTAATTGCCGCATCGGTCAGGACGCGGGTGGTTTCCTGGAAGGAAGCCGCAGACAGGAAGGACTCGGTAGCCAGTGCTGCTTTGGTAATACCCATCAGGACGCTGGACGCCTCTGCCGGCTGTTTGCCCTCTTCCACCATCTTGCGATTGATATCTTCCAGTTCGAAGACGCTGATCAAGGAACCGGTGAGCAGACCGGTATCCCCGGCTTCTTCTACCTTTACCTTATGCATCATCTGACGAACGATAACTTCGATATGCTTATCGTTGATATCAACACCTTGCAGACGGTATACCCGCTGTACTTCCTGAATAAAGTAATTCTGTACCGCGGTGGAACCAAGGATTTCCAGGATATCGTGAGGGTTGATGGAACCCTCTGTCAGAGAGTCACCCGCCTGGATTTCCTGTTCGTCCCGAACTTTGATTCTGGAACCAAAGGGAATCAGGTAGGTTGCCGACTCGCCGGTTTCGTTATTGGTTACGATAACCTCACGCTTGTTATTCGCCTCAGAAATCCGGACAGTGCCTGCGATTTCTGCGATGATTGCCACGCCCTTAGGCTTTCTGGCTTCAAACAATTCCTCCACACGGGGAAGACCCTGGGTAATATCGTCACCTGCGACACCGCCGGCGTGGAAGGTACGCATGGTCAACTGTGTACCAGGCTCACCGATGGACTGTGCAGCGATGATACCAACGGTTTCACCCACGTCAACGGGCTTGCCGGTAGCAAGGTTATGGCCGTAACATTTTGCACAGACGCCCACCTTGCTGCGACACTTCACAACAGAACGAATCTTGACTTCCTTGATACCAGCATCGATAATTTGCTTTGCCTGATCCGCGGTAATCATTTCGTTCTCGCACACAATCATCTCACCGGTTTCGGGATGAACGATATGTTCTGTTGCCGTTCTGCCCTCCAAACGGTCGATGAGCGGTTCGATAATCTCGTTACCGTCACGGATATCGCAAACCACAATACCGTCACGGGTTCCACAGTCTTCTTCCCGGACGATAACTTCCTGGGATACGTCTACCAGACGACGGGTCAGGTAACCGGAGTCCGCCGTACGGAGCGCGGTATCGGTCAGACCCTTTCTGGCACCGTGGGTAGAGATAAAGTATTCCAGCACGGTCAGACCCTCACGGAAGTTAGACCGAATGGGAATCTCAATGGTACGACCGGAGGTATCCGCCATCAAACCACGCATTGCAGCCAACTGACGAATCTGGTTCACGCTACCACGGGCACCGGAGTTTGCCATCATATAAATGGGGTTGAGTTGTTTCAGGTTTGCCATCAGGGCATCGGTTACCTTGTTGGAGGTCTCCGACCAGATGTTGATAACATGGCGATACCGCTCCTCGTCGGTCAGTAGACCACGGCGATATTTTCTGGTAACCTGATCGATACGTTCTTCGGCTTCAGCCAAATATTCTTTCTTCGCCTCAGGGATCTGCATATCGTCTACGCAGACGGTGATTGCACCGATGGTAGAATACTTATAACCCATCGCCTTAACATTGTCAAGGAGGGTTGCCGTTTCGGTAATGCCATGCTTTTTGATGCTGGCGTTAATGATTTTACCCAGTAACTTCTTGTCCACACCGGGTTCTACATTATCATTGATGGCTTCTTTCACCGCCGGCTTTTTCAGAACATTGTCCCCAATTTCCAAATCCAGAGCAGTTTCCGGATTGGTTCTGTCTACAAAACCTAAATCCTGAGGAATCTTCTCATTGAAAATCAACCGACCAACCGTTGCATCAATCAAACCGGCCTTTTCCACGCCATTCACCATACCAGTTACCCGTACTTTGATGGGCGCATGCAGACCTACGGCGTCGTTCTGGTAAGCCAGAACCGCCTCATCATAGGAGGCAAATACCTTACCGGTACCGATTTCAGTATCGTCTTTCAAGGTCAGGTAGTAACTACCAAGAACCATATCCTGGGTCGGAACGGTAACAGGTTTACCGTCCTGAGGTTTAATCAGGTTGTTAGCAGAAAGCATCAAGAAACGCGCTTCCGCCTGTGCCTCTGCAGACAAGGGAAGGTGAACTGCCATCTGGTCACCATCAAAGTCCGCATTAAATGCGGTACAAACGAGCGGATGCAGTTTCAGCGCTTTACCTTCTACCAGCACCGGTTCAAACGCCTGGATACCCAGTCTGTGCAGGGTTGGTGCACGGTTTAAGAGTACCGGATGTTCGGAGATAACATCTTCTAAAACATCCCAGACTTCCGGACGAACCCGCTCCACCATCCGCTTTGCGGATTTGATGTTGTGAGCCATACCGTCAGCCACCAATTTCTTCATCACAAAGGGTTTAAACAATTCCAGCGCCATCTTCTTAGGCAGACCGCACTGATAAATCTTCAATTCGGGGCCTACCACGATAACGGAACGGCCGGAGTAGTCAACACGCTTACCAAGCAAGTTTTGACGGAAACGGCCCTGCTTACCC
>JAZSKV010000034.1:0-11568 GCA_045534975.1 Ructibacterium sp. | reverse complement strand
ATCTATAACCACCATAGCGTCATAAGATTCCGGTTCCTCAAAAATTTGATGAAAGACATCTTTTAAGGCAGAACCTTTCCCCGAACCTTTCGTTGTTTTTCGAAACAAGACCGTAGCAGAGAAAGACGTTGCAACTTCTGCTGTGTTGTCTGTACAGTTGTCTGCCATAACAAAGACTCGATAGTTTTCCTTGGGATAAGTCTGCTGGTACAAACTCCGGAGTAAGCCGGACAAGACACAGCCCTCATTATGGGCAGGTATTACTACGGCAAAATGAAGTTTTTTATCTTTTTTCGGAATCTCCCGACCAGGAAAAAGGGAAAAGAGGGCAATGCCAAAATAATAGACAGCGATAAGAAACAGAATGATTTGCAACAGTATCGCAAATGCGTTTGCAAAATAGTAAGGCATGGAATCCCTCCTTATTCTTGACATATTGAAAGAGAATATACAAAGAATCTAAAATTAGATTTCTCCTAATTCATACATAATGATGGAAGAAACGGCGGCAGCTACCGTTTCCGTTCGTAAAATGCGTTTTCCAAGTCCTACTTGGGTAATGCCGGCTGATTTGGCAAGTTCCGCTTCGTTGTCAGAGAACCCGCCCTCCGGCCCAATCAAAACGCCAATGGTTTGAAAGTTGCTGGATTGTAAAATCGTTTTTAAGGAACAATCGCCGGCGTGACCTAAAACTTCATAGGGCATCAGTGCCAAATCCATTTTTTGAAGTTCTAAAAGTGCTTCCTGAAAGGAAATGGAAGACGAAACCTGCGGAACTAAGCCACGTCCACATTGTTTGGCTGCCTCTAAGGAAATTTTATTCCAGCGTTTTTGTTTTTCTGCCTCTTTTTTGCCATGGTCTAATTTTACCACACAGCGATCAGTTGCAGTTGGGACAATGGAAACCACACCAAGTTCCACAGATTTTTGGATGATAGATTCCATTTTTCCGGACTTCGGGATGCCCTGAAAAATGGTAATCTGTATTTTGGGTTCCTGCTCAGAAAAGTTCTTTTCTAAAATTTCTGCCTGACATTCCTGGCTATTCAAAACCGTAAGGGCAGCGGTGTATTCATAACCCGTTCCATCAAATAAGAGGAAACGGTCCCCCACTTCCATACGAAGCACTTTGGTGATATGCCCTGCATCTTCAATAATTTTTGCGGTATTTCCTTGGATGTTTTCAGGCTCAGTAAAAAAACGACGCATAACAGTTCTCCTTTTATTTGCAGGTGATAGCCGCCCAGTCAGAGTCTTTGCGGATTTCTATGACAGAAAGCCCGGCGGATTCTAAGGCAGATACCACTTCGTCAAGGCGTTCTAAAATGATACCGGAACAGATAAATCTGCCGTTTTCTTTCATAAACTGCCGAACAAAACCGGACATTCCAATGATGACATCTGCGACAATATTGGCAATCACCAAATCATATTGACCTAAGTTATTACGCAGTTCTTCGCTGGATAAAATATCACCGGGGAAAGCGTGGTAGTTCTCTTTGGAAAGATGATTCAGTTCCAGATTAGTGTAAGCCACATCCACGGCATTAGGGTCAATATCGATGGCAGTGGCATCTTTGGCACCAAGGAGAAGAGCGATAATAGACAAGATGCCGGAACCACAACCAAGATCTAAGACGGTGTCTCCGGTATGTAGGTGTTTTTCGATTTCTTCAATACAAAAACGGGTGCTGGGATGAGAGCCGGTGCCGAAACTCATACCGGGATTCACGATAAAAACGGTTCTGCCATCGGGATTTTTGGTTTCTTCCCAGACTGGCTGAATTAAAACTTTTTCGCCTACCGAAATGGGATGGAAGTATTGCTTCCAGATTTCTGACCAATCCTCGTCTTTCACATGGTCGCAAGTGATGGAGAGAGAACCATAACTTTTATCAGAATCAATGGCGGAAAGTTCCAGCATAGAAGAACGAACGGCTGCTAACTGTTCCATACCGGCTGGTCCGTCGCTGATGTAGAAAGTGATTTCGGTATCGGCATCTTTCAGGCGTTCTAACTCTTCATCTACATAGTCCCAATACTTTTTATTCGCTTCTAAAAATTCCTTAAAATCATCTTTGTCAGCGATTTCAATGCCGGTAATGCCTAAATCCATCAACCGACCGGATATGGGGTCAATCCCCTCTGCGGTGGTGGTAATTTTAATTTTAATCCAATTCATAATGTCTATCCTTTCTAAAATGCAGGAATCGCCGGCGAAAAGTCGGCGTTTGTTTTTGTTTATTTAAAAATTTCTTTCATCTTATCAAAGAAATTTTTACTCTGCTTATACTTTGATGCATCTACGTTTTCATCAAAGTTTCTTAAAAGATCTTTTTGTTTTTCGTTAAGCCCCTTAGGAATTTCCACCTTGATGGTAACATATTGATCACCACGTTGGGTGGAATTGATCTTAGGAACGCCTTTGCCTCGCAGGCGGAACACAGTCCCCGGTTGGGTTCCCTCTGGAATCTGGTAGGAAACCCTGCCATCAATGGTGGGTACCTGAACTTCTGCACCTAATGTTGCCTGAACAAAGGAGATGGGGTAATCACAAAGAATGTCGTAGCCCTGCCGTACAAATAATTTGTGACGGCGTACCCGAATGTTTAAAATCAAGTCGCCGGAGGGACCGCCCTTGCTGCCGGCATCACCTTCGCCACGAACATAAACTTGTTGCCCATCATCAATCCCGGCGGGAATTTTAACCCGAACCTTTTTGGATTTTCTCGCATTGCCCTCACCATGACAATCAGGACAGGGATTTTTCAAGATAGTTCCGCGACCGCCACAGGAATCACAAGGGCGAACACTCTGGAAATTACCAAAAGCAGTCCGTTGCACGGTGCGAACCTGACCGCTACCGTGGCAGACGGGACAGGTTTCAGGACTTGTGCCTGCTGCCGCACCGGAACCGTGACAGGTAGAACATTTTTCTAAGTGATTAATGGTGATGTCTTTTTCTACACCAAAACATGCTTCTTCAAAAGTTAAATCCAGATTATAGGATAAATCCCGACCTCTTTGAGGAGCGTTGGGGTTTGTGCGCTGACCGCCAAATCCGCCACCAAAGAAACTGCTGAAAATATCGCCCATATCAAAGCCGTCGAATCCGCCAAATCCGCCACCGTATCCACCGCCGGCAGTCTGGTCAAAGGCGGCGTGACCAAACTGGTCATACCGTTGCTTTTTCTCAGCATCGCTCAAAACTTCATAGGCTTCGGTTGCTTCTTTAAACTTTTTCTCAGCGCCTTCCTGGTCGTTAGGGTTTAAGTCTGGATGATATTTTTTTGCCAGTTTCCGATAGGCTTTCTTAATCTCGTCGGGGGAAGCGCTTTTCTCCACGCCGAGGACTTCGTAATAATCTCTTTTATCTGCCATAGCCATAACCTCATTTTACTGCAAACAGGCGGACAAAAATTGTCCGCCCTGGATGCTATTTGTTGTCATCTACCTCGGTGTATTCTGCGTCAACCACATTGTCGTTGGGAGCACCCTGTTGTGCCTCGGCACCGCCTTGTGCTTGCTGTGCCTGTTGTGCTGCTGCATAAAGTTTTTCGGAAACTGCATAGAATTTCTGGGTTACTGCCTCGGTCTGTGCTTTCACAGCCTCCACATCAATGGAAGCATCCTTTAATAATTCTTTCAGTTTGTCAACTTCTGCCTGGATACCGGCTTTTTCGGATTCGTCAATCTTATCGCCGATTTCGCCCAAGGTCTTTTCGGTCTGATATACCATGTTGTCGGCATTGTTGCGAACCTCAACTTCTTCTTTACGCTTTTTGTCTTCTGCTGCAAATTGTTCTGCCTCTTTCACAGCCTTGTCAATATCCTCGTCGGAGAGGTTGCTGGAAGCGGTAATGGTAATATCTTGTTGCTGACCGGTACCAAGGTCCTTGGCGGTTACCTTTACAATGCCGTTGGCATCAATATCAAAGGTAACTTCAATCTGGGGTACACCGCTAGGAGCCGGCGGAATGTTGCTCAGGCTGAATCTTCCTAAGGTTTTATTGTAAGCTGCCATTTCCCGTTCGCCTTGAAGAACGTGTACCTCAACGCTGGTCTGGTTATCAGCAGCAGTAGAGAACACCTGACTCTTTTTGGTAGGAATGGTGGTGTTTCTTTCGATTAACTTGGTGAATACACCGCCCATGGTTTCAATGCCCAAGGAGAGAGGAGTAACGTCTAACAATACCAAATCTTCTACATCGCCAGCCAGGACGCCTGCCTGAATGGAAGCACCGATGGCAACACATTCATCAGGGTTGATGCCCTTGTGGGGTTCTTTGCCGATGAGTTTTTGTACCGCTTCTTGTACTGCCGGAATTCTGGAAGAACCACCAACCAGCAATACCTTATCAACTTCGTTGGGGGAAAGACCTGCATCCCGCAGAGCGTTTCTGGTGGGCTCCATGGTCTTTTCTACCAAGTCCGCAGTTAGTGCATCAAACTGGGCCCGGGTAATGGTAATATCTAAGTGCTTGGGACCGGTAGTATCAGCGGTAATAAAGGGAAGATTTACATTGGAAGAAGTCACACCGGAAAGTTCAATTTTTGCTTTTTCAGCCGCTTCTTTTAAACGCTGCAATGCCATTTTATCCTGACGGAGGTCAATGCCATTTTCTTTCTGGAATTCATCTGCCAGGTAATTCATCACTTTATCGTCAAAGTCATCACCGCCCAAACGGTTATTACCGCTGGTAGCCAGAACCTCAAATACACCGTCACCAATTTCCAGAATGGAAACGTCGAAAGTACCGCCGCCCAAATCGTAAACCATGATTTTCTGGTCTTCGCCTTTTTCAAGTCCGTAAGCCAGAGCAGCCGCAGTAGGCTCGTTAATGATACGAAGAACCTCCAAACCGGCAATCTTACCGGCATCCTTGGTTGCCTGACGCTGAGCATCGCTGAAATAAGCCGGCACGGTGATTACAGCCTGAGAAACGGTCTCGCCAAGATATGCCTCTGCATCTGATTTTAATTTTTGCAGAACCATAGCAGAAATCTCCTGGGGAGAATAGTTCTTGTCGTCTATGGTAACCTTGCGGTCAGTACCCATATCTCTCTTGATAGAACTGATGGTCCGGTCAGGGTTGGTGATAGCCTGACGCTTTGCCACCTCACCGATTAAACGCTCGCCAGTCTTGGTGAATGCAACCACAGAGGGAGTCGTTCTCGCACCTTCCGGATTGGTGATAACAGACGGCTCACCGCCCTCCATAACCGATACACAAGAGTTTGTTGTTCCTAAGTCAATACCAATAATTTTTGCCATAACATATCATCCTTTCCAATATTATCCTAAAATTAGATTAACAACTTACCTTTACCATAGAATGACGGATTACTTTATCGTCTTTGTAAAGATAGCCTTTCATAAATTCTTCTAAAACTGTATTAGATTCCTGGTCGCTTTCTTCGGTCATAACCGCATTGTGTTTTTCCGGGTCAAAGGGATTACCCACGGCATCAATGGCGGATACGCCGATAACAGTCAGCACATCCTCAAATTGTTTTTTAATCATCTTGACGCCATCTAAAACGCTACTTTCTGCATCATCTACCGTAACGGTAACGGCTCGTTCTAAATTGTCCAGTACCGGAAGAAGTTTGTTGATGGTATCGCAGACAGCGACACTATAAACCTCGTCTTTTTCCCGGGCAGAACGTTTTTTGAAATTATCAAATTCCGCGGCGGTGCGCATCAAGCGGTCGGTAAGATTTGCAATAGATTCTTCGGCCTTTTCCAACTCTGTTTGTTCAGGAGCAGTTTCCTCAGTTGGGGTTGCCTCATCCTGCATATCTTCAAGCGGTTGATTTGTTGTTTCCTCATTCTTTTTTGCCATAATTATTCATCTCCTTTTTCCTTCGTAGTATCTGGTTCAAACCCCTCACCCAAACTTCGGCTGAGCATATCTCCTAAATGTTTCGAGAAAAACTCTACACCGGAAACTGCTCTGGCATAATCCATACGAGTGGGTCCTACAACGCCAATAATACCGGTGAGGTTCTCGCCTACTTTATAGGTGGAAAGAACCAGGCTATTGTTCTTCAGTTGCGGCAGTTCGGTTTCATCGCCGATAAAGACTTTTGCTTTACCGTCACCTAACGCCGGCAGGTCGCTGAGAAAAGTGCCTAAGGTCTGTCGGTCATCGAAAAATTCCAAAATTTCTTTGATTTTCGTAATGTCGTTATATTCCGGAAACCGAAGGATGTTGGTGCTTCCCTCTAAGTAAATTTCCCGTTTATCTATCTCGGAAATTGCCTCGTGAACCAACCCCAGTACTGAAGTCAGAATTTCATGATTGTTCCCTAAGACATTGACAACCTCCATAATATGAGAGAGGTTGATTTGTGACCGGGTATATCCTACAAGATTTTGACTTAGAATATCGGTGAGATTGGCTAAGAACGCTTCGTCCGTCGGTCTTTTTAGCCGAAGAAGTTTGTTCTTAATCAACCCGGAACTTCCCGAAACAATAACCATGACGGTTTTTTCATCAATAGAAACCAATTTGATGCCTTTGATGCTGCCGTGTTCCAGGGTAGGAACCATACCAAAAGTAGGAAGATTGGTAATGCTGGAAAAGGCAGCAGAAACGTCTTTGACAATTCGGTCAAGTTCCTGAATCTTATGCAGCATTGCGTTTCTCATCTGTTGGATTTCCGCTGTTGACATGCGATAACGCTCCATCAAACTATCTACATAAAAACGAAAACCCTGACTGGATGGGATCCGGCCAGCAGAGGTGTGGGGCTGGATTAAAAAGCCCATCTCCTCCAAATCACCCATTTCGTTCCGGATGGTTGCAGCACTTAAATTTAGGTCCGTGTTCTTAGCAATACTCCGGGAACCCACGGGTTCGGCGTTCTGGATGTACCCTTCTACAATGGCACGTAATATTGATTTTTTTCTATCATCCAATGCCATACTATCAACTCCGTAAAGCAATGTTGTTAGCACTCATGCAAGTAGAGTGCTAAAACCTCTTACCATAGAATAGCACGGGCATTTATCTTTGTCAAGTTTTTTTCTGAAAAATCTTGGCAAAAAAGATACAAAAAAACCATGGTATTTAGTAATTTGATGGGCAACTGGAGAAAATAAAAAGGAGATGGGAAAATATCTTGGGAATTTTTGAAAAGTTTTTGAAAATACTTGAAAGAGAAGAATGGTATATGATATAATAAAATGATAAAGATGTAAGAAAAAACGGATTTTTTGGAGGTGAGGAAGATGGAGTTTCAGGTGGTATCAAAATATCAGCCTGCAGGGGACCAGCCAGAGGCAATTAAGGGACTTTCTAACGGTGTTTCAAAGGGAGATAAATTCCAGACTTTGATGGGAGTAACCGGAAGCGGTAAAACCTTTACCATGGCTAAGATTATTGAAAAAGTACAAAAACCCACTTTGGTATTGGCGCACAACAAAACCCTTGCGGCACAACTTTGTAGTGAATTTAAAGAACTTTTTCCCCATAATGCAGTAGAATATTTTGTATCCTATTATGATTATTATCAGCCGGAGGCCTACATTCCTCATTCTGATACTTATATCGAAAAAGACGCATCCACCAACGAAGAAATTGATAAACTAAGGCATAGTGCAACAGCGGCGCTGTTTGAGCGCCGAGATGTGATTATTGAAGCCAGTGTTTCCTGCATTTATGGTTTGGGTGACCCTATTGACTACAATAACATGGTAATATCCCTGCGACCGGGTATGATCAAAGACAGGGATGAAGTGATTGCAAAACTTATTGAGATTCAGTATGAGCGGAACGAAATTAATTTTGTGAGAAATAAGTTTCGGGTACGAGGCGATGTTTTAGATATTTTCCCGTCAGAATCCAATGGCAATGCCGTGCGGGTGGAATTCTTTGGGGATGAGGTGGAACGGATTTGTGACTTTAATCCGGTCACCGGGGAGATTGTCGCAGAGCGGAAACATGTGGCAATCTATCCGGCGTCTCACTATGTGACAACGCCGGAAAAACGGGAAGCCGCCATTGCAACCATTGAAAAAGAATTAGAAGAGCGGCTTTTCGAACTACGTGCAGAGAATAAATTGGTAGAGGCGCAGCGTTTAGAGCAGAGAACCCATTATGATATTGAAATGATGCGGGAAACCGGATTTTGTAACGGGATTGAGAATTATTCTCGGCACATCAGCGGTAGAGAACCGGGAAGCCCTCCCTTTACCCTGATTGACTATTTACCCAAAGACTTTTTGCTTTTTGTGGATGAGTCTCATGTAACCTTGCCACAGGTACGGGCGATGTTTGCCGGTGACCGTTCCAGAAAAGAAAATCTGGTCAATTATGGGTTCCGTCTGCCCTCTGCTTTTGATAACAGGCCTTTGACTTTTGATGAGTTTTATGCACGGTTAAATCAGGCTATCTTTGTTAGTGCAACACCGGCAGAATTTGAGAAAGAAGAATCCAGCCAAGTGGTAGAACAGGTGATTCGTCCTACCGGTCTTTTGGACCCTGAAATTGAGGTGCGCCCCATTGCCGGACAAACCGATGATTTGTACGGAGAAATCATCAAACGCACCGAGAAAAATGAAAGGGTTTTGGTTACTACTTTAACCAAGAAGATGGCAGAACGCTTGACGGAATACTTTGAGGAGATGGGCGTGAAAGTTCGATATCTACATTCCGATGTCCAAACCATTGAAAGAATGGAAATTATCCGCGATTTGCGCTTGGGCGTTTTTGATGTTTTGGTTGGCATTAATCTATTGCGCGAGGGATTGGATATTCCAGAGGTTTCGTTGGTTGCCATTTTAGATGCCGATAAAGAGGGCTTTTTGCGAAGTGAAACCTCTCTGGTACAAACCATTGGCCGTGCAGCCAGAAATGCAGAGGGCAAGGTGATTATGTATGCAGACCAGGTGACCCGCTCCATGGATTATGCGATTTCGGAAACCAATCGGCGCCGGGGTTTGCAAGATGCCTTTAACAAAGCCCACGGAATTACGCCAAAGAGTATCCGCAAAGAGGTGTATGAGGTCATTGAAGCAACACAGGCGGTAACCGTTCCCAGCCAAAAAAAGGATGCAAAATTCAAGGATACTGTGGCTATGACCGTTGCGGAACTGACGACGGAAATGAAGAAAGCAGCAGAGATGCTTCAGTTTGAACTGGCAGCACAGTTGCGGGATGAAATTCGCCGATTGGAAGCCAAGGAAAAGGAGTAGCGTTATGGAAAGTAAATATATTGTGGTAAAGGGTGCAAAAGAGAATAACTTAAAGAACCTGAATGTCAAAATCCCCCGGGATAAATTGGTGGTTTTGACCGGACTTAGCGGTTCTGGAAAATCTTCTCTGGCATTTGAAACCATTTATGCCGAGGGTCAAAGACGGTATGTGGAGTCGTTGTCTGCTTATGCCCGGCAGTTTTTGGGGCAGATGGAAAAACCAGACGTGGAGTCGATTGAGGGGCTTTCTCCGGCGATTTCTATTGACCAGAAAACCACCAGTAGAAACCCTCGTTCTACGGTGGGAACGGTAACAGAGATTTATGATTATATCCGGTTGTTATTTGCCAGAATCGGCGTTCCCCATTGTCCTGAATGCGGAAAAGAAATTAAACCCCAATCCATTGACCAGATTGTGGATGCGGTCAAAGCCTTGCCGGAGAGAACAAAAATTCAGATTCTTGCCCCCGTTGCAAGAGGTAGAAAAGGCGAGTATGTCAAAACCTTTCAAAATGCTCTAAAAGACGGCTTTGTGCGGGTTCGGGTAGACGGCAAAATGGTGGAATTGAGTGAAGAAATCCCTAAATTGGACAAGCAGAAAAAGCATACGATTGAAATCGTGGTTGACCGGCTGGTAGTCAAAGCGGGTATGGAAAAACGCTTGACCGATTCCATGGAAACCGCACTCCAAATGGCAGATGGAATTGCTCTGGTAGACATTATTGACGGAGAGGAATTGTTTTTCAGCCAAAACTATGCCTGTGACGATTGTGGTATCAGCATCGAGGAGTTGACACCTCGTATGTTCTCGTTTAATACCCCGTATGGTGCCTGTCCCGGTTGTACCGGACTTGGGAATATTGTAAAAATCGACCCGGGTTTGGTGATTCCGGATAAAAGTTTGAGTATCAATCAAGGGGCAATCTTAGGTAGTGGTTGGAGTGGTACCGAAGAGGGTAGCATTTCCCGCATGTATTATGAGGGGCTTTCTGGTCATTATGGTTTTTCCTTGGATACCCCTATTGGAGAGTTGCCCAAGGATGTTCTGGACATCATCCTTTACGGAACCAGAGGCGAAAAAATCAAACTGACCTATGACAGAAAATATGCCAAAGGGATGCAGTTTGCCCGGTTTGAGGGCGTGATTCATAACTTAGAGCGAAGATACAAGGAAACCAGTTCCGATTGGGTGAAAGCAGAAATTGAAAGTTATATGGTGAATATGCCATGCCCCGATTGCAGTGGCACTCGGTTGAAAAAGGAAACCCTGGCTGTGACCATTGATGGATTAAATATCCATGAAGTCACCCAGATGTCGATTGCCAATGCTCAGACGTTTTTTGCGGGATTGTCAGAAAAGTTATCCGAAAAGGATAAAACCATTGCCCGCCATGTTTTAAAAGAAATTAATGAACGGCTTCGGTTTCTGGTCAATGTGGGGTTGGAATACCTTACCCTATCCCGCAGTGCCGGAACACTGTCCGGCGGTGAGGCACAGAGGATTCGTCTGGCAACCCAGATAGGATCAAGTCTTATGGGTGTGGTGTATATTTTGGATGAGCCCAGTATCGGGCTGCATCAGCGGGATAATGATCGGTTGATTGCCACATTAAAGCATTTGCGGGATTTGGGTAACACCCTTCTGGTGGTGGAACACGATGAAGATACCATGCTGGCAGCCGACCATATCATCGATATTGGACCCGGTGCCGGAATCCATGGCGGTAAAGTTGTAGTTGAGGGAACCGCAGAAGAAGTGATGGCTTGTGAGGCCTCGGAAACCGGATTGTATCTTAGCGGAAAGAAGAAAATCCCCGTGCCGGAAAAGCGCAGGACAGGCAATGGTAATGTTTTGGAAATCAAAGGTGCAGCGCAGAATAACCTGAAGAACATCAATGTAAAGTTACCGCTTGGTACCTTTATCTGTGTGACCGGTGTTTCCGGCAGTGGCAAAAGTTCTTTTATCAATGAGGTGCTTTATAAAGAATTAGCGAACCGGCTCAATGGCGCCAAAAAGCATCCCGGAAAGTTTACAAGTATCATCGGTACTGAGCACCTTGATAAGGTGATTGATATTGACCAATCTCCCATCGGCAGAACCCCCAGAAGTAATCCGGCTACCTATACCGGATTATTTGGGGACATCCGAGAATTGTTCTCTATGACGCCGGAGGCAAAAGCAAGAGGTTACAAACAGGGGAGGTTTAGTTTTAATGTAAAAGGTGGTCGTTGCGAGGCATGTAGCGGTGATGGTATCATTTGCATTGAAATGCACTTTTTGCCGGATGTTTAGGTTCCCTGTGAAGTTTGCCACGGCAATGGTTATAACAGAGAAACCTTAGAGTGTCGTTATAAGGAAAAGAATA
>JAZSKV010000106.1:0-6389 GCA_045534975.1 Ructibacterium sp. | reverse complement strand
AAAAACAGATCCTGATTATCGGTAGTGAGGCAACGGGCGTGTCCGAAGAAGTTTTGGCACTTTCTGACCAAAGAGTGCGGATTCCTATGGCTGGCAAGGTAGAATCCTTAAATGCCGCTGTTGCTGCTGGTATTGCCATGTATGCCTTTCGTCAGGAATAGGGGGGTAAGAGTATGGAAGAAAAACAGTTGCTTTACCGTATCTGGCTCAATGACTGTTGTGACCATGACCCCAAACAAGTTTATCGACTTTTAAAGGAAATAGGGACGCCGGAAGAGATTTTCCAGACAGATTTTCATAAACCGCCTTATTCTAAACTGCTCAGGATGGGTCAAAGACTTAGATTGCATCATAATCTGGATAGGGCGAAACGATTTTTGGACGATTGCAATGAAAAGGGAATTCAGCTGATTTCCATGGATGATGAGAATTATCCCCATGGACTTTTAGAGGTTTTTGCACCGCCGCAAATTCTTTATGCAAAGGGAAAAGTTCCGGAATTTAACCGGATGTTTGGCGTTGCGGTAGTTGGCACCCGAAAAGGAACCAAAGAGGGACTTTCTTTTTCTAAGAAGTTAGGCTACGATTTAGCCAATAACGGTGCTGTGATTGTCAGCGGTATGGCACTTGGGACGGATGCGGCATCCCAATGGGGTGCCTTGGAAGCAGGCGGAACGACTGTGGCAGTTCTCGCCGGCGGTGTGGATGTGGTTTACCCCAGAGAAAATGCAGATTTGTATCGGCATATTTTGACTCACGGGTGTATTTTATCAGAACAACCGCCGGGCATGGAGGGAAAAAGATATTTTTATCAGCAGCGAAATCGGATTATGGTAGGACTTTCTCACGCTGTTGCCATTGTGGAGGGTGAGGAAAAGAGCGGTACTGCGATTACCACAAGACTCGCCTTAGAGTCCAATGTGGATGTCTTTGCAGTCCCGGGGAATCCTTTGAATCCTTATTCGGTGATTCCTAATCAATTACTTCGGGATGGATGTACGCCTTTGACCGATGCTCTTGATATTATCGAAGAATATATCCAAAGATACCCGGAAAAAATGGATTATGGTATCTCAATGAAAGGGAAACCGATTGTGGGGATTCCCCATCCGGAACAGATCAAACAAAAGGTAGATACCGGCAAGGTTTCAACAGCGGCAGTATCAGAAAAATCTCAGGAATCTTTTGAAGATTGGCTCAAAGGGAGAGAATTTTCCAAGGAAGAAGAAACAATACTGCGGTTTTTGAAAGATGCTACGGATACCGTGACCTATGATGATATTGCAGATGCCTGCAAAATGGATGCCGGTTTGCTCAGCAGCCAGTTGATTATTTTGCAGATGAAAAAAGCCGTCTCTCAAAGTGCAGGCGGTCAATATAAGATTGAAATAGGAGGATAACGAAATGGCCGAAAAAAAGGCTGCCAAGAAAAAACTTGTGATTGTGGAGTCCCCCACCAAGGTGGATTCTGTCAAAAAGTATTTAGGCAGTGGTTATACCATAGAGGCAACCATGGGTCACGTCCGTGACTTGCCCAAAAGTCAATTGGGTGTAGACCTTGATGGGGATTTTGAACCCAGTTATATTACCATTCGCGGTAAAGGTGATTTGATTGCAAAGTTAAAGAAAAAAGCCAAAGCGGCGGATAAAGTTTTTCTGGCAACCGACCCTGACCGAGAAGGAGAAGCAATTTCTTGGCATTTAGCCGGGGTTCTCGGAATTGACCCATCCTCTGATTGCCGTATTACCTTTAACGAGGTAACCCGTGATGTGGTGAGAGAAGCGGTCAAAGAGGCGCGTCCCATTGATATGAATCTGGTGGATGCCCAGCAGACCCGTCGAGTGCTTGATAGAATCGTAGGTTATCAGATTAGTCCTCTGCTTTGGAAAAAGGTGAAAAAAGGATTGAGTGCCGGTCGGGTACAGTCTGCGGTTGTACGAATGATTGTGGACCGAGAACGGGAAATCGAAGCCTTTTTACCGGAAGAATACTGGACCATCGATTTAAAACTTACCAATGATAAAGGCAAACTACCTTTTGTGGCAAAGTTCCACGGGATGGCAGATGGTAAAAAAATGGCACTTTCTCAAGAAGAATCTGCTATGGAAGTTACCCGGGCATTAGAAAAGGCAGAATATTATGTGAAATCTGTGGTGAAAAAGGAGAACAAACGTCGGAGTGCACCGCCTTTTACCACCAGTACCTTGCAACAGGAAGCATCCCGGAAGTTAAACTTTACCTCCCGGAGAACCATGGTTGCGGCGCAGCAACTTTATGAAATGGGTTATATTACCTATATGAGAACGGACTCTCTGCGAATTTCTCCGGTGGCACAAAACGAGGCAAGAGACTTTATCGAAAAGCAATACGGCGCTGCTTTTGTTCCTAAAACTCCGAAACACTATCGGGCAAAAAAGAGTGCCCAGGACGCTCACGAAGCCATTCGTCCTACCTCTTGCGCCAATACCCCCGAACTGTATAAAGAAAAATTAAAGCCGGACCTTTATAAACTTTATCGGTTAATCTGGCTCCGGTTTATGGCAAGCCAGATGTCAGACGCTGTTTTAGATTCGGTAACGGTGGATATTACTGCCGGAAAATACCTGGTTCGTGCAACCGGTGCAGAAATCAAGTTTGCCGGATTTATGACTCTTTATGTAGAGGGGAAGGACGAGGAAGAAGAAAAGTCCAAGAAGATTCCCTCTTTGACCGAGGGTCAGCCTTTGTTGTTAAAGGAAATCAACCCGGAACAACACTTTACCCAACCTCCCGCTCGGTATACCGAGGCATCTTTAGTAAAAGCCATGGAAGAAGAGGGGATTGGAAGACCTAGTACCTATGCGCCCACGTTGGCTACCATTACATCGGCACGGGGCTATGTAGCAAGGGATGGAAAAAGTTTGTTTCCTACCGAACTCGGTTGCATTGTTACGGATTTGATGAAAGAAAACTTTGCAAATATTGTCGATGTAGAGTTTACTGCTAATATGGAAGATAAAATCGAAACCGTAGCCGAGGGTGAAACCGGTTGGAAAGAAATTATCCGGGAATTTTACGGACCTTTTGCCAAAACGCTGAAAGAGGCAGAGGAAAAGATCGGGCATGTGGAGATTAAAGATGAGGTGTCCGATGTCGTTTGCGAAAAATGTGGACGGATGATGGTTTATAAGCAAGGCCGATTCGGTAAGTTTTTGGCTTGTCCCGGTTTCCCGGAATGCCGGAATACCAAGGCAATTACCCAAGAACTGGATGTTGCCTGCCCCAAATGCGGTGGCAAGGTGGTTGTGCGGAAATCCAAAAAAGGCGCAACGTTTTATACCTGTGATAACAGCCCGGCCTGTGACTTTATTTCCTGGGACGAACCCACCAAAGAAAAATGTCCGGAATGCGGCGGTACGATGATGAAAGTCCGTGCTTTCCGTAGACGTGGTCCGGTGACTTACAAATGCTTTAACGAAGACTGTAAGTATGTGAAAAAACCGGCAACAAAAACAAAAAAATAGCGAGAAGACGGGGCTGTTGCTTTTGGCAGCAGCCCTACTTTCCATCATAGGAGGAAAAAAGAATGGAACTTCGGATTATTGGTGCAGGCCTGGCTGGTTGCGAGGCAGCCTGGCAGGCGGCAAACCGCGGAATTTCGGTACAGCTCTATGAAATGAAGCCGGAAAAACATTCCCCAGCCCATACCAGCGATGATTTTGCGGAACTGGTCTGCAGTAATTCTCTCCGTGCCGACGGGATTCATAACGCCGTGGGACTTTTGAAAGAAGAAATGCGGCAACTGGACTCTTTGATTATGGCTTGTGCAGATGCTACCAAAGTCCCCGCAGGTGGAGCGTTGGCGGTGGACCGAGAGGGTTTTTCCAAAATGGTTACCGAGAAAATCAAAAGTCACCCCAATATTACCATTGAGGTAGGAGAAGTGACAGAAATTGACCCGGATGCGTATACCGTTGTTGCAGCAGGACCTTTGGCATCGGATGCCTTGGCGGCAGAAATCCGGAAGATTACCGGCGGCGAGGGCCTGCATTTCTTTGATGCAGCAGCACCGATTGTTAAGTTTGACAGTATTGATATGTCCAAGGCCTTTCGAGCAGCACGCTACGGAAAAGGTGGGGATGATTATATCAACTGCCCCATGAACAAAGAAGAATATCTGGCGTTCTATCAGGCGTTGATTACGGCAGAGGGGGCTCAGGTTCACGAAGGGGTGGAGAACCCCAAGGTTTTTGAGGGATGTATGCCCATTGAAATTATGGCAAAGCGTGGCGAGGATACCATGCGGTTTGGCCCTTTAAAACCGGTAGGGCTTACCAACCCCCACGACGGGACAAGACCTTATGCGGTGGTACAACTGCGGCAAGATAATGCGGCAGGGAGCATGTATAACATTGTGGGCTTCCAGACTCACTTGAAGTTCCCGGAACAGAAACGGGTGTTTTCTATGATTCCGGGACTTGAACATGCGGAATTTTTGCGTTATGGTGTCATGCACCGGAACACTTATTTAAATTCACCGGGAATGTTGACGGCCAATTATCAAATGAAAACCATGCCAAAACTTTATTTTGCCGGGCAGATTACCGGCGTTGAAGGTTATGTGGAATCTGCGGCATCGGGACTCATTGCGGGAATTGCGGCGGCAGCGGCCATTTGCGGAACAGAAGCACCAAACTTTTCAGCCAAAACTGCCATTGGTTCTCTTGGCAGATATATCAGTCACGAGGGGATTACTAATTTTCAGCCTATGAATGTGAATTTTGGCATTATGGAGGGACTGGAAGAGAGAATCCGGGACAAGAGAGAAAAGGCAGAAAAAATGGCAGAACGCAGCCTTGCTGAAATCGCTATGAGTCCTTTCCGAAAGGGATAGGATTCTTGACAAACCATCAAAATCTGGATATAATTTTCCCATAGGAGGGATATGTATGGCAACGGATATGGGTAAAAAACGGCGGCAGGATATTGTTTTTCTCAATATTTTGTTCTGCCTGCTTGTTATATGGATACATATTTCCTCTGAGGTGATTACCCAGATGGACCGTGGGCAGACTATGTACTGGACAGTTTTGGTTTCCTCAAAACTCTCTGCCTTTGTGGTACAGGGATTTATTCTCCTCAGCGGCGTTAAACTATTTTTAAAAGCCGGCAATATCCACTACGGAAAATTCTATCTTTCTCGGCTGACCACGGTGGTTTTGCCATATATCGCATGGGTGTTTATTTATTACCTGTATTTTTGCTCTAAGGATTATTTTGTCTTTTCCTGGGCAGAATTGGGGCGTTTTATCCTGGTAGGGGATTTATCTGCACACTTTTATTTTGTGGTGGTAATCGTTCAGTTTTATCTCTTGGCACCCCTTTGGATGTTCCTATTTAAAAAATCAAACCCCACGGTAGTGCTTTTGATTAGCCTGATGATTACCGTGATTTGCGGTCTTTCCTTAGACGAGATTTTGGCAACCATTTTTCCGAGACGAAGTTTCCCCCATTTGGACATTTTATTTTTGCGATATCTGGTTTATTGGGTGGCAGGTTGTATGATAGGACTCCATTATCAGGAGTTCAAAAATTACCTGAGAAGAAGGTGGCTCTGGATCACCGCGTTATTCTTAGCCTGTGGCTTTATGAAGGCTTGGTTTACCGTTTATTTTGCAGGGGGCGGTCCTGCCTGGATGGACCAAATTCATATTCTATATTGTATCAGCGCAATTTTGTTTTTCTATATGTTGGCACAACTCTTTGCAGAGGGCGGAAAATTCCTATTAAAGCCCCTTGGTTGGTTGGATCACTCTACCTATCACATTTATCTTGTACATTGTTTGGTCATTTTCATTACCAACGAGGTTATGACCCGATATGGTATTACCAATCTTGCAACACGTTTTGGGTATCGTGCCTTAGCAGCATATCTTGGCAGTATCCTGTTTTGCCTGCTTTGGCAAGGGGTAAAACAACTGCTCATACAGTTGATTCAAAAAACATAAGAAAATTTTTCAACTTTTTTCAAAAAAGACTTGATTTTTCGCAAGAAATGGTGTATACTGTTTCTTGTTGTAACGGGGTGTGGCTCAGTTTGGTAGAGTACCTGAATGGGGTTCAGGTGGCCGCTGGTTCGAATCCAGTCACTCCTACCATATCGAGTGTTCGTAACTATTTACGGACACTCTTTCTTTTTTGACAAGTTATGTACACAAAAAGGCTGTATATTTTTTGATTCCAAGGTGTATTTTTCGCCATATCCATTGACATTCTGTGTACATTCCAGTATAATATACCAGCATACAAAATGTAATATTGAGGTAACGAATTATGATACAATCTGTCTGCTCTGCAGAAGCCATCGTGTTGTATTGGGATCTGCCCGAAGAATTCAAAAAAGGCAACC
>JAZSKV010000103.1:0-7668 GCA_045534975.1 Ructibacterium sp. | reverse complement strand
GTGTACAGACTATTGGTAGACTCCATATCAAAGTAATGCACCTGATCAAAACGCTTGGACGCTACCTGATTCTTAGGCAAGGTAATCCGTCTTGAACAATCAGAATTGCCAACGTAGAAGTGGTCAACACTCATTGCCCCTAAAATCAGATTATCATAAGCCACATTGATATTAAGGTTCTTCATTCCCTGGGAATGAACTTCTTCGTTATTTTCATGACAGGTTCCAAGATAAGACCATGTTACACCGTCATCGGTACTCATAGCAATACTCCAACGAGTTCTGGGGGACTGTTCTACACCATGCAAATTGGCGTTATCATATCCCCACGCCAGATAAAGATATCCAGTTTCTGGATCACGTTCTACGTTGTAACAGTTCAGTGCAGAATAGAACGGAGTACGAATCGGCGTCAAATCCCAAGTTTCACCACGGTCCTTGGAAGTAAAGTAGTGGATGAAACCACGGTCAGTTCTTGCGAAGGCACGAACCAAACCATCATTCATTTCCAGAATAACTATCTCTGCAACATTCATCCCGATTTCGGCAGCAACCAAATCGGTTTTACTCTTCTGCCAGGTTCTTCCGTTGTCATCAGAGTAATAAACCGAATAATAACCGGAATTCTCGTTGGGAATTTCGCTGCAAGAGAAATAAATTCTGCCGGAAGGACCTTGGGTCACACGATTCTGCATTTGGTTTCTTCCCTCACGACCTTCTTGATAGGGGTCGTGAATGGGACCTATCTCTTTCCATGTCTCTCCATCATCATTGGAAACCCATGCTACAAAAGCACGAATCGTTGCACCGCTGGCAGTTTTGCCGAAACTGGTCCGTTTCAGGCTAAGCAGTTCCCCGTTAGCCAATCTTACAACGTTATCACTGTCACCGTTTTTAGAGGGTTTGGTTTCCCAGGTCTTACCGCCATCGTAACTGTAATCACGGGTTTCGCTATACCAGAAAGATGCATATAATTCGTTTTCGTCGACAAGGGTTATATCGCAGGTAGCAAGCAATGTAGTGTTTGCATAATTGACCAGCCCTTGCATGATTTTTGCATCACCGCGATAATCCACATCCCGAATATGAACCAAAGCATCATCTGCGATAAATCCAAAGGTTCCATATCTATGAGATAATTCATCACTACTGATTACCGGCTGACCATTTACGTACATCGTGATAGTCTTACCATTTGCATTCCTCTCCGCATGAAGGGATACCTTGATATCCTGACCAATGGGAAGTTCCCCTGGAGCAGTGGCTTTCACTGTTTCTTGCACTGTCGCTGCACCATTGAATATACCATCAACGAAGTCAATACATTCAAACTGTTTTGTCTTAAAGTTATAGCCGATTTTGGTATAACAATTCGTCAGCGAGTGATTGGCAATCATCCATAAACCGCCATCACATTTCTCTATATTGACATTGGCAGAAAAGTCATATTCACCGGCATAGACATTCCATTCTAAGATTGCATCTTTCTTGTTCTCGGCAAGGAAAATGGCTTTTCCCATTTCGGAATCAACAAACACCTCGGCATTGGTTGTTTTCCAAAATTGTTCCGAAGAAACGCTTCCGCTTCCGTCAAAGGTATCGTTGTAAATCCGCAAATCTTTATTATCATTGACGCTGATGTAATCAAGTTCTCCATTCATTACATCTACAAACAGAGATGCCGAACCACCGCCGTCAATTCCGCGGAAAGAGGTGAGCCATCTGCCGTTTGCATAAAGACGGCACATTCCAAGTGCAACCTCTACGCGATAATGCGTTTTCCCATCCAACGCCTCGGCAAGAACTGCTTCATACGGCTCACTTTTATCTTCGTCACGGTTCCAGATGTAAAACTTACCATCTTTTAAGGTCAGGTCAACGCTGTTAAACCCGTCATTAAGAAGAAAATGTACTTCGTCATTCTTTTCCGCAACAAAATCAAGGTTCTGATAAAACGGAATTTCTCCCAGTTCGTAAGTAACTCCTGCATCGCTAACATCGCGTTTGATAAAGTAGTTATTCTTCTGTTCAGGAGCAAATTCCCGATAGTTTTCTACCGCTATACCGTCCTGGTTAATATCTCTCTTAACCACATCTGTCATTGGCATATAATAAGAAAATACCAGAATCCCATTTCGATAAACATCGGCTACTGCACCATCGGTGATAATCTCAAAATTACCAAGACCATTTTCATAATTTTCTTCGCCGTCATCGGTAAGGTATGTAACACCATTTGGCGTATGCTTCAAATAAACCCGATGATTACCATTTTGAAAATCTATCGTTGCGTTGCCTTGCTTTCCTGAAACCGTATAGGCAATATCGTTTGCATAATTCATAGAAACATTGGTGCCAATACCGGTTTTCGGTTCCAACTGTGCAGAGAATGTTTTCAGCACAACCCCTGTCTTATCTCTGCAAAGGGCAACCAACTGATGACACTCTGGGGAAACCCCGGACGCGTTCAAGGTATAGGGAGGTCTTTCTGCCTTGCCAACAAAATGACCGTCCAGTAAATATTCAACCTCAAACAAATCCTCCGCCCCTTGATCAAGCCGAGAAAGAGACGCTGTCACGTTTCCATTTTTGTCGAGAGTGCCTTGCAGAGTCCCTGCAATTTCCGGAATCACCGTGAACGAAACTGCTTCACTTGTGGCATCACCGTAACTGGCCATAACAATATAATTACCAGCACGAAGGTTGTTCAAAGACGCCTGATAGTCAGGTGCCATCCCCTTTGCAACCACTTCATTTCCGATTTTATACTCAATATAGGGCGGCATCTCGGGGAGCCACTCGTTCTGCGCGGATAATCTGATTTCACTACCCTCTAAATAGGTTGCTCCTTGATAGGGGAAATTCATAGAAATCTCCGGAGCGAGAATCTTAAAATCAACCCAATCCATTGCCATACTGCTTGCTATCACTCCGCCATAACTGGTAGTATAAGCATAGAGTATGGTATCCGTTTTAGTAGCCTTTGCAGCCGCTGTATCAGCCATTAAGTTTCCATCAACATAGAACTTTACCATAGTTCCTTTTTGATAGGTTTCTACGACAATATTGTGAAATTGGTCATCTATCAATTCCCCGACTTCTGCCGTAGAACTACTGGATGCCGCTTCATATTCAAAGTGCCTTTCTCTTGGGAAAAACTTGAACTGATATCCGGGCCAACGCACGGTAAATCCTTGGGAATCCGCCAAACTGATAACCTTTAAACTAAATTCCACGCGGAAATCCTCGCCTGGCAGGACTTCAATGGGATGGGTGATATCTTTATATTCACTCACCAACTGATTCCATGCATAAATTGTTCCGTCTACTAAATCCCAGTTTCCTGTCCATCCGCCCATATCGTCGGTATAGTCTTCGTGGAAACTACGTTCCGTAGGCGTTTTTACAACTTCCTCTGCCGCAAAAACAGGGACTGTTGTGAAACTACTGGAAAACACCATAAAAAGGGTTAAGAGAAATGCAAAAGTTTTTTTCATACAGAACCCCTCCTTTTGTACAAAAAATTTGTCCATTCTTAATAGTAGTGGTGGCATTTTTTTGAAAAGCCGTGATGCTTTTCACCACGGCTTTTCATCAATTATATTATTTCAAATTATTTTGAAATCTATCATAAGCACCTTGGTTAATTTTAACCAATTCATCAACACCAATTCGTTTCAGTGTCTCTATATAAGCATCCCAACCTGCTTCTACGTCTTCCGCACCAACAATCCATTTTGCCATTTTCTCATTTACCAAAGAGAAGATATCGGTTTGAAGTTCCGATAATTTGTTGGTTTCATCCTGGCTATAAAAAGGACGTGGCCACGGCTCATCGGTTATATAATCTTTGTATAACTCATAGTTTGCCACTCTTTCCTCTAAGTCCTTACTAATCTCTAACGTATCACCAAAAATTTCATCCGGCAAGTAAGACGGTACAGAACTAAACGGTCTGTTTTCATTGATAAATGTGCTCAAAGATACACCGGCAGGAGGTTCATTCCATGTATACTTGCCCTCTTCATTTTTGTAGTTAAGGGCTTTGCCTAATACACCATACTCAAATTCCAAAGAAACCTCTACGTCATAGAAATGATCGATCCAGTTCATAACTGCCTTGGGATTTTTACAAGCAGTAGTAATGCTGAACAGGTTTCTAAGACCGATGGCACCAGGATTGATTTGCCACTCAGGTTCATAACCCTCTGCGCTGATCGGCCCGATCGCAATATATTCCTCTCTGTTAAACATGGGGTTCATATTGGACCACACGACGCCAACTCGGGACTCATTAGCCTGTAATTTTGAGGTAAAGACTTCGCCGGTATGGGTAAATGCCTCAAAATCCAACAACCCATCTGCATACAGATCACGATAGAATTCTATCATCTCTTTCCACTCATCCAGCATAGGTGCAAAATACACCTTTCCGTCCTTGATCGTGGTGTAACTGTCAAAAACACCGGACTTTGTTGCATATCCCCACGCAGAAAGCATCATCTCCGGGCAAGAGTATGCATGACCCTGCAGAAAAGTCATAGGAATTTCATCATTCTTTCCATTACCATTGGGGTCACCGGTCTTGAATGCTTGAAGTACCATTTTCAATTCTTCAATTGTTGTGGGTACTTGCAAACCTAATTTATCAAGCCACACTTTATTGATGAAAATAACTCTTTCTAAATAACCAGGGAGGAAACCTTTATACCGCGGCAAACTATACATTTTGCCATCGGGCAGGTAATTCGCTGCCTTGGTTTCCGGATGTTCTTGGAACATTTTCCAAAGATTCGGAGTATTCTCCTCTGTAATGAATTCATCCAAAGGAATTAAAATCCCATTGGCAGCGTGTTTGGAAACATCCGTCGCATTAAAAGCATTACTCAAAATAACTTCTGGATAAGCACCAGCCGCAATCTGTAAATCCAGGGATTCTGTGGCTTCGGCTGCACTGGCAATCTCAAATTCAATCGGAACCTTAGACCAAGATTGCCACTTTGCCAATGCCTCTTCCCATAACTCATCAGAAACCCCAGCATTCTTAGTAAGACGCAGTTTGAAACCTGCGGTTTCATCATAATCACCGTAGTTATTGTTATCACCGTTGCAACCGCTCAAGCATGCAGACAACATCAGCAATGCCATCACAAGGGCTATACTTCTTAGAAATTTTTTCATTTAGATAACTCCTTTTCTTTCTGTTTTCTTTTAATCATAACATGTCAATGGCTTTTACAGTAACCGTTCAGAAAATGCTGAACGGTTACTGCTTCTTAAAGGAGTGTATTTCTCTCCAAAGCCCCTCCTTTTCATAAGGAGTTGGATTTAAATACATAATTTAATTAAACTAAAAGTTGCTTAAAGCACTCAGAGCATTCTACACAGTTTTGAAAACACTTTTGTCTAATGCTCATTAAACCACTTCACAAATCCACGGGGATCAAAGTGTGCATAGTTACCGTGTCCGCGATTGACACCATCGGTATCCACCTGAACCTTCTCAACTGTTTTATCGCTGTTTTCAAGCAAATCATACAGAGGAAGTGCATTATTCACGGCTTTTGTTAAATCATCTGTCATAGAGTAGTAAATCTTCGTAGCAGGGAAGTATCCTTGTTTCTTACCATCTACCACATTGGCATAAAGAGGATCAAACTCTGCACCGCCGATTAAGGTAAGGAAATTATCCTCTGTGACAGTTTGAGTGATTCCATAGGCATTGCGAATTCCGACTTGATGATCCGCATGTCCAAAATATTTGATTTTCCGGGCAGGTAGATATCACCTGCCCGGACTCAAGTCGTAACTGTCGGTGCTACCGCCAGTTAGCATCTACTTAGGAGCGCCGTAAGAAACTGCCGGAGCCAAAGGTGTCATTGCATCAAAACTATTCCACAGGAATACCCGAATGGTCTCAATACTGCTGTCATTAATAGGACAGTCAACCTCTGTAACATTTTCGCCCACCTGAACCGGAACGGCTTTTACCAACTTTTCACCTGCATAGCCGGCAAAAATCAAGGTTCCTTCAACACCCGGCGCAATAAGTGCTTTCGCACCGTACTTTAACTCACTACCTGCCACCGGAGCAAAAGTTGTCTGTGTGTTATCGCTATCATCCAAAATCAACATAACCTGATTTCCGGTAGGACCATAAATAGCCACAGAATCGATGTAGTCGATGGATGTGGTGTTATCACTACCATTAAAGTGGTAACCACCCAAACGCAATCTGTGCTTTCCGCTAGCACTTGCACCAGGTGTAACATTATCTGCAATCTTTGTCCAGGCATTTTCCTCTGCTCTCTTTAAATAAGCAGTATAATCGCCCTCTTCATCCCGAACAACTCTCAAATCATAGGTGGCCTCCGGGGTAACCCTTAAGGTTTGTGTGTCAGCGCCGATTGTTAAAGTATACTCAGTTTCCCCATCACCGCTGATGACACGGAAATTTCTTCCTGCTGTTGCCTGGAACCGGATATCGGCATATCCGCCCTTAGGAATACCTGCTTGATCGAAATCAAAGAACATATACTGGTTTTCTACTTCACTACTATAGGTAGGTCTTGCAATTGCCAATCTTCCATCGGAACAAGCAACAGCACCTTCGTTACCTTCTTCTGCAGAAGCACTGGTTCCATAGTTAACCTCATCAATATCCGCAAAATCTTCATTCACATACTGCAGCATTGCAGAGGTGTCACCGGGCAGAATTGCAGAATTTGCAAGGCCATCCTTATGATAAACTGCAAAACCGGTAACGGCATAATCCTCTCTCGCACTTTGATTAGCACCAGTAGAGTTTTTAAAGAAGAACCCAACATTAGTATTGCTTCTTGGTGTATTTTTACCTAAGAAAAGATACTTGTCGGAAACAGGATTCTTTACATAATAATCGATAGAACCATTTCCATCCGGTACAACTAAAATGGTACGCTCCTCTTCCAATTCTTTGTTATTATAGAGAATAAGAGCGTTGCTTCCTCCAAAGAAACACATCTGTCTGTTTGCATCGGCATCAAGGTCAAGATAGAGACGACCGCCGATAGAACTGTCAAGTTTTCCGCGAACTCCCAGTGCTGCACCGGTTTCATTTTTGGGAAGCAGATAACTAATCTCAAAAGCTTGGTTATTGTTTAATCCGGTACTCAGAATATCAAAATCCAACTGTTGCTGTGCATCCAGCACCATATTTCCATCGGCATTTCTGGTTCCTGCAGCACTGCTTGCGCCCCAGTAAGAAAGGGGTTTGCCTTCGCCCAGTTGCTTTTTCGCTTCTGCACTGTCAAAATCCATCTTGGTAACTGCCATAGCATTGGCACCCAATACATCCTGCAGACTCAAACCGCTGTTATCAGAATCTTCATAGGTGGTAATGCTCTCTACCACAACCTCGGATAATGCTCTGGAACCATTACCGGCTTTAATTTCGGTAACACCTTCATCGGTGGTGTCATACTGGTCTGCGAAATACTCCTTGGCTACACCGTTAATGGTAACTCTTTCCGTTGCCTTTAATCCGTTGGTGTTATAGTAAGCCTTGATGGACAATTTCTTATCGGTATTGGGGGTCGCCGCACCAACAGGAGTACCGGTTACAACCTTGGTAAAGTTGGTTGCATCCGCTTCTTTTGCATAAATGGTATAACGGTTGTAGTTGTTCTT
>JAZSKV010000085.1:0-3078 GCA_045534975.1 Ructibacterium sp. | reverse complement strand
ACAACCAACCGGTGCAACACCAACGGCTTTTCCCTCCATTCCAAGCTCGTCGATAACCTCAGCCACCAAACGGTGAATAACACCGTGGGTACAACCGGGGCAATAATGGAGCGGAACATCACTGAGTGTATGAGGTCTTTCAAAAACAACATCCATAATCGAATATGCTCCTTTCTCTTATTTCGCTAAATATTCCTTTACCTGTGCAGCAAGGGCATCCTGGTCCGGAATCATGCCGCCATTTCTTCCATAGAAGTAAACAGGTTTTTTACCGTTCACCGCCAAACGAACATCCTCAATCATCTGTCCTTGGCTCATCTCTACTGCTAAAAATGCCTTTGCAGTTTCAGCCCGCTTTGCAATAACCTCAGTGGGGAAAGGCCAGAGGGTAATGGGGCGAATCAAACCAACCTTAAGTCCCTCTTCTCTCAAAGCAGTAACCGCAGACATAGCGATTCGAGCAATCGTACCATAAGCCACCAGAATCAAATCTGCATCTTCGGTATAATATTCCTCTGCCATCGCCTCGGTCTTCATGATGGTTTCGTAACGTTTTTGTCTTTCATTATTGAGATTTTCCAGTTCATCCGGGGTTAAGTAAAGAGAATTGATGATGTTCTTCTTTCTTTTCATTTCTGTACCGGTGGTTGCCCACTCTTTCTTAGGCAAAGTATCAAGATCCCGTTCCGGTCCAAAGGAAACCGGTTCCATCATCTGACCCAACATACCATCACCCATAATCATGGCCGGCATACGATAGGTATCTGCCTTATCAAATGCAGTCCCCACCAAATCTGCCATTTCCTGTACCGAAGATGGTGCATATACCAATAAACGATAGTCACCATGACCACCGCCCTTAGTTGCCTGGAAGTAATCGGACTGTGCCGGCTGAATACCGCCAAGACCAGGACCACCACGAACAATATTGATAATCACACAGGGAAGGTCTGCACCTGCAATATAGGAAATACCCTCCTGCTTCAAACTGATACCGGGGCTTGAAGAACTGGTCATAACTCTTGCACCGGCTCCTGCGGCACCATAAACCATATTGATTGCCGCAATTTCACTTTCTGCCTGCAAAAAAGTTCCGCCGCGTTTGGGCATTTGTTTTGCCATATACGCTGCAAGCTCTGTTTGCGGGGTAATGGGATAACCAAAGAAGAACCGGCAACCGCTGCGAATCGCAGCTTCTGCCAGGGCTTCATTTCCCTTCATTAAAACTTTCTTATCCATAATATCTCCTCCTATCGTTCCACTTTGATGACACAATCAGGACAGATGGTAGCGCAAAAAGCACAGCCAATACATTGTTCCTGGTCAGTGATTGTGGCTGGATGAAAACCTTTTTCATTGATTGTTTCAGCATCCATCACAATAATTTTTTTGGGACAAACCGTAATACAAAGTTCACAACCTTTGCATCTGTCTGTACGAAAAGTAACTTTTGCCATTTCTCTACCTCCTTTAAAACATCAAATTAATATAAAACTGAATCGGAAACTTCATAGAATCATATCTCGCCGGTAATTGGGCAAGGTGTTCTTCTGCGCCGCTGATATAAGTCAGCGGAATCTGCAGGGTATTAGAAAATGCTTCTGCAAGTTCCTGACCCTCCAAAATCATCTCCGATGTTGTTTCCTCTTTTAAATGGGTGTTGTTAATAATATCAGTAACCTTGATGCGCAATACCGATGCAATATCGTGATACGCTTCCAATGCACCGTCTAAATCAGCGGTCAAAAGTCGCCGTTGGTTGAGAACATAGAATACATCACATTCCTCTTGGGAGAGTTGTTGCTGATAGTATCCAAGGGGAATCGAGCCGTCATCGCCGCCGCCTACATCAAAAATAACATAAGCGTCCTTATCCTCAAACACGCTATAAATTTCCGCAGGCAATACCGGACTTTCCAGATTGGTATTGGCAAACGTCGGTGCAATCAGCGCAATATCGTTTTCTGAAAACAACTTTTCTGCATCTTTGGTCCTAAAATACGGGTTAATCAAATCAAAGTCAACCACAACAACCTTTTTCCCAAGACGCCGCAAGTACAAGGCATAGTTCACAGCAAGTTCTGTTTTGCCGCTACCATAATACCCTAAAAAAATGGTAATTCTTTTTGGTTCTCTCATTCCTTTATCCCCCTTTCATTGTCATTTTCCATTCGCAAAACCGTAATATGATTTGGGGTATGTTTTCCTATCAAATGAACCAGCCATCCCCCAAAAAGCAATCCAAAAAAACCGCCCAGGACAGATGCTCCCTCGTTGCCAATGAAGATAAATCCAAGAACTGCTCCTAAAATCATGGAAACAATGAAAACGCCATAGCTTTGCAAAATTCCCATAAAAAACTGATTGGTTGGCATCGTGACTAAAACCTGTTCGCCAATCAAAAATGGCTTCTTTGGGTCATCCGGGCAGGAAACAAAAACTGCATTTTGCGGACATCCATGACAACCTGCACAGTTACCGCCACAGGCGGATTCCCGTTCTACACGGATTTTTGCCATTCCATCTTCAATTTTGGCAACATATCCGGTTTGTTTCATAGCCATTTTATCGTTTCTCCTTCAAAGACGCCGCCATGTCCAACATTTCCTGTGCCGCCTGCAAGGTTAAATCTGTAATCATAACACCGCCGATAATCCGTGCAAGTTCTTCCTTTCTTTTCCCATCATCCAAAGAAACTACCGTGGTTCTGGTACGATCTTCGTCAAAAGTTTTTTCAATTAGGAAATGTGTGTCTGCCATGCTGGCAATTTGGGCTAAATGGGTAATAGATAATACTTGATGGTTCTTTGCAAGCATACAAATCTTTTCTGCAATTTTTTGTGCAGCACGTCCGCTGACACCGGTATCAATTTCATCAAAAATCAATGTTTCCACCGGGTCTCCGTCTGCCAACACCGATTTGATTGCAAGCATGATTCTCGACATTTCACCACCGGAGGCAATTTTGGCAAGAGGCCTTAATTCTTCGCCCGGATTACCGGAAATTAAGAATTCCACCTTATCAGCACCCGTTTTGGTATAGTGCAACTTCTCACCGTCGACCAAAGGTTCTACCGA
>JAZSKV010000057.1:0-4661 GCA_045534975.1 Ructibacterium sp. | reverse complement strand
GTCTGCCCAACCACCAGTACCCGGTCCATCCGGATTGATTGTGGTTGGCGGTGTCGGAGTCGGTGTCGGTGTAGGGGTAATTTCCCCGCTGGTCTGGATGATATCTACGGTGTCGAACTGAATAATTTTTAATTCAGGTTTTATAAATTTTTCCATACTACATACTCCTTTGTATTTTATATTATTTTTCAGTGATTAAATTAGGAACAGTATAAGTCGGACCCCATTTGGTTACACCATCTTTTTCTACATAAGGTCTGTAAGTTACTTTGTTTTCCCCAAGTGCTTCTTCTGTGAAGGAAATCGTTTGTCCAAAGATACATACATTTTCTCCGCCCTTGTAGTTAAAGTCGCTGGCTTTATAAGAATCCAGTTTAATTTCATCAGCACCGACTACAACATTGAGTTCATCACCATATTTGCCTGCTGCAATCTTTACAGGTTCCTGGCCCGCAACGCAAACCTCAAAGCCGTAACTGTCATACTCTGTACTATCGGCCGCAGCATACATAGCAAGCCTGTAAAGCATTTTTTTAGACGGATACAAAGGTAGCGGCATATAATCTACATAGTATCTGGAACGAGTTAATAACTCAACCGTGGGAGCCGGTTCGCTGGTTACTACACCATAGGTACCATCGTCATTGGCCTTACAAGTGAAGCCTTCTGCACAGTAATCGGTAACATCTTCAGAATAGGTACCGCCAGAGATTGCAACAGAACCGTTTGCATCTGCACCGTACAACATTCCAATTAAGTTACCTTCCCCTGCACAAGTAAATACACCACCAGTAATATTCATATTCGCTACAGCTCCCTGCACTGCATTCATATCGACCATCGGCCAAATCAAAAGCAGATTTGCAGTTGTGCTGATATTAGAGAACTCTCCGCCACTAATATTCACAGTAGAACTTGATGCACCCTGAATATCAACGACAATAGCGTTAGCAACGCAATCAAAGGTTCCGCCAGTCACATTCAAAGTACCCTTTTGTACATTTGCATTGTTGGACGGTTGCTGCATCCATACACCTGCTCTTGCCTGAATAGTACCACCGGTTACATTCACGATGTTATCTTCAGTCTTGTGATTCTGGAACAATCTGATTGCACGGTAGGGACTCTTCAATGTTCCGCCGCTAACCGTTGTTTCTGTCTTTCCAAGGGTACTGTTATTGTCAATAACATAAGCCATATCAGAACCGCCAAGATGTTCTAAGATGCCACCTGCAACAGTCAGAACGCCTGCCTCGTTAGAAATAATCGTAGAAGAGCCGCCCCAACCACGGTTTGCATTTGCTGTCAGCGTAATCTTACCCTCTCCCGCATTGTCGCAAACAGTCAGATTACCCTTGTTAATAAACAGATTAAAGTTCCCGCTTGTCGCAGCATCAGTTCCTGTGATATTCTTGCCGTTCAAATCCAAAGTAACAGTCTTGCCTTTTTCAACGGTGATGCTCTTAGTTAATTTAATATTTTTCAGCAGTTTTACAGTCTGGCCATCTGCCACTTCTATTACAGAAGCCAGAGATGTATACTTAGTTTCGCCAACTTGTGCAACATAGGTGCCAAAATCTTCTGCATCGTACTCGCTGGTATTTACCATAACAACTTTTGCATTTTCAACATTTTCCTTAATACCCAATTCAAGATTCACTTTGAAGTTGGGGTTTGCTTCTAAGATATCCGGATGAATGTACAACGCACAAGTCATTTCCTTAACAGAGGTACAGATTTCGCTATAGGGAAGTTCCAACGGAACTGTTGCCATAACAGGATATGCAACCCCATTTTCGATTTCTAAGCCATCAACAGGGATTACATACCATCCCCAATCGCCATAGTTACCTGCAAGGTAACAACCGTCAGCGATGAGAGAACCGTCCTTAATTCCATCAAAGGTAAGGTAGAAGTCCGTCAGCCAATCCTTATAAGGACTATTCTTCACAGTTTCTTCAGTGTCAATGGCACTGAACTTAACAACAACATTCAAAGGTCTGTCCAGTGTACTGTCACCACTTCCAAAAAGTGTGTAACTGTTTCCTTCCAAGGTCAATCCGGGTAATTTTTCCAGATTAGCCTCAGGCAATTTTGCCGGCGCAACACCGGGAACTTCCGCCCAATTTACTGCATATTCACCGTTGGTAGAAGACATATTAACATTCACAGTATTCATTTCTTGTCCATCAACATAAAGAGTCATAGTTGCCGGAACATAGTCTGCTCTGAGTCTGTCATCCTCCCAGACAGTAGTCCAGTAATCATCCGTGCTGGTAAGATGAATCATTGCCGAACCGGTAAATGCTTTTGCAAGTGCAAGCATCAACTGTGTACCATTTGTGGTAGAAAGCAAATTATGATTCTTGTCATAAAGTTTGATTACAACACTTTCCTTTGCAGAAACATTGGACAAATCTACTGAAATAAAGGTATATGCCGGATTTGAGATGTTAAAGAGAGAACCCACTACTGTACCGCCGATAGATTGTACAGCAACAAAAACAATATTGCCATTCTCGTCAATTTCAGCCTCTAAATGTTCATTGTTGATAACTGCGATGGAACCAGTAAATCCTTTCGCATTTCCTACAATAGGTTTTGAGTCCACGGTCATATTTGCCGCATCAATTGTGATAGTACCGGATCCGGTAAGATTAGCAACTTTAACCTGGCTGGTTCCGTCAATTTTAAGTTCGTTACCCGTACCAAGAGTAAGGTTAGCAACATCAAGGATAGCACCATTGGTCAGGTTAAAAGTATTACCAGTGCTTGCAACAGTAAGGGATCCTGCACCGTCTCCACCGGAAACCTTTAAAATAGAGTTATTAACATTGAATGTACCATTGGCACCATTTACGTTGAACCACGCGCCTCCTTCAAAATAAGTATTATTAAGGTTAAGCGTATTTCCATTGCCACGAGTTCCGGAGTAACCTGCCTTAAACTGCGGTTCGGTTTCATTCCCACTACCATTGATAGTCACAGTGCCGTTACCATAAGCAAGATCAAATTGACCGTCGCCAAAGCCAAGCCAAACCTTACCTGTTTCAGAAACTGTGATAGCACCATTGCTGGTCCACTGTTTAAGGCTTACGGCCTTCAGTGTACCGTCTATGTTCATATTCTCACCAGAAGTAGCATAACCGTTGGCAACTACATCAAGATGGTCAATGATAACATTTTCTTCAATGTTGAGGGTACCACCATTTTTCACACAAACAGCGATAGAATCACCAGTAGGATTAATGGAAACCATATAGTTTTCACCATCCGCAGATCCTATTGTCATATTATTTATAATATCATAATAATTACTTGTATTGCTTACACTAGTCTGCGTAATATTGCCAAGAATTTCGATGCGAGCCACATTGCTATCAGCGCAGGCTGCCGCAAGAGCAGATTCAAAGTCAGCATAACCTTCAACCACACTACCATCCGCTTTCTTATTCTGGGCAAGCAAAGGAGCAGCAGGCTTACCATTGTAATAACCGTTGGTGTCAAGCGTGATACCATCGGGAATCTCAACTTCATCCTCAACATTTGCCAGCAGGGTGATGATCTCGCCGGACACGGCGTTATCAACAGCGTTGGCCAGAGTAGCATAGTACTTATCACCAATTCTGGCTTCCGTTGCGTTACCAATGCTTCCGGTGTAGTTTGCCCCCATAACAGGCAATTCAACGTCATCGCCATCCAAGTTCTTACCGGATATGTTTTCAATTGTGACGCCGGAGATTGTGGCAGGACCTTTGTTTCCCATAAGACCTACAACACTACCCATGCGGATACGACCCATGGAGTCACCATTCCATTCGGTTTTGCCAGTCAAGGCAACATCCTTTACAGAAACATTAGAAATAGAACCGTTAGTAAGCAAACCAACGATGCCGCCGACACCGCCAACACCTGTAATTGCGACGTTCTCAACGCTCAGGTTGCTGAAGGTCTGTGTGCTGCCCTCGGGAGCAATCTCGGCGAAAATACCGCCAACAATGTTATTACCGGTGATAGCAGAACCATCTGCACCGGAAACAGTAATGTTAGTGGCAGACACATCGTTATAACGTGACATAGCACAAACGCCGGACACATTATTTCCGCCCGAAATCTGAATATTGCCGTTGACGGTAATATTTTCAAGCACTGTCTTATAAGCGAATCCTGCCAAAGCGCCAACATTTCTTCCATCGGTCTTGATGTTGACATTGGTGATGGTCAAGTCCTTAATAACTGCACCTTCACCGGTGATACCGAACAGACCGAGGTTTGCATCAGCATCGACACCACCATCAAGGAATCTTTCTATTTTGAGATTGGAAAGCATCTTATCATTACCGTCGAACACACCGCTGAATACCACGGAGTCATCTACAGGTGCATAGTTTTTATCTTTATTATATGTTGTATCGCCGATAGGAGTCCAGTTGTCAACAGAGGACATATTTATGTCGTCGTTCAGTTTGACATACTTGCCTACATAGTTGTTGCCGGCGTTGACACTGTCACGGAAGATGATCAAATCATCCAGATTCTTAATCAAATAAGGATTTGCCTCGGTACCCTCACCGGAAAGACCTTCGGCTTCGAAAACTCCTGCATCTTTAAGTGCAGTTTCTGCATTTTCACTCAAAGTGTTGTCAGTGAAAGTTGACTTA
>JAZSKV010000116.1:0-16061 GCA_045534975.1 Ructibacterium sp. | reverse complement strand
GACGGCGACAAGGCAAAGGTTAAGTGCTACGGTGCCAACGACGTTCTCGAGGGTGTTGCAATCCTCCGTCACGAGGGTGTTGACGTTTCCATCACCGGTAACTCCACCAACCCCACCCGGTTCCAGCATCCCGTTGCAGGTACCTATAAGAAAGAATGTATCGAACAGGGCAAGAAATACTTCTCTGTTGCATCCGGCGGCGGTACCGGCAGAACCCTGCACCCCGACAACATGGCTGCAGGTCCTGCTTCCTATGGTATGACCGATACCATGGGCCGTATGCACTCCGATGCACAGTTCGCAGGTTCCTCCTCCGTTCCGGCTCACGTTGAAATGATGGGTCTCATCGGCGCAGGTAACAACCCCATGGTTGGTATGACTGTAGCCGTTGCAGTTGCTGTTGAGGAAGCAATGAAGAAATAAGTTTTATAGAACAACTCAAAAAGGACTTGAACTTTCGTTCAAGTCCTTTTTTTGATACGAAGTGCATCGCAAACGCTGCACCCCTACGTATGAAACCCGCGGTTGTAATAAAAATACCGTCGGAACAGACTTCTGTTCCGGCGGTACGATAAACTATTTTTTAGAACTTGGGCCGTGCATGATAGTGAGTATGCAACAACTCGTGTGCCTTATGTCCACCGGGCTCGCCCAGGAATTCTTCATAAAGCATAGTGATATCCGGATTCATATGGCTCTTCCGGATGGGAGCCTTTGCATCTTCGCTATACAGTGCCTTTGCACGTTCTTTCTTGAGGTCGATGCCCATCTGTACTCTTGCGGGAACGATAGGCTGACCGCCACCGGTAACACAACCGCCGGGGCATGCCATAATCTCAATAAAGTCGTACTCTGCTTCACCCTTTTGAATGCTCTCTAAGAGGGCACGGGCATTACCCAAACCATGTGCGATAGCAACACGAACGTTCAGGTCGCCAACGGGAACTACTGCAGTCTTGATACCCTCGGTACCACGAACCTGCTCGAATTCGATGGAATCCAATTCTTTACCAGTGAGTTTTTCAGCCACAGTACGGAGAGCGGTTTCCATAACACCACCGGTTGCACCGAAGATAACACCGGCACCGCTGGCTTCCTCAAAGGGATTATCAAACTTCTCGTCAGGAAGTTCGGTAAACTTAATACCTGCTTCCTTAATCATCTTCGCCAGTTCTCTGGTGGAGATAACGATATCTACATCTCTCAGACCGGCTGCTTCCATTTCTTCTCTGCTGCTCTCAAACTTCTTCGCAACACAGGGCATTACGGAAACATTCACAATCTTCTTAGGATCAATACCATGCTTTTCTGCATAGAAACTCTTGATGATTGCGCCAAACATCTGGTGGGGAGATTTACAGGTAGAGAGGTTCTCTAAGAAATCCGGGAAGTTATGCTCACAGAACTTAATCCAACCGGGGCTACAAGAGGTAATCATGGGCAGTTTGCCACCATTCTGGATTCTGGAAATCAACTCGTTACCCTCTTCGATGATGGTAAGGTCAGCACCGGTATCGGTGTCAAAGGTCTTATCAAAGCCCAGTCTGCGAAGAGCCGCAGCCATCTTGCCGGTCACCGGAGTGCCGATGGGCATACCAAATTCTTCGCCCAATGCTGCACGAACTGCCGGAGCAGTCTGTACGATAACAATCTTGTCCTCGTCTGCCAAAGCATCCCAAACCTCTTTGGTGTTGTCCTTTTCACGGAGAGCACCGGTGGGACAAGCCACGATACACTGACCGCAGTTCACACAGGGAACTTCGCCCAGGGACATATCAAAAGGACTTGCAATGGTGGTCTTAAAGCCACGCTCGGTTGCATCAATTACTGCAACAGTCTGGATGGTCTTACAAGCGCTGACACAACGACGGCAAAGAACACACTTGTTGTTATCACGAACGATAGAGGGTGACATATCGTCAATCTCATATTCGTTCCGAACGCCATCGAAACTGATGTCGGTGATACCCAGTTCCTCACTTAAGGTCTGGAGTTCACAGTTTTTATTTCTTGCACAGGTCAGACATTTTCTGTCGTGGTTAGAAAGGAGCAGTTCCAGGGTAATCTTCCGGGAACGACGCACCTTTGCGGTGTTGGTAAATACCTCCAACCCCTCGGAAACCGGGTAAACACAAGCGGCTTGGAGAGCACGGGCACCCTTGATTTCAACCACGCACATCCGGCAAGAACCGGTCTGACTAACGTCTTTCAGGTAACACAGGGTCGGGATATCAATGCCAACCTCACGAGCCGCCTGCAGAATGGTATAATTTGCCGGAACGGTAACGTCCTGGCCATTAATTTTTAAGGTTACTTTTTCCATCTCAATCGTCCCCCTTTCTTATTGTCTTACGATAGCGTCAAACTTACACTTATCCATACAAGCACCACACTTGATACACTTATTGGTATCAATCACAAACGGGTTCTTGATTTCGCCAGAGATAGCACCAACCGGACAAACTCTGGAGCAAGCGCTACATCCTTTACACTTATCAGCAATGATGGTGTAAGAGAGCAGGTCTTTACATACGCCGGCAGGACACTTCTTATCTACAACGTGGGCAATATACTCATCTCTGAAGTATTGCAAGGTAGAGAGAACCGGGTTGGGTGCACACTGACCCAGACCGCAGAGAGAACCGGTCTTAATGCTCATTGCCAGTTCTTCTAACTTATCAAGGTCTTCCAAAGTACCCTGACCTTTGGTAATCTTATCAAGAATCTCATAGAGTCTCTTGGTACCTACACGACAGGGGGTACACTTACCACAGGATTCATCCACGGTGAATTCTAAGTAGAATTTCGCGATATCAACCATACAGTTGTCTTCATCCATAACGATAAGACCGCCGGAACCCATCATAGAACCGATGGCAGTTAAAGAATCGTAGTCGATGGGAGTATCCATCAGGCTTGCCGGGATACAACCGCCGGAAGGACCACCGGTTTGGGCTGCCTTAAACTTCTTGCCGTTAGGAATGCCGCCACCGATTTCTTCTACGATTTCACGCAGGGTAGTACCCATAGGAACTTCTACCAGACCGGTGTTGTTAATCTTACCACCCAGGGCGAATACCTTGGTACCTTTACTCTTCTCGGTACCGATGTTCTTAAACCAATCTGCACCGTTTAAGATAATCTGGCAGATGTTTGCATAAGTTTCTACGTTGTTAAGCAGGGTAGGACGCATCCACAGACCCTTAACCGCCGGGAACGGAGGACGGGGACGAGGCTCACCACGCTTACCCTCAATAGAGGTCAGCAGTGCAGTTTCCTCACCGCAGACGAATGCACCTGCACCCAGACGCAGTTCCAGATTGAAAGAGAAACCACTGTCTAAGATGTTATCGCCAAGCAGTCCATATTCCTTAGCCTGGTCAATGGCAATTTGCAGACGTTGTACGGCAATGGGGTACTCTGCACGGATATAGATGTAACCCTGGTTTGCGCCAACTGCATAAGCAGCGATTGCCATCGCTTCGATGACGCTGTGGGGGTCACCCTCTAAGATACTTCTGTCCATAAATGCACCGGGGTCACCCTCGTCGGAATTACATGCAACGAACTTTTCTTCACCCTGTGCGCCGGCAGTAAACTGCCATTTGGTACCGGTGGGGAAACCACCGCCACCACGGCCACGAAGACCGGATTCTTTAATCTCATCGATAACTTCCTGGGGCTGCATCTCGGTCAATACTTTACCCAGGGCCTTATAACCGTCAAATGCGATGTACTCGTCGATTTCTTCCGGGTTGATGACACCACAGTTTCTCAGAGCGATACGCATCTGCTTCTCGTAGAATTGTACCTCGTTGATACCTTTGATTTCATCGGTACCCTCCTGGATGGTTTCATCATACAGGAGCCGCTTTACGATACGACCTTTTAACAGGTGTTCTTCTACGATTTCTTTTACGTCTTTGACTTCTACACGGCTGTAAAATGCACCCTCCGGGTATACGATCATAATCGGACCCAAGGCACAAAGACCAAAACAACCGGTTTTGACTACTTTGATTTCTTTTTCCAGCCCGTTGGCTTTCAGTTGGGCTTCCATTTCTTTGATAATCTGTTCACTTCCTGAAGAGGTACAACCGGTACCGCCACAAACCAGGACGTGTCCTCTGGCTAAATCCATGTTATTCCATCCTTTCTTGTTTCTGCTCTTTGGCAGGAGTTTGCATTATTCTGTTGCGCCAATGGTGTATTCTGCAACCGGTTTTCCGTTTACGATATGGTCAGCAACGATTTTCGCAACTTTCTCCGGGCTTACTTTCACATAGGTTACCTTTTCCTTGTCCGGTTCAACAATCTCAACGATAGGCTCTAACCGGCACATACCAATACAACCTGTCTGGGTTACGGTTACGTTTTCCAGACCCCGCTTTGCAATCTCTTCCATAAAGGCATTCATAACCGGTCTTGCACCAGCGGCAATACCGCAGGTAGCCATACCAACTACAACACGCACGCCACCCTCCTCTTTACGCAGGGTAACCTGCTCTAAGGTCTTTTTTCTGATTGCTTCCAAATCTGCTAAAGTTTTCATAGTTTCCATACTCCCTTCGGATTCTTATTTCACTAATATAGCGCTGCCTCGTTCTCTTTCAAAAACTCCGACAGCCAGAGCATCACCGCGGGTTCTGTAAAGGATACATTACCCAGCATCTGCCGCATCTCTCTGGTATCTAATGCATATTCCTCTTGATTTACCCTGTGATGATAAACAAAGTCGATGGTTTCATAGGATGTAATCAAGCCCAGCATGGTCTCTGCCATACTACCTAAGGGTTGCCGGTCAATGTGACTATAACCAAAGGTCGCTTCGATTACCGTCCCCTCCCCCACTTTAGAGGAAAGGCGGATACCGCCACCGGTCTGTTCTGCCGCCGCCTTTAAAAGAGGAATCCCCAGGCCAACCTTTCGGGTGGTTCGGGAAGTGGTAAAGGGGCTTATCACCGCCTGTACCATTTCCTCCGGCATGCCACAGCCGTTATCGGTGATGGTAAACTTCAAAACATCTTCTTCGCTATCTTCCACAAGGTCCAGTTCCACTAAGGTGGCACCGGCTACAATGGAATTTTGCATGATATCCAGAATGTGTAATGATAACTCTTTCATAATTTACGATATTGAAATTATTCGTACTTCTTCAAGATGTCCGCAATTTCACCCTTGCCAAGACGACCATATACGTCTTCGTTAATGGTGATGACCGGAGCCAGACCACAAGCACCGATACACCGGGTTGCATCCAGAGAGAACTTTCCGTCAGGGGTACATTCGCCAACCTCGATGTTTAAAATCTTCTTGACTTCATCCAGGATATCGCCGCTACCCTTTACATAGCAAGCGGTACCCAAGCAAACACCAATCTGGTATTTACCCTTAGGATTCAAAGAGAACTGTGCATAGAAAGTAACAATACCATAGATTTCTGCCAAGGGAACATTCAGCCCCTCTGAAATCATCTTCTGCACTTCCATGGGCAGATACCCATAAATGTTTTGTGCCTCATGCAGAACCGGAATTACTGCGCCCTTTTGGTCTTTATGTGCCGCAATGACCTTTTTCAGTTGCTCTTCCTGTTCCGGCGTTCCCTGAAAGGGAAGGGTGTTTTGTTTCATTTGCTCTTACCTCCTAAAAAATCATACATTCGGCGATCTATACCGTTTGATTATTTTACAAAATTGATAATTTTTTAACAACCAATTCATTATATCACATATTTCGAAAAAAGACCAGTAAAATCAACATTTTTTATTTGTCAAAATACCCAAAATTTCGGCGATTTTTTTGTCTTTTATATCCATAAACCACATGGGTTCTGCCATATCACCTAAGTAGTGGGCATCGGAACTGGTCAAAATGGTGTGTGCGGCATAATCCTTGCTCCATACCTCCCGGTTGGCACCGGTAATCTCTACGGGACCAATTTCCAGTTCCGGCGGCAAAAAGCCAAGGTTGGATATCATACTGTAACTGGTTCTGTCAATATGCGCCGGTACCGGGACTCCCCCCAGTTCCCGAACCAGATAAAAGACCTCCCTGGCAGTCAAACCACTTGCCATCACCAGAAGTCGTTCTTCTTCCCCCAGGATTTCGTCCTGGGCATCTAAGTACAGTTGTCTCCCAAAAATCTCGGGGCGGTTTTTCACGGGGGTACTATTTTTTTTGAGTAATTCCTCCATCTTCTCCGCCGCCTCAATGCTGGGGAAATAACCAAGGATATGAACTTCCTCGGAAGATTCAATTTCCATTCCCGGCACCACCAGAATTTGGTCCCCTGCCACCTCCATGACAGCACGAACATTGCCGCAAGTGTTATGGTCGGTGACTGCAATGATATCAAGACCTTTTAATCGTGCCATATTGACAATATTATTGGGCGTCATATCCTCATCCCCGCAGGGAGAAAGGGCAGAATGGATATGCATATCGTAATAGTATTTCATAGAGAAAGCGCCCCTAATTCATTAGCAAGGGTGTAAGCGGATTTGTCCGATACCAAAATAGGAATCCCCTCATCGTCGGCTTTTGCCTTCGCATCAGCATCCGGTACTGCGCCGTCTGCCAAAATCACACAACCCGCCTCTTTCAAGGCTGCAACTGCCACCACATTCAAGTTTGTTTGAATGGTAAACCCGTCATTGCCCTCTTCCAACCGGTCCATGGCAAGACTCATCAAATCCCCGATATAGCAACCGGAAACTTCACCGTTATCCAAACCTGCCACTAAGGTCAGGTTTAATTTTTCTGCAATTTCTAATACTTTCATCTTTTTTCACCCCTCTGCAAGGATAACATAATAACTGCCGAAAGAACCAACCCAATACCAAAGATAGCGGAAAGGGACAAGGTTTCCCGGAAGACTAAGACGCCGGTCAAGGTTGCCACCACCGGTTCTACCGATGCCAGGATGGACGCACGGCTATTCTCCATAGCAGCAAGACCACTGCTGTAAAAGAAAAAGGGCAGAAACGCTGTGACAACACCAAGTCCCACCGTCCAGGGAAGTTCCCGGATGTTGAGAACAGTTTCTCCTACCAGATGCCAATCACAGGTGACGGAATGTGCCAACAGACAGAACAAAAAGGTGTAAAAAATCATGGTCCAGGCACCGTAACCCCGTTTTACCACATACCGCCCGAAAATCGAATAGGAGGCATAGGCAAGTCCCGAGGCAATTCCCCAAAGGAATCCCTCCAAGGAAACAGAACTGTCCGAACCCAGTCCGGATACAAACCCACAACCTAAAAATGCCAAGATGAATGCCAAAACCTTTTTCCCTGTAATCTTTTCCCGGAAAAGCAAGGCACTTGCCAGCATCACAAAAATCGGTGCGGTATAAAGAAGCACCCCTGCCACCGCCAGAGAAGTTTTTTCAATGGCAGTATAGTAAGTCAGGTTCATCAAAAACAAACTGCAAATACCGGTGCCCAAAAAGCACCACAAATCCTCAAAACGAATTTTAAGAAGTTCCCGATGGAACAACCCTAAATAAATTCCAACTGCCAGAAATCCGAAAAAGACCCGAATCCAGCCGATATCCAATGCTTTGAGTTCAAGGCCGTTAAAGTGACGGGCAAAAATTCCCATCACACCCCACAGGGTACCTGCCAGCACCACAAAGAGCGGTGCCAGTTTCTTCTTCATCTCTCTGTCCTTCTTTCTATTTTTCCTTGTCCTCCCATCCCTCTAAAAGTTCCTGAGGAATGGCAATGTGGTTTTCTTTTACATGTTGCAAAAGATCTTTCAACTGTTCCCGCATAACAAAGATACAGTCTGTCTCCTGGGCATAGCCCCTGACAATATCTTCTGCCAAAGCCCGGCAACTGGGAGAACCACAGGAACCGCAGTCCAGACCCGGCAACTTCTCTGCCAAGTCCTCAATCTCCATGGCCATTTCCATGGCACGACCCAAATCCTGATTCAATTCCATAATCGGTCGGTAAACCGGGGCACCGTCCCATGTTCTGGGAATTTCTTTGGGAATATCTTCTCTCTGGACCGGTAGTTCTTTACAGAGCCGCTTAATACGGGACTGCGCCACAAAATTATTTTCTGCCGCCAGAGGACCACCCACGCAGCCACCAGGGCATGCCAAGGCTTCCACATATTCAATATCGGAAAGTTTATCGTCTTCGATATCTTCTAATACTTTCAAAACATTATGTATGCCATCTACGGAGATACTGCGAAGCGCCTGACTTCCCTTTGCCTCACCGCCGCTGGTTGCCCAAAGAGCGCCAAGGCTTCCTGCTTTGGAAAGTTGCTTCACATCCTTAATACTGCCGATTTGTTGTGCCATTCTCAAATAGACATCTTTCATAGAGATAACTCCGTCTACATGAGATTTCTGCACGGTGATACCATCTTTGACCGCGGTAGCCTTTGCCGCACAAGGACTGATAAAGAAGATGCCGATTTCCTCCGGTTTTAATCCGGTTTTTTCCACCGCCTCCCGTCTTGCCGCCTCGGCGGAAAGTTCCATGGGCGACCGCAATGGAATGATATGGTTAATCAAATTGGGAAACCGCACGGCAATCAACCGGCTTACTGCCGGGCAGGCAGAAGAAATCGCCGGTTTCATCAGTTCTTGACTCCCAAGCAAGTCCCGTGTTGCCATACTGATTTCCTGGGCACCTCTTGCTACTTCATAGACATCATCAAAACCCATTTCCAAAAGTGCTGTGAGAATCAAATCACAATCCTCGGTTCTGGAAAACTGACCGTAAAACGCCGGTGCCACCAACGCAATGGTATAGGCATAGTTCTGCAAACAGATCATCTTGTCTGTGACCGCCTGTTTTGCATGATAAGGACAGACCCGGATGCATTCTCCGCAGTCAATACACCGTTCTTTTAATATTTTTGCTTTTGCATTCTGGACCCGAATCGCCTGGGTGGGGCATTGTTTCAAGCAATTTGTACAACCCCGACAAGCTTCCCGGTCTAAGGTGACGGAATGCCAGTAAGACTGTTCCATAGAGCCCTACCTCCCCTGTATTCTAAATTTTTACAATCAGGTCAATAGTAGTCCCAACACCAACCTCGGTGTCGATATGCATGGCATCGGAATTCTTTTTCATGTTTGGAAGACCCATGCCTGCGCCAAAACCAAGTTCACGCACTTCATGGCTGGCAGTAGAGAAACCCTCCTGCATGGCTTTCTGGATATCGGGAATTCCAGGACCGGTATCCGAAAATACAAGGTGAATTTGCTCTGGGGTAATCTCCACCTTAATTTCACCGCCGTTGGCGTGGATCACCATATTGATTTCTGCTTCGTACATAATAATAGCAACACGGCGAACTACTTCCGGGGGAAAGCCCAGTTGCTTTAATTGTTTTTTCACCTTGCTGGAAATTTCTCCTGCACGGGTAAAATCGTCCCCGTCTACCAAATAACGAAGATTCATACCATTACTCAACTTCTTCTCCTGCCTTTCCTCCTGCTGTCAAGCCGTTTTGGTATAAAATCCCACAGGACTGAAACATGGGATACGCCGTACTGAGCAGTGCGATATCCATCATCTTTGCCACCCGAATCATCTCTGCATCCGGCTCCTTACCCCGAACAAAGACCACCGCCTGCATATCCATCATCTCCGCGGTGCGGATCACCTGGGAATTTTGAAGCCCGGTAAGGAGCAATCCCTGTTCTTTCACAAAAGCCAGCACATCACTCATCAAATCGCTGCCGCAAGCCTCTTTGACTTCAATCTCGTTAAGCAAGTCCTCCCCGGCGTAAACTTCCGCTTGCAAAAGTTCTTTTACTTTTGATAGTTTCATTGTTACCCTCTCCTTGATTTCCTCCATGGTTTTTCACGAAACTTTTCTTATTATATTATCATAACATATCCGCCAAAACTTTGCAATATAGGAGATAAAAAAATATCGCAGAGTGGTACACTCTGCGATGATTCTTTTGTAAATTATAATGATAAAATATACTGGACTAAGTCCATAGTAGAATTTGGTTTCCGCAAGAAGCAGATGGAACGGTTCAAAACCTCTAAACGCTCTTCGTTGGAAAACAGTTGATATAGGGCCTCATCTAAGGGGAAAGTCTTGCTAATTTTCATTGCCGCACCGGCGTTGAGCAAAAATTCTACATTCCGGTCTTCTTGTCCCGGCACCGGATTGTTCATCAACATAGGCAGATTTTTTGCCAGCGCTTCGCTGGTGGTCAAGCCCCCTGGCTTGGTCACGATACAATCTGCTGCATCCATAAACACATCCACATTATTGACATAGCCGAAATTATAAATCGGCTTACTAGTTTTTAATTTGTCAATCTGTTCTTTGAGTTTCCGGTTGTTTCCACAAATGCTGATAATTTGAAAATCCAAGGGCAAGGCATCGATTTCTTTAATCTCATCTAAGACATTGCCAAAACCCATGCTTCCACTCATGACCAGAACCGTCTTCTTTACTGGAATCCCCAGCGCCAGGCAGGCTTTTTCCTTGGTCATTTCCCTGGTGAACTTCGGGTCGATGGGAATCCCAAAGGGTCGGAACTTTTCTTCTGGAATTCCCTTTTGTACCCCTTGATGAATCAAAAGGTCACTGGCAATCACATAATCATTTAAGCAGGTGTCCTCCCAGAAAGGATGAATGGTAAAATCAGTAACAATGCCAATAGTGCGAATATTCTTATCCAAATGGTCCATAAGATAGGTCACCAGCAATGCTGCAAAGACATGGGTACAAATGATAAAATCAGGGCTTTCTTCCCGGATCATTTTCAAGAGTTTCCGTGCCAGCAAAATATTGGTGAGTTTGGGGAGAACTTTTCCGTTATAGGGGTCCTTTTTCTCTAACATCCGATAGCCGCCGCCGTAAATCTTGGGCACACTTTTGGCAGACATAAGATAGAGTTTGGATAGCGACTCGGAAAGCCGGGGATGAATATATTCATAGACATCCATATACTTGCATTTCACGCCATTATTTTCTAAAGCCTCTGCCATGACTTTGGCTGTCTGGTTATGACCTTGTCCCGCTGTAATCGAAAAAATCAAACCTTTCATCTTGTCCATCCTTTCTTTTAAATTGCCACAGCCTCATTACAATGGAGGAAATACAGATATCGTTCCTTAACCGGGCATTCCAACACTTTGGTCAATCCCTCTGTGTAATACTCGATTTGGTCTTTGTACCAATTTGCCCGCATTTCCGCCTCGTTTGCTTCAATCCGGTCGGTTTTATAATCAATCAAAACCACGCCGTCGTCTTCATAAAAGAAACAATCGGCAATTCCCTGCAAAAGCACTGGTTCGGCTTTGTCGGCTTCTTTTAGTTTTCCGCTGAGTTTCTCTGCCGGAATCTCCATATAAAAATCAAATTCCCGCTCTATCCGCGTTGCATGTTTCAAACGCATTCCCAAAGGATGCTGGAAAAACCCTAAAATCTCTTTGGCAGATACCGCAGACCGTTGCCGCCCGCTGATAAGCCCGGTTTGTACCATCCCATCCAGTTGTGCCGCCACATCTTCTTCCCGCTCCGTCTTTGCAAAATCCATATGCTGCATCACATAGTGGGTAATGGTACCCCGCTCCGCGCCGCCAATCCGGCTTTGCTCAGTCAGGACCATTTGTTTTACCGGGAGGATACTGGGCAGATATTCCTCCTCCGGCATATTTCTGCGTTTGAGTTCACTGACCGACATCTTTACCGGTATCTTCCCCAATTCTCCATAAGGATACTCATACTCCAACCGTTCCATGATGGCTTTTCCCACGGCCGGCAATATCGGCTCCTCTTTTTCCCGTACAGGAACAGGATATTTTTCTTCAGCGGTGTTCTTTATCTCCGGTTTTGTCCAGCACATATCAATTCCAAAGTCCATACCGGTATCCGGCAAGACGTCACAACAATCTGCCATTTCCCGCAACTTGTCGGCTGACGGATGGGAGAGCAGATAGGAAAGCAACCAATCCCGCATACTTTTTTGCCGGCGAATCACCCCTGCCGGTAAATCTTTCCCATGGACCGGTGTGGCTTTTTTCCAAGAGTCATACCGAGTTCCCACCAGGGTGGACAACACTAATTTTTCCTTAGCGCGGGTCATTGCCACATAGAAAAGTCGCATCTCTTCTGCCCGGGAATCCCTGAGAATTCTCTCTCTGGTCATCTGCCGGACAAGGGTTGGATAACGAATCCGCAACTTGGTATCCACATAGTCCATGGCAATCCCCACATCCTCATGCCAAATTACTGAAGCAGAAGCGTCACGCTCGTTGAATTCACTGTCCATATAACAGAGAAATACCACGGGGAATTCCAAACCTTTTGATTTATGAATTGTCATAATCGAAACAGTATCTTCTGCACCCGAAAAGGCCTGTGCCCCTTTCATATCTGCACCATTACTCCGCAGGCTTTCGATATATTCCATAAACCGGAATAGCCCCCGCAAGGCACCTTGTTCAAACTCAGCACCACGCTCATACAAAAGATTCAGGTTCGCTTGTCGCACCCGTCCTCCCGGCATAGCACCCACCAAATCCAAATAGTGAAGCCGATGACAAATCTGCCAAATCAGTTGGTCTACCCCTTGATGCACCGCGTCACTGCGCAACTGCTCCAAGGTTTCTAAAAACGTCCTCGCTTTGCTATCTCCTCTATCTGCCGCTTCCACGAGTGCCGTATAAAAATCGCCTTTGGCAGAAAGCCGGATGGCAGCCAATTCCTCCGGTGTGAACCGGAAAATCACAGAGCGAAGAACCGCCAGCAGAGGGATATCCTGCCGGGGATTATCGATGATTTGCAAAAAGTTTAAGACCGTTAATACTTCCAAAGAATCCAGATACTTCTGCCCTACCTCGCTGATGGTAGGAATGTTATAGACCGCCAACATCTGTTCCAGTTCCGCAACTCTGGTTTTATTTCGAACCAAGATGGTAATATCCCCCAGCCGCACCGGGCGAAGTTCCCCTGTAACGCTATCGGTTACTCGGATTTCCCGGTTGTCCACCATCCGGCGAATCCGTTTTGCAACCGTTTCTGCTTCCAACAAAGTTGGGGACATCTCAAAATCCTGGCTTTCCGGATTTTCCTTCTCTACTGACACATCCGTCAACAAAAGTTCACTGGTAAAATCCGCGTCTATTTCCGGGTATACTGCACCAGGAATTAAATATTCCTCCGGGGTATAGTCGATGCCACCGGTCTCCTTTTTCATCAATCCTGAAAAAACACCATTGACTGCACCAACGACTTCACGCCGGCTACGGAAATTTTTGAAAAGGCGAATACAAACACCACCGTCGCCTTTTAAATAGCGATGGTATTTTTCTGCAAAGATATTGGGGTCGGCGTTCCGGAACCGATAGATGCTCTGTTTTAAATCACCTACCATAAAGATATTCTTTTCCTGGCGGGATAGTGTCCGGAAGATGGTTTCCTGAATATTATTGGTATCCTGGTATTCGTCTACCAGAATTTCCACAAAACGGTTCTGTAACGCTTTTGCCACTTGGGTAGGCCGACCTTTTCGGTCAGCAATCAGGTGCATCATCTCATGTTCCAAATCACCAAAATCCAGTGCCGCCCGTTCCCGTTTCAAACTGCGGTGCAACCGTTCTGTCTGCCGCACCAACTGTTTCAGGGTCCGGATTCTGGGGCTGCAAAGAATCACCCGTTCTAACCGTTCCGGTTCTAAATCCGCAAGGTAGGTCTGCAATTCTTTGATAGGTTCTGTCACCAGTTGTTTTTTGATGTGATTAATCCGGTTGACAGTACCCTCAGAAAGTCCGGTTTTCACCGGGGTTCTTGGCATCACAAAGGCTTTTGCACAGGCATCAAGGGTTGCTATATCTGCATTACCTTCTAACACCAGTTTAAAAACAGTTGTGAAATTTACCAGCAAATTTTGATAATAGGCAAAATATTTGTGGTCGCTGGGCACTTCCGTTTCTACGATATGCCAGATTCTATCCAAGCCGCAATATACCTCTTTCACCAGTTCCTCGCAGAGTTCTTTCAACAACAATGCCCAAACACCATCGGAAAGGCTCCGGCTCTTCCAAACCCTTTGATACTGCCCTGCTGTTGACCGGAGCCACTGCTCCGGATAGGCAAGACTGCGGACAAAGTGATAGAGTTTTAAAATGGTATTTCTGAGATTTTCATCAGACTTGGTGCCGCCGTATCCCACCGTCAAATCCCGGAAGTCCTCTTTCTTCTCAATCCGGGCATAATACCGTTCTAGAACCTGATCCAACGCTTGCTTCAACAAGACAGTATTTTCATTATCATCAATCAAAGTAAAATCTGCCGGCAGAGAGGTTTTATGAATATTGTTCTGCAAGATGGTCTTACAAAAAGCATGAACGGTGGAAATATGTGCCGACGGAACCAATAGGCTCTGGTCCCGGAGCCATTGGTTGTCCGGTTCTTCCCGAAGTCTCTCCTCCATGGCAGTGGCAATCTTGCGTTTCATCTCATTGGCTGCCGCCTCGGTAAAGGTCAGCACCAACAGGCGGTCCACCGATACCGGGTCTTTGGGGTCACAAATCCGGCGAATGATACGCTCTACCAAGACCGCCGTCTTACCGCTACCGGCAGCTGCGGCAACCAGAATACTGCTGCCTTTGGTTTCAATGGCTGCCAGTTGTTCTTTGGTCCATTCCATTGCCATCACGGATAACCCCTTTCGTTTCTTTTTGGTTCAATAGGTTTTCACCTGCATTCTCTTTCCAATTATTCTATCATAAGACAAAGAAAAAAGCAATGAAAAAAGAGTCTGTCAATTTGCAGACTCTTTTTTAACTTCTTTTCAACTTGTTCTGGTTACTCTAGCATATTCCCGATGAAAATGCCGTATCCGCGTGTCGGGTCATTGACAAAAACATGTGTCACAGCTCCCACAATTTTACCATTTTGCAAAATAGGCGAACCCGACATTCCCTGGACAATACCGCCGGTTTTTTCCAATAATTTGGGGTCTGTTACTTTGATCACCATTCCTTTTGGGTTGTCTGTATCACGATTAATTTTCTGAATCTCTACCGAAAATCTTTCAATACTTCCTTCTTCCACGTTGGATAAAATTTCTGCGTTACCGGTTTCTACCTCGCTTCGCTCCGCCACCGGAACAGCATCCATGATAGGCTGTAAATCTGCCCCTTGATCTATGGTTCCTCTGAGTCCCACTGAGGTATTGGCATAGACACTACCCAATTTTTTGTCATCCTCGGTGAAAACGCCTACCAGTTCTCCCGGCTGGCCTTTGCCGCCCTTTTGTATCGAAACAATACTGGCATCTAAAATTTCACCGCCTTTGACTTCAATAGCCTCACTCTCCGGCGTCTCTGCAATCCCGTGACCCAGGGCACCAAACTCCCCGGTTTCAGGATCTACATAAGTGACGGTACCAATCCCTGATGCGGCATCTTTAATCCAGATCCCCAGACGGTATACTCCATCGGTTCCGGATAAAACAGGTGTGAGATGACATTCTTTTTCCTCTTTGTCCCTCTTCATCCGGATGGTTAGTTCTTCTCCGCCCTGTTTGGTAATGATTTCTTCTAAATCCTTGGCAGAATCAACGGGTTTTCCGTTCATGGATTCTATGACATCGCCGGCTCTTAGTCCTGCTTCTTTCGCCGGAGATGAAAGATTTCCGTCTTTGTCCTCAACATCGGTGGTATCCACAACGGTTACACCTTTCATATCGAGGGTGACTCCAACGGTTTGTCCCACCGGAATCAGCCGCTCTGCCGCCGCAAATCCCGATGTGGGTCCCAAGGATAAAAAAAGTCCCAAGAGTCCGGATAAAACCTTCATTCCAGATCTTTTGCTTTGTTTCATACTAACCCCTTAGAGAGGATGGTTTCCTCTCTATATTAGTATCCTACCATTTCTCTTTTTTACTCTTACAGTTTTTGAAAGCTGATACAGATTCTGTTTTATGTATCTTGAAGCCAATGCCGGTCTTAAAAAAGACCGGCACGTTCCAAAAGCCAAAATCATTAGTTGCTTCTGTTCTGATTCTTATTGTTCTGATTGTTGTTTTGATTGTTATTCTGGTTGTTGTTCTGGTTGTTGTT
>JAZSKV010000027.1:0-9730 GCA_045534975.1 Ructibacterium sp. | reverse complement strand
GGTTATTCATATGACTGTACATTATTTTATGAAGTTGTAAGATATAGTTTTTAGAAATTGGAATTGCATCAAAGTTCTCATGGATAATATTAAGAGCATCTCTGTATCCCGCAATTTCTTGTTCATCACGGGTTCTGGGAGTCGTTTTTTCTGCTACAAGTTGTTTAATACGTGTGTTTGTTGTAACGATACCTTCGATTGCATTGGAAGACTCTGTGCTTTGTACCTTTGCGATTTCCACAAGTTTTTCAAGCTCTTCCGGGCGCATCTTTAAATAGAAGTCCTGTTTTCCAGCTTCTTTATATATGCCAGCTACAAGACCGAGAAGTTCAGAATCCCATTTATGTTCTTTGATTATCGAATAATTAAATATTCTCATGCCCTTAACCTCCTTTCTTTCCCTTAAATATTATCATATATTAAGGGAATTGTCAATACACTCGGTAAATTTACCCTTATTTATTATTTGTTTTTAAGGTATAGTTGTTCCGTCAAACTATTTTATCATTCCATATACTTTTCTAACATTTTTCTAGCAGAAATGGTTAGAAAAGAGGGTAAAAGTGGCAATACCAAAAAATCGAGCGCAGTAAAGGCTTTGAAGGATTTTAACCCCTCAAAGCCTTGATTTTGTGGTGTTTTTATCGTTTTTTAACTTCTCTTAAATTCCGCTTAATTGCTCTAACCTACTTGACTCGCAAGCCTAAAAAACGGTTTCAGCCATTTCGAACTCTTCTCGTTAACACAATCATATCACAGAAATTTTGATAAGTCTATAAAGGAATTTATTCTTTCGTGTTTTTATCTTTTTTCTTCCTTGCCTTTTCTAATATTTCATTTATATTATCTGCTTTAACCAAATCCGGATAGTTTTTGTTTATTTCCAATATAGTTGATTTAGACTCAAGTTCTTCCTGAATTACTTCTGCAAATAATGTTTCTAAATTTTCCTCTTTAAGAACTGATTTCAGGAAATCAACATTGTCTTTCTCTATTTTATCCCAATTGCCATATAATTCAACAACAGCCTTATCTATCATCTCAAAAGTGATAGGATTTCCTTGTTTTTGTTGCTCATTTAAAATCCCAACAATATCGGACAAATCTTTTTTATATTTTCTACCTGCCATTAACTTCATTGCAATTAGATACTCTGCCTTTATTGTGCGGATATCAACAATATTTGAATATGTCCTGTAATGCACCGAATGTTCAATCAGTTTTTTGGAATATGAATTTGTTTTGGTAAAATCCGTATTAATCCATCCATTCGGTAAACCAAACTTATCACCAACTGCATTTATTGTTTCTTTCATCGCTCGTTCCGCCATGATAATCGCATCAATATCTGTTGTCATTTCACGAAACCCATAGTTAATGAGAACAGATGCTCCGCCTACTAATATAAGTTCCGCCGGAACATTTTTATTTCTTTTTTTGTATTCCTTAGCAAGTTCTTTTAAATACATATCGAGATTTTCTTTGGTAAAACTAAAATTAGAAGACATCTCTCACACCTCTTTCAACAATATTAAACCTCATAAACTCCGGAATAGCTTCCTTAACAGCCATTTCTTTTAAATCGGAATTATTATTGATTTTTGATGCCAATATAATATCTCTTGGATACAAAGGTTCTTTTAATGAACACGCTCTGATCGACTCATACTTGTCAGCCAAAGGTAGTTCGTTTTCATTGCTCAGATAATCAAGCATAGCAAGTGTATAGAAAGCCTCAGGATACCATTTTAATTCCCAATACCTATTTACATCATCATCATTTAAAGTATCAATAATAAAATCAATATCGCCTTTATTTTTCACAATGTGGCAAATCTGACTTTTAAAGGTTTCAAAAGCAACTCTGTCCGGAACACTGCATTTTTCAAGAAGTTCTTCCATAGACATATCAACAATTTTGGAAAGGCGATATACCGTTTGGGCAGAGCAGTTTTCTATATTTGTTTTTCCTCGGACTATTTCAAGCAAAGTTGTATATGGAATGTTACTTTCCTTTGCACACTTATATACAGAAATATTTTTATCTTTCAAAATTTTTTCAAGCATCATATTGCATCGCCTCCTTGGTATATATTATAACGCTTTACCGTTATAATGTCAATGATTTTTTAAAATTATTCTCCTAATAGTTTTCTAACATTTTTCTAACCAAAACGGAACCAAAAGCGTTAGAAATGGCAATACGAGAAATTCGAGCGCACAAAAGGCTTTGAAGGTTTTTAACCCCTCAAAGCCATGATTTTACGGATATTTTATCGTTTTCAAACTTTCCTTAACTTCTGCTTAATTGCTCTAACCTATTTGTCTCGCAAGCCGACTCAAAACTGACTCAAAAGCCCTTCGAAACCGTGTTGCCGTCAGGCTGGTGGGTCCGAAGCCCGTCCGCTCCGCCAAAAAAGTGTGATGAAAGTAATATCATCACTCTTTTTTTACTTATGTTCATACCCACAGGCACAAGGCATGGCTTCTCCCGTCGGGAACTTTCGGATTTTTCCCCTCCGCAGTCGAATCCGTACCGCACGTCTGGCTTTTTCCGCCTTTTCTTCTGCCCACTCCATTACCCCGATGGCACTCGATACTCCCATCATAAATAATAATATCGTCAAAAGCATTCCCATGATAGACACTCCTTTCTTTCTCTGTGTCTTTATCATACCAGGGAACTTGTCCTATAAAACGTACAGTGCAGGACTTTTTATGAGAAAAAATCTATACAATAAAAGCCGTGAACGGATACCGTTTACGGCTTTTATTATTAATAATGATTATTGTTATTGGTTCTATTCCAGTTCAAAAGCACCGGTATATAACTGATAATAGGTTCCTTTTTGGGCAATCAAATCGTCATGGGTACCTCGTTCAATAATGCTGCCATGGTCCAGCACCATGATCACATCAGAATTCTTTACGGTAGATAGTCTGTGGGCAATGACGAAGACGGTTCTGCCCTCCATCAGTTTATCCATACCTTTTTGGACAATTTGTTCGGTTCTGGTATCAATGGATGATGTCGCCTCATCAAGAATCATAACCGGCGGGTCAGCCACCGCCGCCCGGGCAATGGCAATAAGTTGCCGCTGACCCTGGGAGAGGTTTTCTCCGTTATTGGTAAGCATGGTATCGTAGCCATCCGGTAGGCGGGTGATAAAATCATCTGCTCCTGCCAGTTTTGCTGCATTGATACATTCTTCCTCTGTGGCGTCTAACTTGCCATACCGGATATTATCCATCACCGTGCCGGTAAAGAGATTGGTTTCCTGCAAGACAAGACCCAGAGAACGCCGCAAATCCGATTTCTTGATTTTATTGATGTTGATGCCATCGTAACGGATTTTCCCATCTTCAATATCATAAAACCGATTAAACAAATTGGTAATGGTGGTTTTTCCCGCTCCCGTTGCGCCGACAAAAGCAACCTTTTGTCCCGGTTCTGCATAGACACTGACGTTATGCAACACCATTTTATCTTCGGTATAGCCAAAATCCACATCTACCATCCGCACATCCCCGGCAAGGGGCGTATAGGTAAGACTGCCGTCGCTGTGGGGGTGTTTCCACGCCCATTTTCCGGTATGCTTTTGAGTTTCTCTAAGATTACCCTCTGCATCCACCTCCGCATTGACCAGGGTTACATAACCCTCGTCGGTTTCGGCTTCTTCATCAATCAATTGAAAAACCCGTTCTGCGCCAGCCAGCGCCATGGCAATGGAATTGATTTGCTGGGTCACCTGATTGACGTTCCCTGTAAATTGTTTTGCCATATTCAAAAAGGGAATCATCACATCAATGGTCAACACGCCGACCCCCGTGATGATGGCAGAGATAGAAAGGTTGGGCACCTTAGCAAGGAGCAGAACGCCGCCGCAGGTGGCAATCAATACATACAAAATATTTCCGATATTCTGGATAATAGGTCCTAACACATTGGCATAGGCATTTGCCTTAAAACTATCTTGAAACAACTGTTCATTCAGACCCTTGAAATCTTCCCGGCATTGGTTTTCGTGGTTGAATACCTTGACCACTTTCTGTCCACTCATCATCTCCTGGATAAAGCCCTCTGCCCGACCCAGGGATTTTTGCTGGCGGATAAAATATTTCGCTGAACCGCTGCCCACTTTTTTTGACACAAAGGAAATCGCCCATACGCCAAAGAGCACCACCACGGTCATCCACAGGCTGTAATAAATCATAATGAAAAAGACGCTGACTACAACAATGACCGCTTGTAAGATGGTTGGCAGAGATTGGGCAATCAACTGCCGCAGGGCATCAATATCATTGGTATAGTGGCTCATGATATCGCCGTGCTTGTTGGTGTCAAAATATCGAATGGGCAAATCCTGCATCTTGGCAAACATCTTACACCGGAGTTTGCTTAAAAATCCTTGGGAGATATATGCCATCAACTGGGTATATACCACAATCGCAATCATGGATATCACATAAAAAGATGCCAGGGTCATCACCTTAGGAAGTATTACTTTTGACGCACCCGCCCAATCGCCAGTGGTATACCAGACGCCAATATCTGCAAGAACTTTCTGCTGAAAAATCGCCGGCATTGCCGCTGTGATGGCAGAGATGACAATGCAGATGCAGGTCAGTGGAAAGAGAACCGGATAGGAGCCTGCCAACAATTTTAAGACACGAAAGAGATGGTTTCCTTTGCCGGATGGCTGTTTATGCTTCATGGTCGTTGTCCCCCTTTCCGTAGGTCTGCTGCTCAAAGGTTTCCCGGTAGATGTCGCTTTGTTTCATAAGTTCTTCATGGTTACCAACTGCCGATACCCCACCATTTTCCATCACGATAATCATATCCGCCTCTTGCACCGAGGAAATCCGCTGGGCGATGATCAACTTGGTGGTCTGGGGGATATATTCTTTGAATGCCCTCCGAATCAGAGCATCGGTGCGGGTGTCCACCGCGCTGGTGGAATCGTCCAAGATTAAAATCTTGGGTTTTTTTAGCAACGCTCTGGCAATACAAAGCCGCTGTTTCTGACCGCCGGAAACATTAGTGCCGCCCTGCTCAATATAGGTGTCATAGCCATCCGGAAACGCCGAGATAAATTCATCTGCCTGTGCCAGTTTGCATACCTCTACAATTTCCTCATCGGTAGCAGTTTCATTGCCCCACCGAAGATTTTCTTTGATGGTTCCCGAGAACAACTGATTTTTCTGGAGCACCATCGCCACGTTATCCCGGAGGATTTTCAAATCATAGTCCCTGACGTCAACACCGCCCACCAAAACGGCTCCCTCTGTCGCATCATAAAGCCGGGGAATCAGTTGTACCAGCGAGGATTTGCTGGAACCCGTGCCACCGATAATCCCCACGGTCATGCCCGATTTGATATGCAAATCCACATGGGACAATGCATTTTTCTTAGATTTTTTCGAATATTTAAAACTAACCTTGTTAAAATCAATCGACCCGTCTTTCATCTCTTTGACCGGATTTTCCGAGTTGGTAAGAGAGGGGGCTTCACTGAGCACCTCGTTAATTCTTTTCATGGATTCCATAGAAATGGTAATCATCACATAGACCATAGACAGCATCATCAAGGACATGAGAATCTGCATGCCGTAGGTGAGCATTGCCGAAATATGCCCGATGTCCAAGTTCTGTCCCCGGCTGGTAATGACCAGATAGGAACCCACCGTCAACACAAAAATCATGACAAAATACAAGCACACCTGCATAACAGGATGGTTAAAGGCAACAATCCGCTCTGCCTTGGTAAAATTTTGACGAATTTCATCGGCAGCAACGGTAAATTTCTCTTTTTCATATTCCTGCCGGGAAAACCCTTTTACCACCCGTGCCGCTCTCACGTTTTCTTCAATGGACTCGTTTAATTTGTCATATTTCTTAAAGACCCGGTGAAATGCCGGCATGGCTTTTCGGGAAATGAGAAGCAGACTGGTCACCAAAAACGGAATCACAATGACAAACACCGTGGACAGGGCACCGCCCATGATATAAGCCATAATCACGGCGAACAGAAACATCAGCGGGGACCGCACCGCCGTTCTGATCAGCATGAGATAGGACATCTGAACATGGGTGACGTCAGTGGTCAGGCGGGTTACCAGAGAGGAGGAGGAAAATCGATCAATATTCTCAAAGGAGAACTCCTGCACCCTGTCAAAAAGATTGCTCCGGATATTTTTCGCAAATCCGGCAGATGCCTTGGCGCTGGTATAGCCGGCAATGGCACCGCAAAGCAGCGATACCATCGCCATAACAACCAACGAAGCACCTATGGTCAGCAGGGCTTTGATTTCCAAATCAACTTTCAGTCGGTTCACCAATTCCGCCGTAATAAAGGGGATCAGGCATTCAATGACCACTTCTGCGGCAATAAATAAAAAGGTCAAAAAGGTTGGCTTTTTATATTCCTTGATGCATGCCAATAAATTCTTAATCATACACATTCTCCTTCTGCTGTCTACTCCACATTCTTATAGATAATGGTAAGCATCCGCGTCAAATTTTCAACATCTTCCCGGGAAAGACTTTGGAGCATTTGTTTCTCATCTTGCTCGATTCTTTCCAAAATTTCACTTCGTACCGAAACAGCCTGCTCCGTCAGCCGAACCATCTTATTCCGCCGGTTTTTCTCATCCACCATGCAGGTGATGTATCCGTTTCGCTCCATCCGGGATATGATCCCCACAACCGTGGGATGAGCGATATCCAGAAACACCTCGATCTCCTTTTGGGTGGATTCCCCGCCGTTTCTGCTCAAAAACGCAATGACCCGACTCTGGGATAAGGTTAGATTGTGGTTTTTCAAGTCAGCATCTGCTCTGCTTTTGATTTTATCATTGATATTCTTAATCAGATATCCAATATGCTTCCCCATCACAATCCCCCTTCACGTGTAGCACGCTACATATTCTAACACAAAAACCCGTTGCTGTCAACGGGTTTCTGTTACTATTTTCTTACAAGTTCTTTTTCATCCAGATATGGGGGCAACCCTCTACCTCGTCTTTCTCCCCATAGGGTAAAAATCCGACTTTTTCATAAAAGCCTTTGGCGTGCCATTGGGAATGGAGCGCCACACACCGCTCTCCCTGTTCTTTCAGGTGTTTCACCACCTCATTGAGAAGCAATCTTCCAACACCCTTGCCCCGATATGCCTTTTTCACCGCCAACCGACCCAGGATATAAACTCCCTTTTCCTCCCCCGGGAAAACCCGGCAGGTAGCAACCGACATTGCGCCCTCAAACAATACAAAGTGGGTAGCAATCCCGTCAACCTCGTCATATTCTTCCTGAAATCCTTGTTCCTGGACAAAAACCTCTTCCCGGATTTCCTTGGATTCCTCTGGCAATCCTTGATAGATTTTGATTTCCATAAACATCCCTCACGCTATTGCTTTTTTCTTATCTTTCGGTTATACTGATTATACTACATTTTTTGCTAGGATGCAAACACAAAAAGGAGTGATCCTGATGGCGATTCGGCTGAATGAAAACCCGGAAGTGGTAAAGACTATTAAGGAGGGATTAAAAGCCAAAGGCGGCTACTGTCCCTGCCGGACTTTCAAAACAGAGGAATATAAATGTATTTGTGAAGAATTCAGGGCACAGATGGCAGACCCGGACTTTGAGGGCTATTGCCATTGTATGCTCTATTATAAAACCAAAGACTAAGGAGGAAACAAAATGTCTATTTTGAAAATAACCAAAGAAAATTTTGACGAACTGGTACTGCAAAACGAAAAGCCGGTGCTGATAGACTTTTACGCCGATTGGTGCGGCCCCTGCAAGTTAGTAGGACCGATTGTGGAGGAAATCGCCACGGAGCATCCGGAAATCGCCGTTGGCAAGATTAACGTAGACCAAGACCCGGACCTTGCCATCCGGTTTCAGGTGATGAGCATTCCCACCCTGATGGTTTTCAAAAACGGAGAGGTTACCAATAAGACCCTGGGCTTCCAACCCAAAGAAGGTATTATAAAGATGTTATAAAAAAAAGATGCAGTTCCTAGGAACTGCATCTTTTTTTATTTTTCCAATCCCAGCATTGCTATGGATTCTTCCCGCATTTTATATTTGAGAATCTTGCCTGCTGCGTTCATGGGGAACTCTTTCACAAAGACAAAATACCGAGGCACTTTATGTCTTGCCATAGAGGCATTACCGTACACAATCATCTCTGCCTCGTCACTGGTTTCCCCGTCATGGAGAATCACCCAGGCACAGCATTCTTCCCCGTACTTCGTATCGGGAACACCTACCACCTGCACGTCACGAACCTTAGGATGGGTGAGATAAAATTCCTCTATCTCTCTGGGGTAGAGGTTCTCACCGCCACGGATAATCATGTCTTTCAGCCGCCCCGTTACCTTGTAATAGCCATCTTCCGTCCGGCAACAGATATCACCGGTATGGAGCCACCCGTGGGCGTCAATGGTGTTGGCAGTTTCTCTGGGCATCTTATAATAACCCTTCATGATATTAAAGCCGCGGGCAACAAACTCGCCGCTCTCACCGTCGGGCAAATCCTCGCCGGTTTCCGGGTCGATAATCTTACATTCTACCCCGGGGAAAGCACTGCCCACCGTTTCTACCCGGTGGTCAATGTCCTCATTGACCTCGCCCATGGTACAGCCAGGAGATGCCTCGGTCTGCCCGTAAACGCTGATGATTTCTTTCATGTTCATTTCATCCGCTGCCCGGCGCATCAAATCTGCGGGGCAGTTCGCACCTGCCATAATCCCCGTCCGGATATAGGAGAAATCCGTTTTTGCAAAATCCGGATGGTTAAAGAGAGCGATAAACATGGTAGGAACTCCGTTAAAACAGGTGATATGCTCATCATTGATACAAGCAAGACAAGACTTTGGCGAAAAATAGGGCATAGGATGCAAGGTTCCGCCATGGGTCATCATAGACGTCATAGACAGCACCATACCAAAGCAATGGAACATGGGGACCTGAATCATCATCCGGTCTGCGGTGGATAAATCCATTCTATCACCAATGGTTTTTCCATTGTTCACAATATTTCTGTGAGTCAGCATAACCCCTTTGGGGAAGCCGGTAGTACCGGAGGTATATTGCATATTACATACATCGTCCGGCTTGACTTTGGAGGCACGGCGACGCACCTCTTCTTTGGGAATCTCTGCTCCCCGCTCTAACATTTCTTCCCAAGTTAAGCAACCGTCCATGGAGAATCCTACGGTAACCACGTTCCGTAAGAACGGCAACTTTTTGGAATAGAGTGCCTCGCCGGGTTTCATGGTAGCAAGTTCCGGGCAGAGTTCTTCGATAATCTCTTTGTAATTGGTGTCCTTGCAGTCCTCAATCATCACCAGGGTATGGGTATCGGACTGGCGTAACAGATACTCAATCTCGTGGCTTTTATAAGCCGTATTCACAGTAACCAATACCGCACCGATTTTGGTGGTTGCCCAGAACGTAATAAACCATTGGGGGACATTGGTTGCCCAGATTGCCACATGGTCCCCCTGTTTAACTCCCATTGTGATAAGAGCTCTTGCAAAGGTGTCAACATCGTCACGGAACTCGGTGTAGGTTCTTGTGTAGTCACACTCGGTGTATTTGAAAGCGTACTGGTCGGGGAACTCCTCGCACATACGGTCAAGCACCTGTGGGAATGTCAAGTCAATAAGCTGATTCTTCGGCCATACGTACATACCCGTACCGTCTTTATTCGGTATAAGA
>JAZSKV010000054.1:0-72437 GCA_045534975.1 Ructibacterium sp. | reverse complement strand
GTCAACACCCTCTAAGTGCATGATAGCAACGCCCTCACGAACATCGTCAGAACCGTAGCAACGAACCTTTGCCCGTTCACCGTTTGAGTAAGCAGTTTCTTTTACTACCTTTACCTCGCCGGTGTGGTAGTCAAACTGGGTTTGTACATAGGTAAAGCCGTTGATTCTGGAAATAATCTGTGCAGCATCTTTACCAAGACCGTTCAGGATAACCCGCAGGTCTTCTTTTCTTGCCTTGTTGGCTGATCTTGCCAGACCAATCGCACCCTCTGCTGCTGCAAAGGACTCGTGACCGGCTAGGAATGCGAAACACTTGGTTTCTTCCCGGAGAAGTCTTGCACCCAGGTTACCGTGGCCGATACCAACCTTACGGTCGTCAGCAACAGAACCGGGGATACAGAAAGACTGCAATCCTAAACCAATCTTTTCCGCAGCGTCTGCTGCATTGGTAACACCGTCTTTGATGGCGATAGCCGCACCTACAATGTAAGCCCAGCAAGCGTTCTCAAAGCAGATGGGCTGAATGCCCTTTACCATGTTGTATACATCAATACCTTTATCGTCACAGATTTGCTTTGCTTCTTCAATGGAAGAAATACCGTGTTTGGCGAGTTCAGCATTAATCTGGTCGATTCTTCTTTCATAACTCTCAAATAAAGCCATTTTCCATACCTCCTATCTTATTCGTGCCGGGGGTCGATGAGTTTTGCTGCATCATCAACTCTGCCGTACTGACCGCTTGCCTTTTCCAGTGCTTCGTTAGCGTCCATACCTTTAATGATCATTTCCATCATCTTGCCAAGGTGTACGAACTTGTAACCAATAATCTGGTTCTCATCATCTACGGCAATCTTGGTGATGTAACCTTCTGCCAGTTCCAGATATCTGGGACCCTTGTCTAAGGTTGCATAGGTGGTACCAACCTGAGATCTAAGACCCTTACCCAAGTCTTCCAAACCTGCACCGATGGGCAGACCGTCTTCGGAAAATGCAGTCTGGGTACGGCCGTAAACAATCTGGAGGAATAATTCCCGCATAGCGGTGTTAATCGCGTCACAAACCAGGTCGGTGTTCAGGGCTTCTAACAAGGTCTTACCAACCAGGATTTCCGATGCCATCGCAGCGGAGTGGGTCATTCCGCTACAACCTACGGTCTCAACCAGGGCTTCCTGAATGATACCCTCTTTTACGTTCAGGGTCAGTTTACAGGTACCCTGCTGCGGTGCACACCAGCCGATACCGTGGGTCAGACCGGAAATGTCACTAATCTGTTTTGCCTGGGTCCATCTTCCCTCCTGGGGAATGGGCGCCGGACCGTGATATGCGCCCTTTGCAAGCGGACACATTTTTTCTACTTCGCTTGAATACTTCATTAATTTTGCTCCTTTCGTTGGCTCAATATGTTAATTATATCACAAATTCCAAAATATGCAATAAATTTCTTTTAAAATCTACGACCCGACAAAACCAGACGGATCTTTGAAACTGACTTTTGTCTATTTCGACAAATTCGCCTATTTTTCCAGTGCCATAATCTTTTCTACCCGCCGTGCATGGCGACCGCCCTCGTGCTCGGCGCTGACAAAGGCATCCACAATGGAGAGTACCAAATCCGGACCGGTAATCCGTTCCCCAATACATAAAATCTGGGCGTCGTTGTGGGCTCTTGCCATTTTGGCACTGTAACAGTCGGTAGCGTGGGCGGCACGAATGCCGTCTACCTTGTTGGCAGAGATGCTCATGCCAATGCCGGTACCGCAGACTAAAATACCAAGGTCAAATTCCCCTTTTATGTAAGCCTTAGCAACAATTTCTGCAATATCGGGATAGTCTGCCGGTTCACCCGGAGCCGTTCCGTAGTCAATGACCTGATGACCAAGTTCGTTTAAATGTTCGGTGATAGTTTTTTTGTGGTTCACACCGCCGTGGTCACTGCCAATTCCAATAATCATCTGGATTCCTCCTTGTTTTTTCTTTCGATTCTATGATATCAAAGAAGTGACGGAAAAGCAATGAAAATTTTAAAAATCTTTGATGAAAATATCAATAATTTCTGGTTGTAATTGGATAAGATTTATAGTATACTAATGATATTGATGAAGTAACGAACAAACAGGAGGATGTTTGCATGGATTATAAACAGGAATATGAAAGATGGTTAAAGAATGCCGATCCGGAAACGGTGGCAGAACTTACTGCTATCTGTGACGAAGAGGAAATCAAAGACCGTTTTTATAAAGAATTGGAATTCGGTACCGCGGGACTTCGTGGTGTGATTGGTGCCGGCTCTAACCGGATGAATACCTATGTGGTGGGTCAGGCGACCCAGGGACTTGCCAATCAGTTAATCAAGACCAACCCCGGAGCAAGGGATTTAAGCGTAACCATCGCCTATGACAGCCGGCATAAGTCGGATGTCTTTGCCAAAGAGGCGGCCATGATTTTGGCGGCAAATGGCATCAAGGTTTATCTTTTTGAAGAATTAAAGCCGGTGCCGGAACTCTCTTTCTCTGTGCGTCATCAAAAGGCGACTGCCGGTATTGCCATTACAGCAAGCCATAACCCGGCGAAGTACAACGGTTATAAAGTCTACGGGGCAGACGGCGCCCAACTCAATCCCGAACTTGCCGGCATTGTTTTAGAAGAAATCGGCAAGATTGATATGTTTCGGGATATTAAAAAATGTGATTTTGAAACGGCAGTTAAGGATGGCATGATTGTCATGATAGGCGATGAAGTAGAAGAAGCCTATTTAGATGAGGTAGAAGCACAATGCATCAATCCGGAACTTGCCAAAGAAAAGGGGCATACCTTAAAGTTTGTCTATACACCCTTCCATGGTGCCGGTAACAAACCGGTACGGAAGATTTTAGATAGAATCGGCTTTACCAATGTAGTGGTGGTCAAAGAACAGGAAATGCCTGACGGGGACTTTCCTACTGTAAAATCCCCCAACCCGGAAGAAAAAGAGGGCTTCTATTTGGCAATCGGTTATGCCAAAGACTGCGGTGCAGACCTGATCGTAGGTACCGACCCGGACTCTGACCGGGTGGGTATTTTGGTTCGCAATGATGTAGGGGAATATGTTCCCTTTACCGGAAACCAGGTAGGTGCCTTGCTCACTGAATACATTTTAAGTAGCCTGAAAGAACGTGGACAATTACCCGATGACGGCTATGTGGTAAAAACCATCGTTACTACCAATATTGTAGAGGATATGTGTAACGCCTATGGGGTAGCCATGAAAGAAGTTCTTACCGGATTTAAGTTTATCGGCGAGAAAATCAAGGAATCCGAAGAAACAGGCATCGGTCAATACATCTTTGGCTTTGAGGAAAGTTACGGCTATTTGAAAGGCACCTATGCAAGAGACAAAGATGCCGTAGTGGCTGTGATGCTGATTGCGGAAATGGCTCTTTACTATCAGGAAAAAGGCAGTTCTGTCTTTGAACAGATGGATAAGATTTACCAGAAATATGGTTACTATAAAGAACAGGTAGAGTCAGTAACCATGGAGGGTATCTCCGGCCTTTCTAAGATTCAAAGTATTATGGAAAGTATCCGGAAGAATCCGCCGGCTACTGTGGTTGGTAAAAAGGTGGTTGCCGTTCGGGATTATCAATCCTCTGTCCGGACAGATTTGATAACCGGTGAACAAACCGAGATTTTGCTGCCGAAGTCCAATGTCATTTATCTGGAACTGGAAGATAACAATAACTTTGTGATTCGGCCCTCGGGTACCGAACCCAAAATCAAACTTTATTGCCTGTTAAAAGGCGATTCCCCAGAGAATGCAGAACGCTTGGCAAGCCTTGCGAAAGAGGATATCGCAGAATTAGTGAAATAAATAGGAATGATTTTGCCCCATATGTTCGCGTGAACATATGGGGCATTTTTCTGTTCTAATTTAGGACAACATCTCATAGAATCCTATAAGACGAAACCAAAGAGGTGATGGAATATGAAACAGCCCAGAATCAAAGAGGTTCTTTCTTACCTGCCCCAGGGAATCCGGAGCCGGGTAGAGCGTGCGGCCTTGGAAGAATGGCTGGAAATCGAAGAAATCAGAATCAGGGCAGGGGGTCCCCTGACCGTAGGAATCTTAGGAGAGAGTTGTTTTTTAACACCGGCAGGAGGGATTACCAATCATGAAATGGATGCATACCATGTTAGCCAGGAAGAAGTCCAGAGTGCATTCGCGGCCATATGTGAAAATTCGGTCTATGCCTACCTGGATGAGATTCGTCAGGGATTTATTACCCTTAAAGGGGGTCATCGTGTGGGGATATGTGGAAAAGCCGTTACCGATGACGGAAAAATCAAAACGTTCCGGGAAGTGAGTTCGTTAAACTTCCGGATTGCCCATGAAATCATCGGTCTTGCCGATAGCATTATGGACAACATTGTAAAAGGGAGTCAGGTAGACAGCGTTTTGATTATCTCGCCGCCCCAGACCGGGAAGACAACCCTGCTTCGGGATGTGATGCGACAGGTTTCCAACCGGGGATTCAAAACCGGGGTCGCCGATGACCGGGGAGAACTTGCCGCTATGTATGGCGGTGTCCCCCAGAACGATGTGGGCGCCCAGACCGACGTTATTGATAACGCTCCTAAGGCAGAGGCGATTGTCATGATGCTTCGTACCATGTCCCCCAAAGTGATTATCAGTGATGAAATTGCTTGTGAGGAAGATGTAGCAGCCATTCGTCTGGCACACGGAACCGGAGTTTCCATTATTGCAACCACCCACGGCTCCGATATGGAAGAAGTCAAACGCCGGCATTTGCTTGCACCTTTGTTTGAAGACAAGGTTTTTCAAAAGGCCATTCTTTTGCGCCGGGACTTTTCTACGGTGGATTCGGTGACCTATACCCGCAGCGTGCCCTTATGATGCAATGGATAGCCAGCGGCGTGGTCATTTTAGGATGCGGTTATATCGGGTTGGTTCTGGCGTCTATGATGGATAGCAGAATCCGGCAAATGGAAGAAATGGAGAGCGTGTTCCAGCAATTAGCCTTTAATATCGGCTTTCTTTCTATGACCTTTGCCCAGGCTGTCTATCAGGCGGCACGGTCTCAGAGAGGAGCCGTCGCAGAACTTTTTTCTAACATGGCAGAGGAAATGAAGTCCTATCCCCAGCGGTCACCCAGGAATACTTTTGTAAGGGCAAGAGAGAAAACCCAGGGGCTTTATTTCAAAGAACCCGAATTGGATACCGTTTTGGAATTTCTGTCCCGGGCGGGGAAAGGGGACCGACAAGAGATGTTAGACGGTATCCATTTCACCATGGCAAAACTCAAAACCCAGCGGGAGGCAGCCATTGCCAAACGGGAACGGGACGGGAAGATGTGCCGGGGGCTGGGGTTTTTAACCGGGATGCTGATTGTGGTGGTATTGCTTTAGGATGCGAGGTGAGTCTATGGACGGTGTGGATTTGATTTTTAAGGTGGCTGCCATCGGTATTTTGGTAGCGGTACTCAATATGCTCCTGGTGCGTGCCGGCAGAGAGGACCAGGCGATGATGACCACCATTGCAGGTCTGGTTGTGGTGCTTTTGATGGTGATTCAGGAAATCAGCAATCTCTTTGACACCATTCAAAGTATTTTTGGGTTATAAACCATGGAAGTATTACGGATTATTGGAATCGGGTTGGTGACGGCGATACTTTCCCTTTTAATCAGGCAGCATCGTCCCGAACTTGCCATTGCCATACCTATGTTAGGTCTGGCGGCAATCTTTTTCTGCCTGGCACCCCATCTGGAGGGGACGGTGACTATTTTTCGCCAACTGGCAAACCGCATCGGCTTAGAGAGCCGATATCTGCAGTTGATGCTGAAAATCATAGGCATTGCCTATCTTTGTCAGTTTTCGGCAGAACTCTGCCGGGATGCGGGAGAGGCTTCCGTCGCCGGGAAAATTGAACTGGCTGGAAAGTTGCTGATTTTATCACTTTCGATGCCCATGGTCTACCAACTGTTACAGTTGGTGGATTCGATGATTCATTTTTAGGGGAATGAAGATGCAAAAGATAGGTTTCATATTACTTTTTCTACTGTGGCTGCCCATGCTATGTTACGGGGAAACCCAGGAGGATATGACAAAGGAAATTCTCAGCGACTATACCATATTATACAGCGATATTTTTGAACATGGTATGGAGGAACTTGGGCTGAAAGAAAGTTTTACCCAACTGATTCCGGATTTTCATATCAAAGAAACTCTAACCCAACTCATCAGCGGAAAACTGGAAATTTCTCTTCCGGAATTGCTACGGATGCTGGTGCGGAAACTCCTGGGAGAGGTTTATACCAGCAGTAAGTTGATGGCACTGGTGCTTACTGCATCAATCCTCTGCTCCTATTTGATGGGGCTAAAAGACGGATTTGGGGAAAAAGGAGTGACCCAGGCTGCTTATTATACCTGCTACCTGGTCATCGCCGGGGTATCGACAACCGCCTTTTATGATGCGGCAGGTTGTGTCAGCCAAGCCATGGAAAACATCGCCCTTTTTATGGAGATGGTGGTACCAGTGGTGATTACAACCCTGGTGGCAAGTGGTGCCATTGTTTCTGCCTCGGTATTTGAACCGGTCCTACTCACCATTGTAGAAGTTGCCGTGCAGGTTATCCAGAATCTCTTTATGCCCCTTGTGATGATTGGAACGGCGATGAATGTGGCAAACGGGATATCGGATAAGTTTAAAATACAACGGTTGGTGAAGTTTATCAACCAATGTGTCAAATGGGGGCTTTCTATCATGCTGACCATCTTTGTGGCAACCTCCGGTATCCAGAGTATTGCCGCATCCGGGGCTGACGGACTTACGGTAAAACTGACCAAGTTTGCCGCTGCCAACTTAATTCCCGTGGTGGGCGGCATTTTAGCAGAATCGGTAGAAACTGTTATGAATTGCAGTGTTTTGATTAAAAATGCTGTGGGCGTTTTGGGGATTCTCTGCCTTTTGGTCATTGCCGTAGCCCCCATTCTAAAGGTGGCGGCGATTCTCTTGATTTTTCGCCTGACTGCCGCTGTGGCGGAGCCGGTTTCGGAATCGAAAATCATCACCTGCCTTTCGGAACTTGCCAATTCCATTTCTATGCTTTTTTCCATGCTGGCGGCAACGACCGTGATGTTTGTGATTGTGCTGACCATTGTCATTAATGCAGGGAGCACCGCTTTGATGCTGGGGAGGTGAAATAATGCTGGATTTCTTGCGGGAGTGGGCACTGTCCCTTTCCGGCGTGGCGGTGTTCGGGTCGGTTTGCGAGGTGATTTTACCGGAGGGAAGTTTCCAGAAATATATCCGGTTTTCTGTTGGAATGTTATTGGTGTTGACCTTGATGACACCCATGCAACAACTGTTTCATATCATTCCCAAAGAGGAAGAAATGGCTCTGCGCCATAGTAGGGTCTATGAGGAACGGGAGAGTATGGAATCCCAAGAAAAAGAGGCGGTACTTCATCTTTATCAGGAGAACTTAAACCAGAAATTTTTATCTTCCATCAAACGGAGATTGGGAGATGGAGATATGGAGGTACGATGTAGTGTGGAGAAAGAAGACCCGGAGGAGTTTGGCACGGTAAAAGAAGTGTTGGTACTCTTTCGCAATGAGGAGGAAACCAATCAAACTGAGGAGATTGTAAAGGTGTTAAAGCAGGACTATGGAATTTCCGAAGAAAAGATTGTGGTCCGGTATTTAAAGGAGAGAAACGGATGAAAGATGCGCTGAACCAGTTGATTCGGCTCCCGAACATGGAAGGTGCGGAGACGATAAAAAAGCGGATTCATCCGGTGGTAATATGGATGATTGTGGCTGCTATTGTCTTTTTGGCAATGAGCAGTTTTGCCGGTGACGATGATGAGCCGCGAGAAACAGGAGTTGAAACCTCCTTCATTTCGGCAGAGGAGTATGTGCAATCTCTGGAAAAACGGCTGAAAGAAACCTTGCAAAAAATCAACGGAGCCGGTACGGTTTCGGTGTTCATCAGTATTGAGGGCGGAGGTGAGAAGATTCTGGCAACAGACCGGATTTATAAAACCCAGGAAGAAAGCGAAACGGTCAAAGAGGCAGAGGAAGAACGAAAAGTGGTATTACAAGGGAAAAGCACCCAGGAAAATCCTTATGTGGTGGAAGAGCGTTTCCCGGAGCCGGTAGGTGTTTTGGTGGTGGCAGAGGGTGCTAAAAATGAAACGGTACGTTATGAAATTTATCAGGCGGTCCGGTCATTGTTCGGGTTGCCTGCCCATCGGATTCAAATCAGTTATTAGGAGGTATTTTTATGAGTCAGAAACGAAAGTTCAACTTAAAAGGGAAACAGGTGTTATTGTTGGGGTTGGTGGCGTTGGTGATTACTGCGGGGTACTATCGTTGGACGGTAGAAACCGAGAAGTATAATACCTTACCGGTTACCGGAGATGCAGTGCCTGTGGAAAACGGCGAGGAGGCACAAACCCAGAATAAGAGTCTGACAGAATTAAAAAAGGATCGGGATAGCAGTCGAAGTGCATCTATGGAAGAATGGAAGAAGACGGTAGAGAGTAGTGATGCTGGCTTAGAAGCCAAAAAGTCTGCAGAAGAAAAAATGAAAAAAGCCGGGGAGTACAGCGAAAAGGAAAAAACCATTGAAACCTTGATTCAAGCCAAAGGGTATAGCGATTGTTTTGTGCATATCAGTGAAAGCGGTGTTACGGTTCGAGTTGCCGGCGGGGAAATGAACGGCTCTAAGGTCGCCCAGATGAAAGACATTATCGTCGGAGAAACCAATGTTCCCGTCCGGGATATCAAAATTAGTGCAGAATAAGGAAAGAAAATCCAAAAAGTTTGCAAAATAACCATTGTAATCTGTTTTCAAATATGGTATACTATTTTGAAAGAATAAATAATTTCTGCTTTTTAAGATGGATAAGGAGGAATTCTTATGGAAAATACCATGAATCCGGGAATAGACGCAAATGGTAATGTGAATATTGCAGACGAAGTAGTTTCTGTGATTGCATCCCTTGCCGCATCAGAAGTCAAGGGTGTTGCCAGTATGGGCGGCGGTGTCATTGCAGAACTTTTGGGTAAGAAAAACCTTTCCAAAGGCGTCAAACTGACCCTGAACGAAAAGACGGTTGTATTAGACCTTTCTATCATTGTGGAATATGGCACCAAGATTCCAGAGGTAGCATGGGAACTCCAGGAAAAGGTGAAGAATGAAGTGGAAACCATGACCGGTCTTACAGTTACTGGTGTGAATATCTCAGTAGATGGTGTGAATGTTCCGAAAGTCGAGAACGAAAAAGAAGCACCGGAGGCTGTTGCCGCAGAGGACCTGCCTGATGTAGAAGAAGAGAACGAAGAGGAAGAAACCACGGAGGAATAACCCGGTATGATAAACAGAAGAAAAGCCAGAGAATATGCCTTCATTCTGCTGTTTGAATATCGGTTTCAGCCGGATTGTATTCAGGAAATCTTAGATGATTTTCTGGTGGAAAACAATGCCGGTGAGCAGGGGGGATATATCCGGACAGCGGTAGAGGGTGCCATTGATCATTTGACTGAGATTGACGGTTTGATTGAGCAATATGCAAAGGGTTGGTCTTTGAATCGGATTTCAGTTGTATGTATGACAGCAATGCGCCTTGCTATCTACGAAATGCGTTATATTGATGATGTTCCCGCAGGAGTTGCTATCAATGAGGCGATTGCCCTTGTCAAGAAATTTGACGGAGAAGAATCTGTGGATTTCGTCAACGGTATTCTCGGTCGCATCAAGGAAGAACAAAAAGTATAATCGCAGGGCGGCAGCAGATGATGCCGCTCTGTTTCCATATGAACATGGAGAAAGAGGGTGATATACATATGCAGGAAAGACAAGCCTTATCGGTTACCCAGGTGAATTTATACATCAAAGAACTTATGAACCGGGACGATATTTTGACAGATGTTTTGGTCAAGGGAGAGATTTCTAACTTTAAAGCCCATTCTTCCGGACATATGTATATGTCCTTAAAAGATGAAAATGGTGTTATGCGGGCGGTGATGTTTCGGGGTAGTGCAGCCAAACTCCGGTTCAAACCCCAGAATGGCATGAAAGTCGTTGCCCATGGCCGGGTTACCGTTTATGAAAGGGACGGCCAATACCAACTGTATATCGATGACATGCAGCAGGAGGGTGTGGGTGACCTATATGTTGCCTTTGAAGAATTAAAGCAAAAATTAAGTCAAGAGGGTTTGTTTGACCCAAGCCACAAAAAACCTTTGCCCAAATACCCTAAAAGGGTGGGTGTGGTGACGGCACCTACCGGTGCGGCGATTCGGGATATTATTAATGTCCTTAGTCGGCGGTTTTCCTATGCGGATGTGATTCTCTATCCGGTACTGGTACAGGGTGAGAATGCCGCAGAAAGCATAGCGGAAGCCATCCGCTATTTCAATGAAACCAAAGGCGCAGATGTGTTAATCGTAGGCCGTGGCGGTGGCTCGATTGAGGATTTGTGGGCATTCAATGAAGAAATTGTAGCACGGGAAATTTATCAAAGTGAGATTCCCATTGTTTCGGCGGTGGGTCATGAGATTGACTTTACCATTGCTGGATTTGTGGCGGATCTGCGTGCCCCCACTCCGTCGGCGGCAGCAGAACTGGTGGTTCCGGCGCAGAATGAACTGATGGATAAATTCCAGAATGTATACCATCGTCTTTATCAGCAATCCAGCCGGATTTTAGAACGTGCCAGATCGGGATTACAGCGGCTGATAGAGCGGCCGGCACTTTCCAATCCCATGCAGAAACTCAGTGAAAACCAGATCTATTTAGACCGTTTGTATCAGGATTTTACCGGCGGTACCCTGCGGATTCTGGAACAGAAGAAACAGAGCCTTGGTATGGAAACGTCTAAATTAGACGGACTCAGTCCTCTTGGAACCTTGGCACGGGGATTTTCAGTAGCCAAAGGCGAGGACGGCAAGGTAATTCGCTCGGTGGAGCAGGTGAAAACCGGTGAAACCATGACGGTACAGGTGGAGGATGGTCAAATTTTGACTACGGTAAACCAAGCGGTGAAAGAGGGGTAACCAAAATGGCGGATAAACAGAACTTTGAAGGCAATTTAAAAGAACTGGAAGGCGTAGTGAAAGCCTTAGAGGGAAATGATGTATCTTTGGATGAAATGATTGCTCTTTTTGAAAAAGGAATTCATTTGACCAAAGAATGCACCGAGGCGTTAAATGCCGCAGAACAGAAAATTTCGATTTTGATGAAGAACCGGGAAAGCGGTCAGTTGGAGGAACAGCCTTTTGCAGGAATGGGTGAATGATATGGATTTTCAAAGACAATATCAGGTATACTTAGACCGTATCAATCAAAATATAGAGAAGTATTTTCCTGTTCCTGACCTGCTTCAAAGAAAGGTTTTTGAAGCAATGGCATACGGGATTGCAGGCGGCGGAAAAAGAATCCGGCCTGTATTGACCATGGCAGTATGCGATATGTTGGGAGGAAGTCTTGATGATGCTGCAAGATTGGGCTGTGCCATTGAGGCAATCCATAACTATTCTCTGCTCCACGATGATTTGCCCTGTATGGATGATGATGATATGCGTCGGGGAAAACCCTCCTGTCACAAGGCATACGGAGAAGATATTGCTCTCCTTGCCGGAGATGGGCTCTTGACGGAAGCCTTTTCTATTTTAGCAGGCAAAGAATCTTATGAAACCATGGAACCGGCGGCAGTGGTTGCGGCAATACGGGAAATCGCTTTGGCGGCAGGCTGTTATGGTATGATTGGCGGCCAGGTGATTGACCTTGCCTGCGAGCATCGCACCGATGTTTTAAGGGAAGAACTGGAAACCCTCCATGCGGGGAAAACCGGTGCTATGATTCGGGTTTCTGCCATTTGTGGATGTCTTGCAGCCGGGATTTTAGATGAAAAAGCAGAAGAATACCAAAAAATTGTTGCTTTTTCTGAGAAATTGGGGTTGGCATTTCAAATAAAAGATGATATACTGGATGTAATTGGCGACGAAACATCTCTGGGTAAGCCGGTGGGCAGTGATGCAGAGCAGGAAAAAACAACCTTTGTTACTCTGCTGGGTCTTGCCGGTGCCGAGGCAGAACTGGAACGGTTGACCCAGGAAGCCAAAGAAAACCTTGCGGGTCTTCCTGATACAGAATTTTTATTAGAATTTGCAGACTTTTTATTGAAGCGTCATTATTAAAGGAGTTTTATGGAACATTTTAAAGAATTTACGAGCAATACCATGTTTTTCGTGGTGCTTTTTGCCTGGATTTTTTCCTGCGTATTGAAAGGTTTTTTGGTCTGGATGAAAGATGGAAAATTAGACATGACCCGTTTCTTGGGTCCGGGCGGTATGCCCTCGTCTCATTCGACTTTGGTGACCAGCCTTGCCACTTGTGTGGGAATTAAAGTAGGTTTTGATAGCCCGTTGTTTGTGGTTTGTTGTGCTTTTGCACTGGTGGTAATGTATGATGCATCCGGGATTCGCCGGGCGGCAGGTCAGCAAGCAAAGATGATTAATATGATTATTGATGCATGGAAAGAAACAGACCCCATGGAAAAACAGACACGGCTAAAAGAGATTTTAGGGCATACGCCTTTGGAAGTGACAGCGGGGGCGTTGCTGGGTATTTTGATTGCGGTCATTGCCGCAGTGACCATAGGATTATGATGAGGAATTTCCAAGAAAGGAACGGTGTTTGGAATGATTAAGGTAACCTTAAAAGACGGCGACGTCAAGGAGTTTGCGAAAGACGCTACCCTTTTGGATATGGCATTTGCTATTAGCGAAGGGTTGGCACGGGCTTGCATGGCTGCGACGGTAGACGGAGAAGTTCAAGATTTGCGAACTTGTCCCGGAAAGGATTGTGCGGTGAACTTCCTGACATGGGATACCCCAGAGGGCAAACTTGCCTACCGGCATACGGCTTCTCATGTTCTTGCCCAGGCAGTAAAACGTCTGTATCCGGACACCAAGTGTGCCATTGGCCCTGCAATCGAGAACGGTTTTTACTATGACTTTGATTTTTCTACCCCTATTCAGGCAGCAGACTTAGAGAAAATCGAGGCAGAAATGAAGAAAATCATTAAGGAGAACATTGCGATTGAGCGGTTTTCCCTGCCCAAAGCGGATGCCATTGCCCTGATGAAGGACGAGCCTTATAAGGTAGAGTTAATTGAAGACCTGCCCGAGGGTGCAGAGATTTCTTTCTACAAGCAAGGTGATTTTACCGATTTGTGTGCAGGTCCGCACCTGATGTCTACCGGTAAATTAAAGGCGATTAAACTTCAGTATACTGCCGGCGCTTACTGGCGGGGTGATGAGAAGAAAAAGATGCTGACCCGTATCTACGGAACGGCTTTCCCCAAGAAATCTGAATTGGACGAATATTTAGAACAATTAGAAGAGGCAAAAAAGAGAGACCATAATAAATTGGGCCGAGAACTGGAACTCTTTACCACAGTAGATTCCATCGGTCAGGGTCTTCCTATTATGCTCCCTAAGGGTGCAAAAATGATGCAGATTCTTCAAAGATTTGTAGAAGACCATGAGGATGCCAATGGTTGGGTACGGACCAAGACCCCCTATATGGCAAAGAGTGATCTTTATAAAATCTCCGGTCACTGGGACCATTACCAGGATGGTATGTTTATCTTTGGTGATGAAGAAAAAGATAAAGAGGTTTTTGCTCTTCGTCCCATGACCTGTCCTTTCCAATATCAGGCTTATTTAAACAGAATGCGCAGTTACCGTGACTTGCCTTTGCGTTACGGCGAAACCTCTACCTTATTTAGAAATGAGGCATCCAGTGAGATGCACGGACTGATTCGCGTCCGTCAGTTTACCATCTCAGAGGGACATTTGATGTGTCGTCCTGACCAGTTGGAAGAGGAGTTTAAAGGTTGTCTGGAAATGGCAATCTATATGCTCAAAACCTTAGGCCTTTATGAAGATGTTTCCTACCGGTTCTCCCAATGGGATCCCAATGATTCTGAAAAATATATTGGTACCAAAGAACAATGGGACGAAGCCCAAAACACCATGGCTAAGATTTTAGACCATTTGGAAATCCCTTATAAGGTTGGTATTGGTGAGGCAGCGTTCTACGGCCCTAAACTGGATATCCAGATTAAGAATGTATTTGGCAAAGAGGATACCTTAATTACCATCCAGATTGACCAGATGCTGGCAGAAAAGTTTGGTATGGAATACGTGGATTCTGACGGAAGCAAGAAGAACCCCTATATCATCCACAGAACTTCTATCGGTTGTTATGAGAGAACCCTGGCGCTCTTGATTGAAAAATATGCCGGTGCCTTCCCCACCTGGCTTGCTCCGACACAGGTGAAGATTCTGCCGATTTCCGAACATTATATGGACTATGCTGAAAAGGTAGATAAGGCGTTATCTGCGGCAGGTATCCGTACCGAAGTAGACTACCGCAACGAGAAGATTGGTTATAAGATTCGGGAAGCTCAGTTAGAGAAAGTTCCCTATATGTTAATTGTAGGTGAGAAAGAACAGGCAGAGAATGCAGTTGCTGTTCGCTCCCGAAAAGAGGGCGACCTTGGTGCATGGAAACTGGACGACTTTATTGCCAAGATTCAAAAAGAGGTTGAAGAAAAACAAAGATAACGATACACGAAAAAGAACTGTCGTATGACAGTTCTTTTTTTATGAAAAAAATTTCAAAAAAGGGGTTGACAAACAAGAAAAAACAATATATAATTTAAACAGTAATAATTCCTATTACGAATTGAGGTGAAGGAAATGGCAACGGAAAAAGCCATCAGAAACAGCAAACAAAAGACAGCAATTTTAGATGTTTTGGCAAAGACGGATTCTCATCCCACGGCGGATTGGGTTTATCAAAAGGTGAGCCGGAAGATTCCTAATATTAGTTTAGGCACTGTCTATCGAAATCTTGCTAACCTTGCAAAAGATGGGCAGATTTCCCGGATGGAAGTGGGGGACGGGATAGACCGCTTTGATTATACGGTTCATCCTCACGACCATTTCTATTGTGCAGAGTGCGGCAGCCTTTACGATGTAGAACTTTCCTATGATGAGGATTTGGATGAGTTGGCAGAAAAAACAGGTTGCGGTAAAATTGAACGCCATAATCTGATTTTTCAGGGCACCTGTACCAAGTGCCTGAATAGCAAGAAAAATGATTTTATTATATTATAAATTTGGAGGTAATGAAAAATGAAAAAATGGGTATGTACTGTATGTGGTTATGTTCATGAGGGGGAAAATCCTCCTGAGGCTTGTCCGGTATGTAAAGTTCCCGGCAGCAAATTCAATGAAATGGTAGAGGGTGCTGCACTGGCGGCTGAACATGAATATGGCGTTTATGGAAAAACTGTGAAAAACAATCCTGATATCAGCGAAGAAGATAAACAGTATATTTTTGAGCAACTGATGGCAAACTTTAATGGTGAGTGCGCAGAGGTGGGTATGTATCTCTGCATGGCGAGAATTGCACACAGAGAGGGTTATCCGGAAATCGGACTTTATTGGGAAAAAGCCGCTTATGAAGAAGCGGAGCATGCGGCTAAGTTTGCAGAACTTTTGGGTGAGGATTTAGAACCCAATATGAAAGCCACCACCAAGGATAATCTGAAATGGCGTGTGGACTGCGAATATGGTGCAACTCAGGGTAAGTTTGATTTAGCTGTTTGCGCTAAGAAAAACGGTCTGGATGCCATCCACGACACCGTTCATGAAATGGCAAGGGACGAGGCTCGGCATGGTCGTGGCTTAGAGGGACTTTTAAAGAGATATTTTGGTTAATCTTAATGAGGTGATGGTATGTTAAATCAAAAAGTGGCGGAGTTGATCAATGACCAGATCAACAAGGAATTGTATTCGGCATATTTGTATCTTGATTTTTCAATTTTTTATGATGAAAAAGGTCTTGCCGGATTTTCTAACTGGTATCTGATTCAGGCGCAGGAAGAAAGAGACCATGCGATGCTGATGCTTCAATATCTGCAAAACAATAATGAAAAGGTTACCTTAGAAGCGGTTGCAAAACCGGATAAGGAACCTAAAGAATTGATAGACCCCTTAAAGATGGGCTTAGAGCATGAGCAATATGTAACCAGCCTGATCAATGATATCTATGCAGAGGCCTATGCTGCTAAGGATTTTAGAACCATGCAGTTCTTAGATTGGTTTGTGAAAGAACAGATGGAAGAAGAAAAGAATGCAGAAGATATGATTACCAAGATGGAGTTGTTTGGGAAAGATTCCAAAGGACTTTATATGTTGGATGCGGAGTTTGCCGCAAGAGTATATTCTGCACCGTCTTTGACTTTATAAGATTTCATTAATAGAAAAAAGACCTTCTATGATAGCATGCATAGGAGGTCTTAAATCATATCAGGAGGATATTTGTTCCATTTGAAAAAGTTATGCTATAAAGGAGTGACAGGAAAGATGCAGGGATGAAATCCTAGTGTTTATGCGGGTTTTGAGAATTTTATAAAATGTCGATGTTGTGAAAATAGGGGGATACAGAGAGCAAACCAAACGCTTTTTCCAACTTGGAGGGTTTTATGTGCATTTTTATTGGACCCGAAACAGACTGCTAATGGCTTAAACTATAGTTTTGCCGGTTGGAACACCAGAGCAGACGGCACCGGCACCGCCTATGCGGCAGGAAACACGGTAACGGTTACAGAAAAATGCGTATAGATTAAAGCGATTGAATATATGCATGCATAACTTTTTAAAATTTAATGAAAAGTATCAAAACACATTTTGAGTGAAATCAAGATGTTTTTTTTGTTTACGAAAATGGTAATAAAATGATAAATGATTTAACAAATGAAATGGGGAAAAGAAAATGACAAAATTAGGTTATATATTTTTCTCTATTGCCGATTGAAATATTTGCCGATATATGGTATAATATTTAAAAAGGTTATTATAAAGATAAAATTGTAAGAGGAAGCTATCGACAAAAAGGTTGGCATCTAAATCGTTCACTCATTTTATAATAAGCAAAGATTAGTTCATCGGAGGAAGAAGAATGCAGAATCGGCAAGACAAGATACGGAATTTTTCGATTATCGCCCATATTGACCATGGCAAGAGTACCCTGGCAGACCGGCTTTTGGAGCATACCGGTGCATTGACCCAGAGGGAGATGCAGGCGCAAATTTTGGATAATATGGACTTGGAACGGGAACGTGGTATCACCATTAAAGCCCGTGCGGTCCGTCTTTTGTATAAAGCAAAAGACGGAGAAGACTATGTTTTAAATTTGATTGATACCCCTGGCCATGTGGATTTTAACTATGAGGTATCTCGAAGCCTTGCAGCCTGTGAGGGCGCTGTACTGGTGGTAGATGCGGCACAGGGCATTGAAGCACAGACCCTTGCCAATACCTATATGGCATTGGAACATGATTTGGAACTGGTTCCGGTTATCAATAAGATTGATTTGCCCTCTGCAAGACCGGATGAGGTGAGAAAAGAGATTGAGGATGTTATCGGCATTGATGGTGAAAATGCACCATTGATTTCTGCCAAGAATGGCATCAATATTGAAGAAGTGTTAGAAAAGGTAGTAGAATTGGTACCGCCGCCCTCCGGTGACGAGAACGCACCCTTAAAGGCGCTGATTTTTGATTCCTACTATGATTCTTATAAAGGTGTTATTGTCTATGTCCGGGTGATTGATGGCGCCTTAAAACCCGGGATGCAAATCAAGATGATGGCAACTGGCGCTACCTTTGATGTGGTGGAAACCGGCTATCTCCATCCCAACGGGATGCTTCCCGCAGGTCAGATTTCTGCCGGAGAGGTAGGATTTATTGCCGCCAGCATCAAAAATGTCCAGGAGGTTCATGTGGGTGACACGGTAACCACTGCCGAAAATGGTGCGGAAGAACCTCTGCCCGGTTATCAGGAAGTCAAGCCCATGGTATACTGTGGTATTTACCCGGCAGACGGGGCGAGATATGATGATTTAAGAGAGGCGTTGGAAAAACTCCAACTCAATGATGCGGCTCTTTGTTTTGATGCAGAAACCTCCATCGCATTGGGGTTTGGTTTCCGGTGCGGATTCTTAGGTCTTTTGCATATGGAAATTATCCAGGAACGTCTGGAGCGGGAATATAATCTGGATTTGGTCACCACGGCACCCTCGGTTGAGTATAAAGTCATCAAAACTGACGGTACCGAACTGATGATTGATAACCCCACCAATCTACCTAGCGTTTCAGAAATCGATTATATGATGGAACCCATTGTGCAGGCATCCATTATGGCCCCCAAAGAATATGTGGGAAGTATCATGGAACTTTGCCAGGAACGGCGTGCAGTCTATCGGGATATGACCTATATGGACGAAAATCGTGTTTCGTTAAATTATGACTTGCCTCTTAACGAGATTATTTATGATTTCTTTGATGCGTTAAAATCCAGAACCCGTGGTTATGCCTCTTTTGACTATGAGTTCAAGTGTTTTGAACAGGCAGAACTGGTGAAACTGGATATGCTTTTAAACGGCGAGATGGTGGATGCGCTCTCATTTATTGTCCATAAAGAACGGGCTTATTCCAGAGGCAGAAGGATGGCAGAAAAACTCAAAGAGGTCATCCCTCGGCAGTTGTTTGAAGTGCCGATTCAGGCGGCGATTGGCGGGAAAATCATCGCCAGAGAAACCGTTCGTGCTATGCGGAAAGACGTTTTGGCTAAGTGTTACGGTGGTGACATCACCAGAAAACGAAAACTTCTGGAAAAGCAGAAAGAAGGTAAAAAGCGGATGCGTCAGGTAGGCTCTGTGGAGGTTCCTCAGGAAGCCTTTATGTCCGTTTTGAAATTAGACTAAAAAAGCGAGGACTGTGGCGGTTTGCTACGGTCTTTGTCTTTACAAGGAGGGAAAAAGATGTCCTTGGGAATTTATTTGCATATCCCCTTTTGCAGGCAAAAATGCTTGTATTGCGACTTTAATTCCTATGCCGGAAAAGAAGATGTTATGGATGAATATTGCAGAGCACTATCCAAAGAAATTGCAGGTTTTTCCACCCAGGAAATCATAGATACTGTCTATTTTGGGGGCGGAACACCAACGGCGATGGGCGCAGCGCGGTTGGGAGCGTTGCTGAACAAAATAAAAGAATGTTTTTCCCTGACAGGGGACTGTGAAATCACGGCGGAATGCAATCCGGGAACCATTGACAAGGCAGGGTTGGAAGATTTGCGAAAGGCGGGTTTCAACCGTTTGAGCATTGGTCTGCAATCCACAGATGATAAGGTGTTAAAAAGTCTTGGCAGAATTCATGGTTTTGATGACTTTAAGCATTGTTTCACAAACGCCAGAGAGGTCGGCTTTGAAAATCTTTCCTTGGATTTGATGTATGGTCTGCCGGGGCAGACCTTGGAGGGGTGGATGGAAACCTTAACTGGGGCGGTGAAATTTTCGCCGGAGCATCTTTCTTGTTATGGATTAAAAGTGGAAGAGGGAACGCCCTTTGCTGCTATGAATCTAACCCTGCCGGATGACGATACAGTTCGGCAGATGTATGATGCGGGAGTAGACTTTCTGGAAAAATCAGGATATCTGCGCTATGAAATCTCCAATTTTGCCAAACCGGGCAGAGAGAGCCGACATAATATCAAATACTGGCAATGTGATGATTTCGCTGGGTTTGGTGCCGGTGCCTATTCCTGTGTGGGAGAGCGCCGATATGACAATTTAAGGGGGATTGAAGAATACTGCTGTGCCGTGGAAGAAAACAGGACAGTGATATTGGAGGAAATTCCCTTGACCCTGCAAGATAGAATGAGCGAGTTTTGTTTTTTGGGGCTACGGATGGCGGATGGTATCGATGTCCGTACATTTCAAAATCGGTTTTCTATCAAAATTGAAGAAGTCTTTGGTGATATTCTTTGCAAAAATTTGCAGAGAGGAACTATGTTAAAGGAGAATGACAGATATCGGATTTCTCCCGCGTTTCTCTATGTCAGTAACGGGATTTTAGCAGACTTTGTATGAATCATAAATTCCTGTTTTTTGGAATATCTATTATTATATTGCAAAAAATAGGAGGAACGAGTATGGAAGAAATTAAAAAGCACAGTATCTCCATGGAAAACAGGGAAAAACTGACCATTACGGCAGTGGCAGATGTAGAGAGTTTTGATGAAGAAAAGGTGATTGTAGAAACATCCATGGGGATGATGACGGTGCTTGGCAGTAATTTTCGGATTCATAAACTGAATGTGGATGACGGACACCTTGTGATTGAGGGGACGATTGATGAAATTCAGTATAGTGATAACCGATCCAAAGAGCAGGGCGGATTTTTTGCAAGATTATTTCAATAATTCAAAAAATCCGGAAAGGTTGAACGCGTTATGGAGATGAAATTCGGTATCACCGTCAGTTATTTTCTGTGGTCCCTGGCTTTGGGCGGAATCATGGCGTTTTTGTATGATTTACTTCGTATGACAAGACGGATGATTTCCACTTCGGTGTTTGGTGTGAATTTAGAGGATATCTGTTTTTTTCTGCTTGGTGGACTGCTTTTGTTCTGGACTGCCTATGACAAAAACGGCGGCCAGTTACGCTGGCAAGGTTTTTTTGGTGCCATCCTGGGTTTTGGGTTCTATCGGGCGGTGTTAAAGGATCGGCTGGTCAAGGTTCTGGTCTGGTGTAACAAAGGGCTGATAGAAGCCTTTTTGTGGGTCTTTCGTGTTTTGCTTTTTCCCGTTCGGGTAGTCTATAAGATGCTGGCAAAGCCGTTTTTGGTGATTGGTTGGTATAGCCGGGAGCGGGTCCGCCGAGTCAATGGGATTTTCCGTGCCAGCCGGGAGCAAAAAAAGATTCGGGAAAAATGCAAAAAAGCCGAAATGGAAAAACGAAAAAAACAGCGAAAAACAGACCGGTCAAAAGTGAAAATTGCCGTTGACAAAGGATAACATTTGGGATATAATAAAATATCATAATAAACTGGGGGTGGTGTTTCTTGATGCAGACAAATGTTGATGGGAAAAAGAAAAGTCAATCTTCAGGTAAACCCGCTTCCGAAAACAAGAAAAAGGCAAATTTAAATCCCAAACGATTTGCAGTTGCTATGGTGATTGCGGTTTTTGCGATTTATTTTGTCTATGTGATGATCTGGCAGCAGGTTATGCTGACCAGAAAAAATCGGGAGATTGATGTTCTGGAAGAACAAATCACTGCCGCAACCCAGCAGGCAGAAGAACTGGAAAAAGAATTAGAGAATTTGAATGATCCCGAATATCTGGAAAGAATCGCTCGGGAAAAGTTAGGTTTGGTTCGGCCCAATGAGCGGGTTTTTGTGGATGCCAACCAAAGCGAGGTTAATCAAAGTAATCATTAACAGAAGAAAACATTGTTCCCATTTATGGGGACAGATTTTAAATTACATCATAGGGGTATTTCCCCTGAGAAAGGGTCATGAAAAAGAATGCAAATTGAAGTGGATTCGATTGTAGAAGGAAAAATTACAGGACTCGCAGCCTTTGGCGCGTTTGTGGAACTGGAGGGCGGCAAGACCGGCTTGATACATATTTCTGAGGTTGCCTCGGAATATGTCAGCGACATCAATCAGCACCTCAAAGAGGGACAGACTGTTAAAGTCAAAGTTATCAGTATGGATAAAGGGAAGATTAGCCTTTCCATCAAGAGGGTAGAAAATCCGGAAGCCGGTGCCCCAAAAGAGCGGCGGGCGCCACGGCAAAAAAGGCAGGATCGTTTTCCTAAGAGGGATCATGGCCCCTCTGGACCTCCTGAGGAGTTTAGTTTCCATAAGCGTAACGAGGAAATGTCTTTTGATGATATGCTGCAAAAATTCAAGCAGGATAGTGATGAGAAATTCCAGGATTTAAAACGAAGCAATGAAGGAAAACGCAGCGGCGGTTATAAACGTGCTTATTAAATAGTCTTTATTTCTGCCGGGAAAGGGTGGACAAGATGAATGGTACCGTAGTTGTTTGGCTTATTGTCGCAGTTGTTTTGGGCATGGTAGAGGGACTTACCGTTTCTTTGATTTCCATCTGGATGGCGGTTGGTGCGGTAGGTGCGGCGATTATTGCGGCATTTGGCGGCAGTATCTTTGCGCAGGTTTTGACCTTTCTGATTCTCTCGGCACTTTTGCTTGTGTTGACAGTACCGTTTTCCAAACGGTTTCGGAATAACAATACCATCGGTACTAATGCCGACCGTCTGATTGGTGCAGAGGGCATTGTGGTAGTGAAAATTGAACCCATTGAAAATACCGGTCAGATTAAGGTTCTGGGGCAGATTTGGTCTGCATCCAGCCTGAATCATACGGTGATTGAAATTGGCGAGAAAGTCAGCGTGGAATCCATTGAGGGTGTCAAAGCAGTCGTTAAGAGATTAGATTAACAAGCAGAAAGGAAGAGAGATATGGCATTATTCTTAGGTTTGCTGATTGTTTTAATTATTGTATTTTTGTCTTGTATCAAGGTTGTTCCCCAAGCACATTCCTATGTAGTAGAGCGCTTAGGTGCATATCATGCAACTTGGGGCGTGGGGTTACATGTGAAATTCCCCATGATTGACCGGATTGCAAAACGGGTTAGTTTAAAGGAACAGGTGGTGGATTTTCCGCCTCAGCCGGTTATCACCAAGGATAACGTTACCATGCAGATTGATACTGTAGTATATTTCCAGATTACCGACCCGAAGTTATACACCTATGGCGTGGATATGCCCATGTCTGCTATCGAAAACTTAACGGCAACCACCTTGCGTAACATCATTGGTGATATGGAACTGGACGAGAGTTTGACCTCTCGTGATGTGATTAATACCCAGATGCGCGCAATTTTGGATGAAGCCACCGACCCCTGGGGCATCAAGGTTAACCGTGTGGAATTAAAAAATATCATTCCCCCCTCTGGTATCCGTGAAGCCATGGAGAAACAGATGAAAGCGGAGCGGGAACGCCGGGAAGCGATTTTAAGAGCAGAGGGAGAGAAGAAATCTGCCGTTTTAGTGGCTGAGGGCGAGAAAGAATCCCGTATTTTGCAAGCGGAAGCAGAAAAACAGTCCCAGATTCTTCAAGCGGAAGCGGAAAAGGAAGCGGCAATCCGGATTGCAGAGGGTGAAGCCCAAGCGATTTTAGAGGTGCAAAAGGCAACCGCTGAGGGACTTAGAATGCTCAACGAGGCAAATCCTACCGAAAAGGTTGTTGCCATCAAAAGTCTGGAAGCCTTTGCCAAAGCGGCAGACGGCAAGGCAACTAAAATTATTATCCCGTCAGAGATTCAGGGACTTGCAGGGTTGGTGACCAGTATCCAAGAACTTGCAGGAGATACCAAGATAGACGAAAAGTAAATTTGTTCTTATCCGGGAGGGGAGATGCCCCTCCTGGTTTTTGTGAGGCAGTGCCTTTTATTTTAACAGCAGAAAATAGTTTTTAGGAGGAATACAGTTATGTCAGGACATTCCAAATGGGCAACGATTAAGAGAAAAAAAGGTGCCATTGATGCAAAGCGTGGTAAGATTTTCACTAAAATAGGCAGAGAACTTATGGTGGCAGTCAAAGAGGGCGGACCGGATCCGGATTCTAACTCCAAACTCCGGGATGTTATCGCTAAGGCGAAAGCCAATAATATGCCCAATGATAATATCACCAGAAGCATTAAAAAGGCTTCCGGCGAGGGTAACACCAGCGAATATTTTGAGATGGTTTATGAGGGTTACGGTCCCAGCGGTATCGCTGTGATTGTAGAAACCCTGACCGATAACAAAAACAGAACCGCTGGGGATTTGCGCCACTACTTTGATAAAAACGGTGGTAACTTAGGGCAAAATGGTTGTGTAAGTTTTATGTTTGACAGAAAAGGTCTTATCGTGATTGAAAAGGCAGAGGGTATTGACGAAGACACCCTGATGATGGATGCCTTAGAGGCAGGTGCCGATGATTTTAACGTAGAAGATGAGTGTTATGAAGTTTTAACTGCGGTAGAAAACTTTAGTGCAGTTCGTGAGGCATTAGAGCAGGGCGGCTATAACTTTGCCCAGGCGGAAATCAACTACATTCCTCAAACTACCACCGCTTTGGATGATCCGGAAGCGGTAACCAAGATGGAAAAACTCATTGATATGCTGGAAGAAAACGATGATGTTCAAAACGTATATCACACCTGGGAAATGCCCGAGGAATAAGGAAAAGATTATGATTTTACGAATTGGAGAAATATATTATGGCAAATAAAAGATTACAAAAATATGCGGATCAATTAAAAGAAAATTTTGAAAAACTTTGCCTTGTGGTAGTGTCGCTGTTTGCACTCTTGCCGCTTTTTGCAGTTTTTGCACCCATCAAACACGGTAATATTTTCTCGTTTCTTACAATCATTGCTATTCTTTCAGCGATCATAGCGTTGTGGGTATATCTTCATAACTACTATCATGTTTTGCATGTGCCCGGCGGAGTGGGAAAAACAAGATATCTGTGGAATAATCTGAAAACATATTTTGCGAAGAATAAGCACGCGTTCCTTTTTCTGGTTATTTATCTTTGCGTGATCCTTTCCTGCTTTTTTGCAAAAGATAAAGGACATGCTCTGTTTGGTATAGAGACCAGACCGGATGGACTTTTCCTTCACACGGCACTGATGATCCTTTTTGTTTTTTCGTCATTCATTCAAAATCCCAAATATAGAAAAATTATCTATACCATTTACATCGTAAGCTTTTTGATCCAAGCGGCAATTATGATTCAGCAGCATTATGGTGTTTTAGGCACTGCGCAGCAGGAGCCTTTCGGTAAAATCGGTGGAAAACTAAGATTTCAATATTTTAAGTCAGGAATAGCAACCGGACACTTTTTCAAAGGAAATACCGGGTCATTTTACAATCTCAATCACCTTGGTTATTACATTGGCATGTGTGCCATGCTTGGCGTTGGCTTGTTTATCAAAGCAAAGAAACCCTTATTAAAAGTTTTCTCGGCTCTCTTTATGGGTTATGCTTTTTGGGTGCTTGTACTTAACAATTCCTTTGGTGTGTATCTGGCGGTGTTGGCAGCAGTTATCATCATTGGCGCTGCAACATGTTTCGTAGCAAAAGGTAAATTTACCACCGCTTTTGCCCCTCTTATTATCTTTATCATTGTGAGTATCGCGGTGTCTTTTGTATCAACATCGGATTCCTTAGTGATTAACAACTTTATAGAACTTGGTAATGACGTTTCCAAAATTGTAAATTCCGACGAGCCTACCAAACCCAACGAAGATGTGGGCTTAGCCGGAAGCGGCAGATGGAAAATCTGGATGAACACAATAGAAATGATAGGGGAAAAGCCTATTTTGGGCTATGGACCTGATAATTTAAAAGACGAATATACCAAAAGAACCGTTGAATTCGACAGAGCCCACAATGAGATCCTTGAAAGAGCGGTAAGTACAGGAATACTTTCCGGGGTATGCTACGTAGGAGCGTTACTTTATTTGATTGTTACAAGACTCAAACGGAAAGATCATCTTGAAGATAACTCCATGCTCATTCCCCTTGGTATTGTTATCGCTTACACCATATCTGCACTTGTCGGCGTTTTCATTTTCTATACCGTATGTCATTACTTTATCTTTTTGGGCATGCTGACGGATAGGTAGTTTTTGTATCCTACATAAAAATAAAGAAAAAAAGACCCATTGGGTCTTTTTTTATGAGCTATTGTATGATAATTAAATTGACTGTGATAAAGTTTTATGCTACAATATAATATTATAGGATTGTTCTATCAGTTGGTTCGGAGGTGAGTGATTTGGCAACCTTTGTCCATACGGCAGATGTTCATTTAGATACGCCGTTTTCTGCAAATTTCAGCCAGAAGCAGATGCAACTGCGGCGGCGTGAAGTCTTGAAAACTTTTCAAAAGGTACTAGATGCCGCAAAGGGAAAAGATTTTCTCTTCATCAGCGGTGATTTGTTTGACGGACGCTTTGTGTCCTTAGAAACGGTTTCTTTTGTGAAACGGTGTTTGCGGGAATTAGGTGATACAAAGGTTTTCATTGCAGCAGGCAACCACGACCCTCTTAACCCCGGTTCGGTATATCAAGGGGAGGATTGGGGAGAAAATGTTCATATCTTTTCAACCCAGTGGGAATATTTTGATTTCCCTGAATTAAAGACCCGGATTCATGGTCGAAGTTTTGGGCAGGAACATGAAGAAGATACCTTGTTGACAGACCTCCCTGTACGGGAAGATTGGTGTAATATGATGGTTCTTCATGGCGATGTTGTGGCCGATGGCGGTAAAAGCGCCTATAATCCTATGGAAAAAGGGAAAGTTGCCGCATCCGGTATGGATTATCTTGCCCTGGGTCATATCCATCAGGCAAGCGGACTTGTACGTCTTGACAATACTCGTTATGCCTATCCCGGTGTGCCGGAGGGAAGAGGCTTTGATGAAGAGGGTGTGAAAGGCTTTTATCAGGGAGTTGCAGAAAAAGGAAATGTGCAACTTACTTGGGTTCCTGCTTCGCGGCGTTCCTCCTGGCATTTGCAGGTGGATGTCACTGACATGGAAGACAGTTTCCAAGTGCAGGATGCCATTGTGTCTGCCATGGAAAAAGCAGGCAGTGTAGAAGATATTTATAAAATATATTTAATCGGGCAAATGGGTCCGTGCGACCTCTCCATTGAAGTTTTCAAAGAAGAACTCAAAGATAAGGCTTTTTACTTGGATATCATCGATGAAACCCGTCCGGAGATTTCTCTTACAGAAATGGCAAAGGAGAATACCCTCCGGGGAGATTTTGTTTCGGCGATGCTCCGGGAAATTGAGGTCATGCTGGAAGAAGAAAAAGAAATCGGCTATCTTGCCTTGGAACTTGGTATCAAGGCCATGGAGAGGGGGCAGGGAGCATGATACAAATCACAGAAGCAGTTTTGATTCGGTTTGGAAAATTTCAAAGCGTATCCCTTTCATTTCAAAATGGATTACAGGTTATTTACGGCGGGAACGAAGCGGGAAAATCTACGTTGCAGTTGTTTTTAAAAGTGATGCTTTACGGAATTTCCGGCTCGAAAAAGGATGAAAGGGGATTAAAAGTACGGGAACGTATCATCCCTTGGGAGGAAAAAAGCGCAGAGGGTATTTTGCGGCTTATTGCGGATGGAAAAAACTTAGAAATCCGGCGGAAATTCGGAAAAACAGCGGCTGGCGATAAAACTGAAATTCTGGATTCTAATACCGGCAGTATTATCGCTGATTATGATCCTAAACAGTTAGGAGAGCAGTTACTTGGTGTGCCGGAATCCATTTTTGAGAAAACATTCTGGCTCCATCAGGACGGCGCATTCTTTGGTGAGGCAGACGATGTCTTAAACCGAAGACTTTTAAACCTTTTGGAAACCGGAGCAGAAGATGTTTCGGCAGAGAGAACCCTTTCCTGGCTAGAACGGGAAAAGCGCGCTTTAAAAGCCAAAGACAAGCGGAGTAATCCGGGAGAGTTGGATCGATACCGGGACCTCCGGGAAGAAAAGGTAAAAGAACGGTATCAGTTGCTTTCCGATATGCATCAGCGGGAGGCGGAAGAACGTAGACTGGCAGAAGAAAAGGTCAAGTTAGAAACTGCAAAAACTGAGATAGAACGCCTTAAAAATCTGGCGGAACAAAAGAGCCGGATTCTGGAATTGGACGCCGGGAAAAAGAAATTAGAACAAGCACAGCGGATGTTGGAGTTTGCCCGTCAGGTTGAGGCGAGGGAAGATTATCAAAAATTTCAAGCCTTAAATGAATCACTGATTGAAAAAGTAGAAATATTAGAAAAAAAGATAGAAACACTTGACCAAATGGATGCAATAGAGTATGATATAAGACAGACCGAGGAAAGAATTTCCATGGCACAAGAAAGAGAAAAGAAAAACAGTTTTTTCTTGGTTGTAGGAATTGCTCTTTTGGTCGTAGCAATGTTTTTTTCTGTCATCCACTGGGGATGGACGGTGTTCTTTGGTACGGTCGGACTTTTCTTGATAGGCAGTGCCCTTTTTCATGGACAAAGGGCAAAGAAAATTGCATGGGAAAAGGCGGAAGAAAAAACCCGGATACTGGCAGAGAGAGAAAGTGCTGTCCGGGAAAGAGATGCCCTTGTGGCTGACTATCAAAGTATATTAGAATCTTATGGTTGTAAGAATGCCCAGGATTTGTATGCCGGCTTTCTCCGGTATCGACAATCCGCTATTGAGGCGGAGGGTTTTAGAAAAACCTATGAATCCTTGATGGAAGATGAAGATGCACAGACGCTTTCTGGAAAGATACAAGAAGCAGATGAAATTCTGGCAAAGTATGAAGATTTATTAAAAGCAGACCTTGACACAGAGATGCAGAGAATGCAAGAGATACAGTTGTCGGCGGTATCTAATATCAAGGAAATTGAGGGAAAACTCAGTTATGTTTTCCATGGAAACCGGAACCCTGCCGATGCAGAAACTGAGATTTTACAGATTGACCAGAAAATTTTAGACCTTGAAAAAAAGGAGAAGGCTTTGGATTTGGCAACAGCGGTTTTCACCCGAGTTCATGAAAAAAGAAAATCGGATTTTACACCCTTTGTGAATGAAAAAGTCAATGGTTTTCTGGATATACTAACCGGAGGAAAATATCAGGATGTTCGTGTTTCGGAGGAATATCAGTTAAAATTATTCCCGGATGAACATCATTTGTATCCGGCGGAATATTTCAGTAAAGGCACTTATGAACAAACCTATTTTGCCCTGCGATTGGCACTTGGTAGTCTGCTTGGTGACGGGACAGAACCATTGTTCTTGGATGACTTTTTGATTGCCTATGACGATACACGGGCAGAACTGGCACTTGGACTATTACAGAAATTGGCGAAAGAACGCCAGATTTTCTTATTTACATGTCATCAAAGAGATGCAAAAAACGCGGAAAAGTTGGATGCATCGATTCATTGTTTAGAGGAGGAATAAAGGAATGGCTGCAGAAATCAAAAATGAAAGAGGTTTGGTGGAAATCTCTAATACTGTCATTGCAAAACTGGCAGGCTATGCGGCAAGTCAGTGCTATGGCGTGGTTGGTATGGCGACCAGAAGTAGCAAAGACGGTATCGCACGGCTTTTGAAGAAAGAGAGCATGGACCGGGGCATCAAGGTGAGAATCAACGAGAATATTCTGCATATCACTTTGTATGTCATTATGGAATATGGCGTCAATATTAGTACCGTTGGCGAAATTATCAGAAATAATGTAAAATATCAGGTTGAGGAAACGACGGGTCTTGAAGTGGGTTCTGTTACGGTGAACGTGGAAAGTATCCGGGTACACCAGTAAAGGAAATTGACTTCAAGAAGGAGGAGATATCGTGGAACGATTGCAAAGTGAAATCATACGTCAGATGATAGAATCTGCTTCCAATCATCTGCAAAATCAACGGAAACAGATTAATGACCTGAATGTATTCCCTGTTCCGGACGGCGATACAGGAACCAATATGGGAATGACGTTCGGTGCGGCGGCCAGTGAAGCGCTCTCTTGTGATGCAGGTGCCGGTGCCGATGAAATCCTGGAAACTCTGGCAAAATCTTCCTTGCGGAATGCCCGGGGTAATTCCGGCGTTATTTTATCCCAGATTCTTCGTGGTCTGGCAACCGGCGTGCACGGAAAGAAAGAATTGGATGTTGCCGCAATTACGGCGGCGGCAAAAAACAGCCGTGATACGGCTTACCGTGCCGTTATGAAGCCCACCGAGGGAACCATTTTGACGGTAGTACGGGAAATCGCGGAATTTGCTGAAAAATCTTCCGGAAAGCATAAGAAGCCGGTGAAGTTTTTACGTGCCATGCTGAAAGCGGCACAGGAGAGCCTTGACCGAACCCCGGAAATTCTGCCTGTATTGAAGCAGGCAGGGGTGGTAGATGCCGGGGGTAAGGGTATCGTTACCATTTTAGAGGGTGCCGTTTTGGCAGCAGAGGGAACTCCTGTTGCTTTGGAACAAGGGGCAGAGCAGGTAGCCAGTGCGCCCAAAACAGCAGTCGGCAAGACAAATGAAGAAATTAAATTTCTTTATTGTACGGAATTTTTGATCCAGAAAAAACCAGACCGTCAGGCTACCCAGTTTAAGGCAGCCATTCGTCCTAAGGGCGATTGCATGCTGGTGATTGAAGATGAAGAAATTGTAAAAGTCCATATCCACACCAATCACCCTGGTTTTGTGATTGAGCAGGCGTTGAAACTTGGCGAACTGACCAATTTGAAAATTGACAATATGAAGTATCAGCACGAGGAAAAGGTCCGGACCGAAGACGCCCCGGTGGTAGAACGGAAGAAATATGGTACAGTAGCCGTTTCTGCCGGTGATGGTTTGAGTGAAGTGTTCCGGAGTATTGGTGCAGACGCTGTGGTAGAGGGTGGCCAGACTATGAACCCCAGTACCCAGGATTTGTTAGATGCAGTACAGGAAATTCCTGCAGATACTGTTTTCATTTTGCCGAATAATAAAAACATTATCCTTGCGGCAGAACAGGTCGATGCCTTGACTGACCAAAATGTGAAAGTGATTCCCACCAAGAATATTCCCCAGGGAATTTCTGCCCTATTGGCGTTCCAGGAAGAGGCTGAGCCTCAGGAAAATGCGGATGCCATGGCGGATATGGCAAGCATGGTCAAGTGTGGTCAGATTACCTTTGCAGCACGAAATTCCACAGTAGATGGTAAAAAAATCAAGAAGAACGATATCATGGGAATGATAGGAAGTTCTATTCAATGTCTTGGTAAAGACATCAATGAGGTTGCGGAAGAACTGGTCCATGGCATGATTGATGACGAGAGCGGTGTGATCACAGTTTATTACGGTGCCGATGTGAAGAAAGAAGATGCAGAAGCATTGCAAGAGAAACTGGAAGAAACATATGAATATTTAGACGTTTCTCTTGTTTATGGAGGCCAGCCGGTATATTATTATTTTATTGCGGTGGAATAACCATGAAACTTACAGACAGTATTCGTTATCTCAAAGGAATTGGAGAAAAACGCGCCGAGCTTTTTCAAAAGCTTGGCGTTTTTACCATTTGCGATTTACTTTATCATCTCCCCCGGGGCTATGAGGATCGCACCAATTTGCGGGAAGTAGCCACTTTGCAGGAGGGGGAGAGTGTTTGTGTGCGTGTTTCTCTTGTCGGCGGGATCCGCTCTTTCCGGGCAAAAACCGGAGCGAGGGTAACACAAGTACATATGTCTGATGGAACCGGTGTTTTGGTTGTCACTTGGTTCAATGCACCGTATATCGAGAAGACTTTACGGAGTGCAGAGGAGTTTATCCTCTTTGGCAAGGTAGGCTTTCGGGGCAGAATGCCGGAAATGGTCAATCCTGTGGTAGAAACCCAGGAACGCGCCGGCAATACCACCGGAAAAATTGTGCCTATTTATCCCTGTACCGCAGGATTAAACCAGCGGAACATCAGAGAGAGCGTGCAAAGAGCCCTGGAATCGCTGACAGAGCCGATTCCGGACATTCTTCCTGTATCAATACGGGAAATGTTTTGTATGCCAACGGCAGAACAGGCAATTCATCAGATTCATCAGCCGGATGATTTTGATTGTTTCGAGGATGCGAGAAGACGCCTTGCTTTTGAGGAATTTTTTGTACTGCAAGTTGGTATTGGTATGGCAAAAAAACAAAGAAGTCAGGGGAAAGCCCCCATTTTTTCTAATGTCAAGTGCATTGCTGATTTTGCGGCAGGGTTACCCTTTTCTTTGACCAACGCCCAGAAACGTGTCATCAATGAAATTTGTACAGATTTACGCAAAGATACCCCCATGAACCGTCTGGTACAAGGGGATGTAGGCTCCGGAAAAACCATAGTTGCTGCTGCGGTGATGTTTTCTGCTGTGCAATCGGGATTTCAGGCTGTGATGATGGCACCTACCGAAATTCTCGCCAAGCAACATTATGAAAATTTATCCAGACTCTTTGCCCCTTGGGGAATCACGGTAGCGTTTTTAAGCGGCAGTCAAAAGACCGCAGAACGAAAAGAGAATTTAGCAATGATTGCAGATGGCAGGGCAGGAATTGTTGTGGGAACCCATGCGCTCATTACCGAGAAGGTGGAGTTTTTTAAACTGGGGCTTGCCATCACCGATGAACAGCATCGATTTGGGGTCCGGCAAAGAACGGCATTATCCGGTAAGAGTGAGAAGATTCATACCCTGGTTATGACTGCCACGCCGATTCCCCGTACCTTATCTTTGATTTTATATGGGGATTTGGATATCTCTTTCATTGATGAACTTCCGGCAGGACGGAAGAAGATTGTAACAAAGGCGGTGACCGAGGATAACAGAAAGCAGGTAGATGCCTTTGTTTTGCAGCAGTTGGATGCCGGGCGACAGGCATATTTTGTCTGTCCTTTGATTGAGGAATCCGAAGTGATTGAAGGCAATGCCGTGGAAGAATATCTGGAAAAACTGCAAAAGGGCGCTTATCGCGGAAGAAAAATTGTCGCTTTGCATGGCCGGATGAAAGGTGCAGAAAAAGATGCCATTATGGAGCAGTTTGTCCGGGGCGAAATTGAAGCCTTAGTTTCTACTACTGTCATTGAGGTAGGTGTGGATGTACCCAATGCCAATGTGATGGTAATTGAAAATGCAGAGCGGTTTGGACTTTCCCAACTGCACCAACTTCGGGGCCGTGTCGGTCGGGGAGAATGGCAGTCTTATTGCATCATGTTTTGTGCCGGCGGTGCGTTTGCCAAGAGGCGGATGCAGGTTTTATGTGAAACGGATGATGGATTTAAAATTGCGGAAAGAGATTTAGAATTACGAGGCCCCGGTGAGTTTTTAGGAACCAGACAACACGGACTTCCCCAGATGCGGGTGGGTGATTTGATGACAGATATGGAACTTTTAAAAGAGGCTCAGAATGCGGCAACTTTGGTATTAAAAAATGATCCCGATCTTTCCCATATGTCCATGGAAGTGCTGCGGAAGCAGGTGAAAGAAACCTTTGAAAAAGCAGGCGGTATTTTAAATTAAAAAAGAAAAAGTTCGGTGCAATGCACCGAACTTTTTTAGTTACTAATGGTAATCATACGGGATTGGAGAGCATCTACTTTTTTCTTTTCAGCGGAAGTTAAATTCCGGGAACGGAGGTCTCTTAAAACCATTTTTGCATCATCGTATAAGCCTTCGCTGATGAGTTCCTCTGCATCCCGAAGCATATTGGCGATTTCGCCCCGAATCATTTCCGGTTGATTTCTTTCATCGTTAGCAGGATCTATCACAGGTTCGTCAGAGGCATCTGGGTCATCGGTAGTGTTGGGATTATCCGGCATAACGGTGATGTCTGGCAAGGGTCTTGTAGTAGACCCAGGGAGTTCATTAAAACCGCAGGAAGATAGCAGAAATAACGATGCCAGAACCAGGAATAAAACAATAATTTTTTTCAAGGAAATCATTCCTTTCTTTCTCTTAGGTAAAAAATGGTCAAGATACCAAACGGTAGATTGATGCATAGGATATGTTATCATTATATGCCAATCTTTCTTAAAAATCAAGATGAAATATTTATCACTTTTTTTCTTTACTATTGCGAGAAAATATGTTAAAATAATAGAAAATGCCAAAATAGGCATACTGTTTTGCAAAAACAGGGAATGATAAAGAGAAAATACAATGTTAGCAAAACAGAATTGAGGGAGAATCTATGGGAATTTTTTCAATGGTAAAACAGGAAGTGGATATCGTTTTTGAACGTGACCCGGCTGCCAAATCCAAGGCGCAGGTTTATTTCTTATATCCCGGTGTCCGCGCCCTGATCAATTACCGGATTGCCCATTGGTTAGATAGCAAAGGATTTCATTTTATTGCAGATTGGATTTCCAAAAAAACAAGAGCGAGAACCGGGATTGAAATCCATCCGTCTGCCAAGATAGGAAAAGGTGTTTTTATCGACCATGGTATGGGCGTGGTCATTGGTGAAACCGCAGAGATTGGCGACTTTTGTACCATTTACCAGGGTGTTACCTTGGGTGGTACCGGTAAAGATAAGGGGAAACGTCATCCAACCATTGGAAAGAACGTAACCATTGGCAGCGGTGCGAAAATCTTAGGTCCCTTTACCGTAGGGGATAACAGTAAGATTGCTGCTAACGCTGTTGTATTGAACGAAATTCCTCCGAACAGCACTTGCGTGGGTGTGCCGGCGCATATCGTAAAACGGGATAATGTCCGGGTGGCATCGGCAAAACCGACCCTGCAGCCCATTGCCGATTTGGACCAGATTCATATTCCGGACCCGGTATCCATGGAACTTTGCAGTTTGCGTGCTGAGTTGGAACGAATGAAAAAGAAAATGGAGGAGATGGAACAAGATGGAAAGTAATTTGTATTTATATAATACCTTAACAAGAAAAAAAGAGGAATTTCATAGCGTTGAGCCCGGTAAGGTAAAGATGTATTCCTGTGGACCCACGGTATATAATTTCTTCCATATTGGCAATGCTCGTCCTTTTATTATCTTTGATACCTTGCGACGGTATTTGGAGTACAAAGGCTATGACGTTAGTTTTGTGCAGAACTTTACGGACGTTGACGATAAAATGATTAATAAGGCCAACGAACTTGGTATTACCGTTAAGGAATTGGCGGACCAATATATTGCCGAATATTTTACCGATGCAAAAGGTCTTGGTATCCGGGAGGCTACGGTACATCCCAGAGCCACGGAGAATATTGAGGCCATTATCAAATTGGTGGCTGATTTGATTGAAAAAGGCTATGCCTATAACGTAGACGGCGACGTCTATTACAGCACCAAAAAGTTTGATGAGTATGGAAAACTCTCTCACCAGCCTTTAGAGGATTTGGAAAGTGGCGCTCGGATTGACGTCAATACTGATAAGCGTGACCCTATGGATTTTGCGCTTTGGAAAAAGCAAAAACCGGGTGAACCTGCATGGGAAAGCCCCTGGGGCATGGGAAGACCGGGTTGGCATATCGAATGTAGTGCCATGGCGAATACTTATCTTGGTAAGACTATTGATATTCATAGCGGTGGTCAGGATTTGATTTTTCCTCATCATGAAAATGAGATTGCCCAGAGCGAGGCGGCAAATTGCTGTCAGTTTGCAAACTATTGGGTACACAATGGCTACATTAATGTAGATAACAGAAAAATGTCCAAATCCTTAGGTAACTTCTTTACTGTTCGTGATGTTGCCAAGGAATTTGATTATGAAGTTATTCGCTTCTTTATGCTTTCAGCCCATTATCGGAGCCCTATCAATTTTAGCAAAGATTTAATGGAATCCGCAAAATCCGGATTAGAACGGATCAAGACCTGTCTTTCGTCTATGGACTTTTTCTTGGCATCTGCCCCGGAGCGGGAAGAGAATGCGGAGGAAAAGGCGTTGCTGGAACAACTGCATGGATACAAAGAAAAGTTTGTGGCAGCCATGGATGATGATTTAAATACTGCTGATGCGATTTCAGTTATCTTTGAGATGGTTGCGGCTGTCAACAAAGCAATTACTGCTGAAAGCGGTACGGCGGCATCTGTAATCACGCAGGCTGCGGCTATGATTCGTGAACTTGGCGGCGTTTTAGGATTATTGCAGAAAAAAGAAGAGGATGTTTTGTCTGATGAAATTCAGGAACTCTTAGACCAGCGTGCTAAGGCGAGAAGTGAGAAGAATTGGGCCGTGTCCGATGAACTTCGTGATACCCTGCGGGAAAAAGGTTATGAGGTTAAGGATACGCCTCAGGGGCAGCAACTGAAACGGATTTAAAGAAGGAAAATCTATGCTTGAAGAAATTAAAAAGAGTTTTCAGGGAGAGTTTCTTCCCACCAATCAGTATGGTGCATTATCCCTTGCCTATCTTGGCGATAGCATTTACGAAGTCTATGTCCGCAGTTTCCTGATTAGCCAGACAGACCAAAAGGTCAATGCCTTGCATAAGCAGGCAACCAAATTTGTTTGCGCTTCTGCACAAGCAGAATTTTATCATAAGATTGAGGGTATACTGACAGAAGAAGAACAGGCGGTTTATCATCGGGGGCGGAATACCAATTCCCGTCCGCCGAAAAATGCCTCGGTTTCTGATTATCGGATTGCCACAGGGGTAGAAACCCTGATTGGTTATCTCTATCTGAAGAATAATATCGATCGCATTTCTGAACTTATGGAATATTTGTTCCGCTAATTGCTTTTCGTACATATTGCAGATAGGATGTGATGCTATGTACGAAAAATGGAAAAAGGGAATCTTTACAGTTGCGGGTGCGATTATTATGGGGGCAGCCCTACAACTTTTTCTGATTCCGTTGCATATTACTGCCGGCGGCGTCAGCGGTATTGCTATGGTGTTAAATCATTTGAGTGGGATAGGTGTAGGTTTTTTGATTTTGCTTATCAATCTTCCCCTTTTTATCCTTGGGCTTGTGCATTTTTCCAAGCGATTTTTGTTCTATTCTTTGATTGGAATGCTGGCACTATCCTTATCTACCCAAGCCTTTTCCGGAATTCCGGCAATGACGGAGGACCCGTTGCTTGCAGCGCTGATCGGCGGTGCAAGTATGGGACTGGGACTTGGCATGGTTCTCTCTGTCAATGGGACAACCGGCGGTACCGATATTATGGTTTTGCTCCTTAAAAAACGTTTTCCTGCTTTCTCTGTGGGACAGTTTTTCCTTTTGGTTGACGGATTGGTGATTTCCCTGGCAGGGTTTGTTTTTCAGCAATGGGAAGTCATCTTATATTCAGGAATTACCCTATTTGTTACCAGCAAGGTGATTGACGCTATTTTAACCGGTGTGGACTATGCCCAGATGGTTTATATTATATCTGAACATGCAGCAGAAATTTCCCAAGGAATTTATAAGGATATGCGGCGGGGTGTTACCGGTCTTGAATCGGTGTCTTTTTATACAGGCAAAAGCAGACAAGTTTTGTTTTGTGTGATTCGTAAAGTGGAACTACCAAAACTGAAACAAGTGGTTCATGAAATCGACGGCGATGCTTTTGTGATTGTTTCCGATGCCAGGGAGGTTCTGGGTAAAGGATTTAAAGTGGAATAACAATGGAAAATTAATATAGTAGTGGAGGTTCAGGTGTTATGAATGCAGAACAGGTAAAAGCATTACAAATTCATGCAACCCATGTGCGCAAAATGGCATTGGAAGCCGTATACAGCGCAGGTGCAGGACATCCGGGCGGGTCTTTATCTGCGGCGGATATTCTTACATATTTATATACAACAGAAATGAATGTGGATGTTAAAAATCCTAAAAATCCGGATCGAGATCGTTTTGTTCTATCAAAGGGACATTGTTCCCCTGCTCTTTATGGCGTTCTGGCAGAGGTAGGAATTTTGCCCAAGGAGGATATTAAAACCTTCCGCCGGGCAGACAGTTATCTGCAAGGCCATCCGGATATGAAGGGCGTTCCCGGTGTTGATATGTCCACCGGTTCTTTGGGTCAGGGAATCAGCGCTGCAGCCGGTATGGCAAAAGCGGCTAAAATCGATGAGAAAGATTATCGTGTCTTTGCCGTCTTAGGCGATGGTGAAATCGAAGAAGGTCAGGTCTGGGAAGCGGCCATGTTTGCTGCCCATTATAAACTGGACAACCTGACAGCGTTTCTTGATTTTAACGGGTTGCAAATTGACGGTGATGTCACAGAGGTTATGAACCCCACCCCCATTGATCAGAAGTTTGAAGCATTTAACTGGCATGTTATCACCATTGATGGTCATGACTTTAACCAGATTGCCAAAGCCGTAGAAGAGGCAAAGAACACCAAAGGAAAGCCCACGCTGATACTTGCAAAAACCATCAAAGGCCGTGGCGTATCCTATATGGAAAACCAGGCCGGATGGCATGGTGCGGCACCCAATCAGGAGCAGTATGAACAGGCGATTGCAGAACTGGATGCTTACTTAAATGAATTGGGAGGTGTGGCAGAATGAGTTATCAAATCGGAGAAAAAATTGCCACCAGGGAGGCTTATGGAAACGCCTTAGTGGAATTCGGTGCAGATGAAAATATTATTGTTTTGGATGCGGACCTTTCTAAATCTACCAAGACAGACGGCTTTAAAAAGGCATATCCGGAGCGGTTTATCAATTCCGGTATTGCTGAGGGAAATATGATGGCTGTAGCGGCAGGTCTTGCCTCTTGCGGAAAGACGGTGTTTGCCAGTTCTTTTGCGATGTTTGCGGCGGGTCGTGCTTTTGAGCAAATCCGCAATTCCATTGGCTATCCCCACTTGAATGTAAAAATTGGCGCAACCCATGCCGGTATTTCAGTTGGTGAAGATGGTGCAACCCATCAATGCTTAGAGGATATCGGTATTATGCGGACCATTCCGGGCATGATTATCTTAAATCCGGCAGATGCCACAGAGTCCCGCCTTGCAGTGAAAGCGGCGATTGAACATAATGGCCCAGTCTATCTGCGTTTTGGTCGGTTAGCGGTACCTACCATCTTTGATGAGAGTTATCAGTTTGAAATCGGTAAAGGTGTTATGTTAGAAGATGGCACTGAAGTTACCTTAATCGGGACGGGTTTGATGGTTCCGGCGGCATTGGAAGCAAAGAAGATTCTCGCAGAACAAGGAATCTCTGCAAGGGTTATCAATATGGCGTCCATCAAGCCAATCGACAAAGATATTATTGTGAAAGCGGCAAAGGAAACTGGTGCGATTGTCACTGCCGAAGAACATAATATCATTGGCGGTCTGGGGTCTGCTGTGGCAGAGGTATTGTGCGAAACTGTTCCGGTACCTATGCTTCGGGTAGGAACAGAAGATGTCTTTGGTAAGAGCGGAAAACCCAACGTTCTCTTAGAAATGTACGGCCTTGATGCAAAAAGCATCGCAGAAAAGGCAAAGGCTGCCATTGCAATGAAGAAATAGGATAGAAAGGACGGCATCTGCCGTCCTTTGCTAATATCTGTATTTGACAAAGATTTTTTTAGGTATTATAATAGAGAAAGACTTCTATCCACAACAGGTTTGGACTAAATATAATATGAGGTGATAGAATGAAATGTATCGTTCTTTATAAGTCAAAATATGGTTCTACCAAAACCTATGCTAAGTGGATTGCAGAAGAACTTGGATGCCAAGCATACGAGAGTAAAGAGATCGAGATGGAGGATTTACTCTCCTATGATGTGATTATTTATGGTGGCGGTTTGTATGCAGAAGTTATCAACGGGGCAAATTTTATTATCAAAAACCTGGATGTGTTGCAGGATAAAAAAATTATCATTTATACAACCGGAATTACCCCCATGGAGTGTCGGGAATATTACGATAAACTGGTGATAGAAAAGAATTTCAAGCAGGGAATTCCGGATAACGTCAAGGTTTTTAATTTTCTGGGGAAAATGATCATGGATGAACTTTCCTTACCTCATAAAGCCGCATTGAAAACCTTGAAGAAAATAATGTCTGCGAAAGAAAATCCCACAGAAATGGAAAAATTATTGGTGAAACTTTGTGATGCAAATGAAGATTTTACCAAACAAGAATATATTCAAACGTTGGTAGATGAAGTCCATAATTACCAAACAGAGGAGGATAACAATGGCAAATAATATCTGGCATGATATTTCCCCGAAACGGATTACCACAGAAGATTTTATCTGTGTCATTGAGATTTCTAAGGGAAGTAAGAAAAAGTATGAGTTGGATAAAGAAACCGGCTACATTATGCTGGACAGAATTCTTTATACCTCTACCCACTATCCGGCAAACTATGGGTTTATCCCTCGGACTTATGGTGATGATAATGACCCTTTAGATGTGCTTTTGATTTGCGCAGAACCCTTAGAACCAATGTCCTTGGTTCGGGCATATCCGATCGGTGTCATAACCATGGTGGATAATGGAAGAGCGGATGAGAAAATTATTGCGATTCCTTTTAATGACCCCAACTATAATATGTATACCGATATCGACCAACTGCCTAGACATATTTTTGATGAAATGAAGCATTTCTTCTCGGTATATAAGAACTTAGAGAATAAAGAAACTGCGGTTGATGAAATTCGTGGTCGGGAAGATGCGGTAAAAATTATCCAAGCGGCAATGGAAAATTACTTGGACAACTTCTGTAAATAAAAAAGATAGGAAAAGGGGGAGGAAGATGAATAAGATATTCGAGATAGTCATAAAAATCCTGGCAACAGCGGCGATTTTATACTGTAGTTTGATTGCGGCGTTGCTTTTGGGTTTTATCTTTTCGGCAGATGATATTCATATGGCAGTCTACTATCCGGTGATGCTTCTCTTGCCTTCTTTATTGATTCCCCTGGTTTGGCTGCGGAAACGCTGGCGGTATGTGAAATGGTGGAGTGTCTTTGGTGCAGTGGTTTTAATCGCTCTGGTTGTCGATTATGGAATTGTTAGATACCAAGACAGTATTACCATTAATGTAACGCCTAATATTCCTGTACGCGAATACTTGCCTTTTCGAGATGACAGCAAAATTGTTAAAGTGGATAGCCAAACATTGAAGTTGGAAGAAGATTTGCCAATCGTCGATGGTGCAGCGGCGGTATTCCCTGTCTATTCTGCCTTTGTCAATGCAGTTTACCCTAATACCACAAGACTTAACGACGGGGTTTTTGAGTATAACAATACTTCTTCTGGTTATTATTATCTTGGCATGAAAGAAACAGATATTTTCTTTGGCGCCTACCCATCCCAGGAACAAATTGATGAGGCAAAGAAACTGGGAACAACCTTCGAATATACACCGATCGGGGCGGATGCCTTTGTATTTTTTGTCCATAAGGATAATCCTATCGAGAGTTTAACAACCCAGCAGATTAAGGGTATTTATTCCGGAGAAATTACAAATTGGAAAGAAGTTGGCGGTAACAATGAGCGGATTGCCGCTTTCCAGAGAAATGAGGGAAGCGGAAGCCAGAGTACGCTGAAACGGTTCATGAGAGATACCCCCATTATGGAACCCCCTACAAAAATGGTTAATGACTTGATGTCAGGCATTATAGAACAGGTCGCAGATTATAAGAGCAAGTCAGGGTCTATTGGATTTTCTTTCCGTTATTATTTGGAGGGTATTATTAAAAATCCGGATATTAAGATGATTGCCATTGATGGCATCCAGCCAACGGTGGAAAATATTGAAAATGGCAGTTATCCTATTGTTGGGCCTTTGTATGCGGTGACCTACGCAGAAAATGATAACGAGAATGTAGACAAGTTGATTGACTGGATATTGTCTGAAGAAGGACAATCGATTATTGAAAGAACCGGTTATGTAAGGGTAAAGCGATAATGGATTCTTACAGATGTGTTAAGAACTTGTGGCAATGATTGACATTTTTACAAGGGGTATGGTAGAATGTCTTTTGTTTGTGCCGGAAAATAACATTTTTATCAAGAAACAAACATAAGAATAGGACAAGACCTAAAAACGTTTTCCGTGCTTTTAAGAATAAAGGGGTGATTCTCTATGCTGAAAAAATATAATTTTTCTTTGCGCATGATTGCTTTGTTCATCTGTGCCGCTGTTTCCATAGGGGTGTTTTATCCGGTGGCAGAGGATACTGTTTTTGCGAAGAAAAGTGAGTTGCGTGGTGTTTGGGTTTCTACGGTAACCAATATTGACTATCCCTCCCAGCAGACCACGGATGCAGATGTGTTGAAAAAAGATATGATTACCATTTTAGAAAACTGCAAGGAAATGGGCTTTAATACAGTCTTTTTCCAAGTTCGTCCTACCGGGGATGCCTTTTATCAGTCAGAGATTTTTCCCTGGTCCCGGTATTTGACCGGAACCCAAGGCGTTGCCCCGGATGATAATTTTGACCCGCTTGCATTTGCAGTAGAAGAAGCCCATGCCCGGGATATGGAACTTCATGCTTGGATTAACCCCTATCGGATTACCACATCATCGGCGGATCGTGATGGACTCGCGGCAAACAATCCGGCAGTATTGCATCCGGAAATGGTTTTGACAGACGAAAACGGGAAAATGTATTATAATCCCGGCGACAGCGCGTCTATCAAACTGATTGTAGACGGCGCGATGGAAATCATTGAAAACTATGATGTAGACGGCCTGCATATGGATGACTATTTCTATCCGGAAGATGCGTTTAATGATGACAGTACTTATTCGTTTTATCAAGACCAATATCCCGATCGGGGAGATTGGCGTAGAGCCATGGTAAATCAATTAGTGCAGGAAATGGATGTGGCTGTACATAAGGCAAATCCGGACATTGTGTTTGGTATCAGTCCCCGTGGTATCTGGGCGAATGCCTCTGAGGTGCCTGGTGGTAGTAATACCAACGGCGGTGGTTCTTATAGTAAGATTTATGCAGATTCCAAAGCCTGGGTTGAAAACGGTTGGGTAGATTATATCATGCCTCAGGTTTATTGGAATATCGGTCACGAACTGGCTGATTATACGACGCTGTGCGATTGGTGGTCTGATTTGGTTGACGGCACCGATGTTGCTCTCTATATTGGAGAGGGTGCTTACAGAACGACAACTAGCACCTTGCCGGCATGGACCGGAGAGAATGGGATCGAGGAACTAGAAAAGCACATTACCCTTGGCCGCAACAATGAAAATATCGATGGTTATTGTATGTTCACTTATCATACCTTTGTGGATAATCCGTCTATTTATCAGTTGATGCAGGAAATGAATGGGGATGTGACGGTAGACGAAGAGGCAGTTGAGGTATCAAAGCCCCTGGCAGGCCCTGCCCAGACAGAGAAACCTTTGGGAGATGCCTATGTGAATCAATTTACCGATATGTTGGATTACTGGTGGGCAATGGATGCAGTCAACGCTCTGGCATCGCAAGGCATTATTCGTGGTGTCAGCGAGACAGAGTTTGACCCGGATTCCTATATCACAAGAGCAGATAATACAGTGCTTTTGTTACGTGTTTTAGGTAAGACGGCAACCTTTGAGGATAACTTTGCTGATGTATATCCCGGATCCTATTATTACCAGGAAATTGGTGTTGCCAAAGCCCTTGGTATTGCGGAGGGATATGGAAACAACCGCTTTGATCCGGATAACAAAATCAAACGCCAGGATATGGCGACGCTGGCTTATCGGGTATTACAAAAAGAGGGTGTATTGACAGCGATTCCAAACACAGGTGTTTTGAACCAATTTCTGGACAAGGATTCCATTGATTTTTATGCCCGGGATGCCGTGGCGGGTTGTGTTGGTGCAGGATTGATGTCCGGCTATGGCGACGGATGGGTGAATCCTCAAGGCAATGCAACCCGGATTGAAGTTGCTTTGTTTATGCACCGGATTCAGAATCTAATGAACCAGTAAGAATACAAAAAGCAAGTGCAAAGCACTTGCTTTTTGTATGTATAGAAACCACCATATCTGGGAAATACTACCTATAAATTTCATAGGAGGTATTTGATATGAGCGTTCCCTTTGCAGAAAGTAAGACAAAAGAAAATTTGATGCGGGCATTTGCCGGCGAGAGCCAGGCGAGAAACCGCTATACCTTTGCAGCAGGTCAGGCGAAAAAGGAAAATCTGCCTGCCATTGCTGATGTATTCCTGTTTACCGCCGGACAGGAAAAAGAACATGCGGAAGTCTTTTATAAATATCTGACCGAATGTTCTGGTAATAACATTGAGATTGATGGGAGTTATCCCGTTGATATCTACGAAAACACAGTGAAATTACTCCGGGCAGGACAGCATAACGAATATGAAGAACACGATGATGTTTACCAAAGCTTTGGAGATATCGCAAAAGAAGAGGGTTTTACCCAGATTGCGGAAACCTTTTATAAAATTGCAAAAATTGAAAAAACCCACGGGGACAGGTTTGGATTATTGGCAGACCTTTTGGAAAATAATGCATTATATTCGTCAGCAGAAACCCAGCAGTGGATGTGTTTAAATTGTGGTCATATCTTTGAGGGGACCGAAGTGCCACCCAAATGCCCGGTTTGTAGCCACGATAAGGGCTATTTCCTGCCATTAAATCTTGCGCCTTATGTCCAGTTATAAGGATAAAAAAGAAAGCCGCATCTTGTGGCTTTCTTTTTTCTTATGGACAGTAGAACATAAACGAATTAGGTCTATCATAAAATGAAACTAAGAATAGAGCGGAAAGGTTGGAGACGTATGATTTATACTTTTGGGGAATTACGAGAAAAAGAGGTCATTCATGTAGGAGATGGGGAACGGCTTGGCTTTGTATCGGATTTGGAGATTGATGCGGTAACCGGTAGGGTGATTGCCATTCATGTGCCAGGGGGATATCGGGCTTTTGGTTTGTTTGGTAAGGAGCCGGAACGATCCATTCCTTGGGAGAATATTAAAAAAATCGGCGATGATTTGGTGATTGTAGAGCGGATGCATCGGCAAAAGGAAGAATGAAAAAAACCTATGCGACGAAAGTTGCATAGGTTTTTAACTTTTAAAATTATTCAACGTCTGTTTCCGGTTCCATAACAGGAGCGTTAAATTGCTGATCATGGCTGTCACGTAGATTGCTACGATTGTTACGAACAATCGCAACACACTGTTCCAGTTCTTTCATAGAACTCAGGACAACTTTTTCTACGGTTTCCAGCAGGTTGTCAGAATAGTTGTAAGCAGAATCTGCAATCTCAATAGCTTCGTTGGTAGAACTATCTACGATTTGCTTACCACGGATCATAGCCTGCTTGGTAATTTCGTTTTCATCAACCATAGAAACCGCTTTCTTTTCTACGGTTTTGATAATTTCATCTGCCTCAGCCTGTGCTTCTTGCAGAATCCGTTGTCTTTCTTCTTTGATCCATTTTGCCTGCTTTAAGTCTTCGGGGAGTTTGAGTTTTAATTCCTGAAGAACATCTAAAAGTTCGTCCCGTTCCAAAATGCAACGGCCAGAAAAGGGAACAGCAGCACCTTTCTCTATAATATCCTCTAACTCATCCAATAATTCTAATGCGTCCATGTGTTTACCTCCTAATAAATAAATAGATATAGAGAAGCGGTTATTTTTCTTTACACCGCTCATTTATAACTGGGATTAAGGAATCGGGAACCAAACCATTGAGTGGGCCACCGTACTTGCTCACCTCTTTGACCAGACTGGAACTTAGGAACATATATTCCTTGCTCGCCGGGAGAAAAAGCGTTTCAATGGTAGGCGATAGGGCGTGGTTGGTCAATGCCATTTGGAACTCGTATTCGTAATCTGATAAAGCACGAATCCCTTTGATAATAATGTTGGCGCCCATCTTTTCCATGAAGTCAACCAACAATCCTGAAAAGGCGTGAACTTCCACGTTGGGATACTCCGCAACAGCAGTTTTTAAAAGTTCTACACGTTCTTCTGCTGTAAAGAGCGGAAATTTTGCATGATTTACCAAGACAGCAATGATAACTCGGTCAAAAAGGCGGGAGGCCCTGGCAATAATATCAAGGTGTCCATTTGTACAGGGATCAAAACTCCCCGGATAAACAACTGTGGTCATACTGTCACCTTTGCAACACTGTGATAACCGTATTGCCATAGGTGGCAACCCGTCTCACTGTATAATAGGTATTTGTCAAGGGTTCACCATTTTTTTCGCTTTCTATGATGATGACACCGTTTTCGTTTAAAAGATTCCGGTTTGCAATCTCGTCCATAATCGGTTGTAGAAAACCTTGGTTGTAAGGGGGGTCAAGAAAGATTAAGTCAAAAGTTTCCTGACATCCGGCAAGGAAAGAAAAAGCATCAGTAGAAAAAACGGAAGCATTTTCTTCCAACCGTGCAGCCGTTAAGTTTTCCCGCACCAAAGCCACAGAACGGGGGTTCTTGTCCACAAAAACTGCGTGAGAACAATGACGGCTGAGTGCTTCGATTCCCAAAGCGCCACTGCCAGCAAAAAGGTCAAGCACCAAGGGGCAGGGAAGATGAAATTGCAGGAGATTAAAGATGGATTCTTTTACTCGATCCGTCGTGGGTCGTGTGTTCATTCCGTCAGGCGTTTTCAGTTTCAAGCCCTTTCGCATTCCGGAAATAATCCGCAAGACAAATCCCCCTATTTCATAACAAATACTTACTAATATTTATATCTTAATTCCTGCAATTTGTCAAGTGCTTTTTTACGATACAAGGGTAACTTTTTGGGCAAAAGAAAAAACCCCGCCGTGCCGTAGCATGAGGTTTTGTAAAAACCTGGAATCCAGGTGGGGAAACGCCCAAAAACATTACAAGTCCACTGGATGCATAAAGCATGAGGCATGTGCGCCGCTTTTGGAGACAAGGCCCCTTCGTAAAATTGTTGGTTTTACATTGTAACCTCTGTTTACAAACATAGCAGGGATGCTTTTGTTTTGATGGTTTTATTATAGCACAAATCTAAAAAAATACAAGAGGTTTTGGAAAAATTCCTGCAAAAAATCACTGGGAAAATTTCGATTGTGTTACAAAGTTTTCCTAAGGTTTACAAAGTGCTTACAATTCCTTTTTTTCTGGAAAATCCCGTTGCAATCTAAAAAGGTTAAAGTATAATAAATGTATGGAAGATTTTAAAGATGCATACAGTGGAATGCAGTGTGTTTGTGATATGACAGGTGGAGGGGTGACATATGAGGATTGAGAAAATCAACGAAAACAAAATCAAAGTGATGATTTATGGCCAGGAGGCTGAACATTGGTACATTTCCTTTAAAGAAATCGATGCTAATACGCCACAGGTTCAGGAGATGTTCTGGAAGGCCATGAAACTGGCAGAAGAAAACGTTGATTTTTCCATTGATGGGGCGAAACTTTTTGTGGAGGCAGTGCGGGGCGAGGCAAATGACGGCTTTGGCATGATGATTACACGGGTTGTGAATCAGGAAGAGTTGCAGCAGGCGATAGATCATTGTCAATATAAAGGCACATTAAAGAAAAGCCGGGTTACGTTGAGACAGACCGGGTATGGAAAACCATACATCTATCGGTTTTCGGAATTTGAAAACGCTTGTGCCGCTGCAGGGGAACTTGCAGACCGCTACGTGGGTGATAGCGTTTTATATAAGTTACAGAGCGCCTTTTATCTTTATTTGGTTCCTCAAGAACCCGAAACGTTTTTGTGCACGGAAATGCTGATTACCGAATTTGGGGAAAAGGTAAAAAATTGTCAATATATGCATGGAAGACTGCACGAATACGGCGAAGTTATGATTCCAAAGGGTGCAATAGAGATTATGCAAGAGTATTTTGCAATGTGTTAATTTTTTGATTTTAGCAGAGAAAAGAAATATTTTCTGGAAAAACTCTTGCAATTTGAGAAAAATGTGCTATAATGTGTTTTAAAGTTTGTGTAGTGCGAAGGGCAGACTTTTTTCACACAGTAATTTTAGAATGAGGAATTTCAGATGAAAGAGTGTATGAAGCAATACTTCAAAATAGCTGAATATTATTTCTTTTACTTTTGCTTTAGCTTTTTTGGCTACGGCTGTTTTTGCTTTACCAAATTCTTAAATTCCTTTGAGCCTATTTCTACGAAAGTGTAGGAAAAAGATTTCTTCTTTTATGTAAAAGAATGGGCTGGTTCAAAGGAACCCGCCCATTTTCTTTTTGTGTGAAACAAGTCATGTATCGTAACTTAATATAAAATTTGGAGGAATAAAAAATGGTAGTAATTTTGAAACCCAGAACATTAGAAGAAGATGTTCAAAAAATGATATCCTATGTAAAAGACATGGGGCTTGATGTGATGGTTAATACCGGCGTGGACTGCACCGTTCTTGGTTTGCTTGGCGATACCAGCAGGATTGACCCGGATACTTTGATGCTGAACTGTCATGTTGACCGGGTTATGCGGATTGCAGAACCTTTCAAAAAGGCTAGCCGGAAATTCCATCCCGAAAATACCATCGTTTCTGTAGGCGATGCTAAGATCGGCGTAGAGAATACCTTTACGGTCATTGCAGGTCCCTGCTCTGTAGAAAATGAGTCCCAGATTCTCTCTGTTGCAGAAGATGTAAAACAAAGCGGTGCAAAACTGCTCCGGGGTGGGGCTTTTAAACCCAGAACGTCGCCCAATTCTTTCCAGGGTCTGGAACAGGAAGGCATTCGCCTGTTAAAAGAGGCAAAAGAAGAAACCGGACTTCCGGTTGTAACAGAAATCATGAGCCCGTATATGGTTGAGGTCTTTGAAGAAAGTGTGGACGTGATTCAGGTTGGCGCCCGGAACATGCAAAACTTCGATTTGTTGAAAGAATTGGGTAAGTGCAGTAAACCCATCCTCTTAAAGCGTGGTCTGTCTTCTACCATCGAAGAATGGCTGATGTCTGCGGAGTATATTCTGGCAGGCGGCAATCCCAATGTGATTCTCTGCGAACGGGGTATCCGTACTTTTGAAACCTACACAAGAAACACCCTTGATTTAAGTGCGATTCCTGCTGTAAAACGCCTGAGCCACCTGCCGGTGATTGTAGACCCGTCTCACTCTGCCGGTATGAGTTGGATGGTAGAACCCCTTTCGCTGGCAGCCATGACCGTGGGGGCAGACGGTATCATTGTTGAGGTTCATAATTGCCCGGAAAAAGCATTGTGTGACGGAGCGCAATCTCTAAATCCGCAACAGTTTGATTCTTTGATGACTAAAATAAAGAGTGTAGGTAACAGTTTGGGTATAGAGGTTTAGAACTATGAACAGTGACTTTAAGATAGCAGTCGTTGGCTTGGGTCTGATTGGCGGTTCCTTGGCCTATGCGTTGCATGGATTTCGAAATGCCGAAATCATCGGCTGTGATATCAATCCCAAAACCAGAGAAGAAGCAATGAAAAAAAAGGCAGTTCATCATGCGGTGGCAGAACCTGGCGAGGCGATACAGGGTGCAGACTTAGTCATTATGTGCACATACCCGGATTTGATTTCTAAAATCCTAAGGGAAAACAGGAATTGTTTGAAACAAGGTGCAGTTGTGACTGATGTTTGCGGCATTAAAAGTAAGATTGCAGAAGAAATGGCAAAGATTTTGCCTGCAGGCGTGGATTATGTGGGTGGTCATCCAATGGCAGGAACGGAGAACAGTGGTTTCTCCTATGCAACGCCGGAACTTTTCTGGATGACCGGTTTTATCATCACTCCCATGTCCGGTGCAAAAGAGAGTAGCATTGCCTTGGTTCGGGAAATGGCCCAGTACATTGGTGCCACCCGTATCACCATGGCGGATTTTGCGGAACATGACAGCGTGATTGCCTATACCAGTGATTTAATGCATATTGCGGCGGCAGGTCTTTGTTTGGATTTTCATGACCAGATGAACCGGGCTTATACAGCCGGAGCATTTCGGGACTGTACCCGGATTGCCCAAATTAATCCAGAACTTTGGACAGAACTCTTTTTGGATAACCGCGAGAATGTCCTTGCGGAAGTGGACCGCTATCTAAATAGTCTTGGAAAAATTCGAAAAGCCATTGAAGATAAAGATGCGAGTGGTTTGTCTGCACTTCTTCAGACGGTGACAGAAAATAAAGAATACATGCAAAATAAAGAGCCGGAATACTTTCGCGAAATGGTGTCGAAGAAAAAGGAATGAATGAGAAAATGAAACAATTATCAATCAATCTGCCCGGACGGGAATATGATATATATATCGAAAATGGGCTTTTGGAAAAAGCAGGTGAATATATCCGGAAGATTTCTGCCGGTCAGAAAGCCACCATTATAACCGATTCTAATGTAGGACCTCTCTATGGGAAAATCCTTTCTCACAGTTTGGAAAAGGCTGGATTCTCGGTACATATTTGTGAGATTCCGGCAGGCGAGGAGAGTAAATGCAGGGAAAACCTTTTTTGGCTCTATGATGAGATGCTGGATTTTGGTATGACCCGTTCGGATTTGGTGGTTGCCTTGGGTGGCGGCGTTGTTGGTGATTTGACCGGCTATGCGGCAGCAACCTTGCTGCGGGGGATTCCCTTTGTGCAGATTCCAACCAGTATTTTGGCACAGGTGGATTCCAGCGTAGGTGGTAAGGTTGCCATTGATTTACCCAAGGGTAAGAATTTGGTAGGTACTTTTTATCAACCCAAGATGGTGTTAATGGATCCTTTATGCCTTGCTACTTTACCGGAGCGGAATGTGGCAGATGGCATGGCAGAGGTTATCAAATATGGTGCCATCTGGGACGCAGGCTTATTTGGTTTATTAGAGCAAATCAAAACCAAAGAAGAACTGTTTGCAAAAATTGCCGAAATCGTGTATACTTGTTGTGATATTAAAAGACAGGTTGTGGAAGAGGATGAACTGGACACCGGCGGTCGTATGATTTTGAATTTTGGTCATACGTTTGGTCATGCCATTGAGAAAGAATATCATTATCAAACTTATACCCACGGGGAAGCGGTTGCTGTAGGTATGGTGATGGCGTGTGAATATGGTGAAAAAATCGGTATGACCCACCCCGGAACCAAGGAACGAATGGAAAAAATCCTTACCCAATTCCATCTGCCTCTTGAAACGGAAATGTCCGCAAAATCCATGCAAGAGGCTATGGCGGTGGATAAAAAAGGCGACGGCGAGAAAATCAACCTGATTCTTTTAAAGGAAATCGGAAAAGTAGAGGTTTTGAAAATTGATAAAGCGAGTTTTGTTTGATAAGAGAAATTCGTTGTTGGAGGAAGAGAATGGATATTACGACCATCGAGCCGGGAATGTTGCGGGGAACGGTACAAATTCCCCCGTCAAAAAGTGTTGCCCATAGGGCAATCATTGCGGCAGCTCTCTCTGGGGAGAATTGTACCATTGATCATATTGCCTTTTCCAAGGATGTCTTGGCGACGCTGAACTGTATGAAAAGTTTGGGAGCGGGATTCCGGAAAAGTATCCAAAACGGCCGGGTAACCTTTTCCGGTAAGCAAAAAAAGATTGCCGAGGAACTGGTGTTGGATTGTGAAGAGAGTGGTTCTACCCTGCGTTTTTTGATTCCGGTGGCTCTTTTATGGAACCGTCCTGTTGTTTTTCGAGGGAAAGGTCGGTTAATGCAACGGCCCCAAAAGCCATACTTAGATATTTTTGCAAAGAAAGGTATCTCATGTAAAATAGAGCAAGATACCATGCGCATCGACGGGCAATTAAAACCGGGTAAGTTTTCTCTGCCGGGTAATATAAGTTCCCAGTTTGTAACCGGTCTTTTGTTTGCCCTGCCACTTTTAAATGGTGATAGTGAAATTGAGATTACCACTGAAATGGAGTCGAAAGGATATTTGGATTTAACCCTTTCGGTGTTAGAAAGTTTTGGAATTGAGATTATCAATGAGGATTACCGGCGTTTTCTGGTCCCGGGTAACCAAAGGTATGTCGCCAGGGATTATCGGATAGAGGGGGATTATTCCCAGGCCGCCTTTTTCTTAGTGGCAGGAGCGTTAGGCTGTGATATCCGGTGCTGTGATTTAAACCCAGACAGCCTGCAAGGGGATAAGAAGGTCTTGGAAATTTTGGAACGAGCAGGTGCTAAGGTAAAAACCTTTCCGGATGGCAGCGTGCAGGCATGTTCTTCCGCCGAAATGCGTGGTATTGAAATTGATGCTCGTGAAATTCCGGATTTGGTGCCGATTCTGGCAGTTCTTTGTGGCTTTTGCGAGGGCGAAAGCAGAATTATCAATGCTGGGCGTTTGCGTATGAAAGAGAGTGACCGGCTGACAGCGGTTGCCAGTGAACTTATCCGGCTTGGCTTACAGATTGAAGAGGGCGTGGATTATTTAAAAATCCAGGGAACCCAGATTTTGCACGGAGAAACGGTGTCTGCCTGGAACGACCATCGGATTGCTATGGCATTGGCCATTGCCGCTTGTCGTTGCGAGGGGACAGTTACTATTGCCGGCGGAAAAAACGCGGTCAAGAAATCTTATCCTGATTTCTTTCAGGTTTATGAGAATTTACATACCGGCCCGGTAACACTTGTGGAGTACGGTCAGGTAATTTCGAAAGAAAGAGAAGGTTAATCAAATGAATCTATGGGGAGAAAATTTTAAAATCAGTATCTTTGGAGAATCCCACGGGGAAGGTATCGGGGTTGTTATTGATGGAATTCCGGCTGGAACCGCTCTGAATTTGGAAGAAATTCGCCGGGAGATGGGGCGGCGTGCCCCTGGGCAAAATTCCTTATCTACGCCCCGGGCGGAAAAAGATGAGGTTAAAATTCTCTCCGGTTTTTTGGATGGTAAAACCACAGGAACGCCCTTGGCAGGCGTTATCATAAACACCAATACAAGGTCTAAAGATTATACCCAGGAACTGATACGACCGGGACATGCAGACCTCACCGGATTTTTGAAATATGGTGATGCTCACGATTACCGGGGCGGCGGACATTTTTCCGGACGGATTACGGCACCCCTGGTTTTTGCTGGTGCCATTGCAAAACAGGTATTAGCAAGGGAGGGTATTCAAATCGGTGCCCATATTCTGCAAATAGCAGATGTGCAGGACGATAGATTTGATGAAACCAATCTCTCTGTCAAAACCTTAAAAGAGGTTTCTCGCAAGGCGTTCCCGACCCTTGATGATAGTGCAGGAAAGTCCATGGAAGAGGTAATTCTCAAAAAGAAAGAGGAAATGAATTCTGTGGGCGGTATTTTAGAGTGCGGGGTGACCGGCATTCCTGCAGGACTGGGCGAACCGTTCTTTGGCTCGGTGGAAAGCAAAATTTCTTCTATGATGTTCTCCATTCCGGCTGTCAAAGGGATCGAATTTGGTGCCGGATTCCGGTTTGCGGAAATGACGGGAAGAGAAGCCAATGATGCTTTCTATATAGAAGACGGAGTCATCAAAACAGAAACCAATCACAATGCCGGTATTAACGGTGGCATTACCAATGGAATGCCGGTGATTTTCCGGGTTGCCATCAAACCCACTCCATCTATCTCTCAGGAACAAAAAACGGTGGATATCAAAGCCATGGAAAATGCCAAAATCTTCATCCAGGGAAGACATGACCCTTGTATCGCCCACCGGGCAGTGCCGGTGGTTGAGGCTGGATGTGCCATTGCAATCTTAGATATGCTGAAAAAGAGATAAAGGATGAGATGTATGAGAAAGCTGGAAGAACTGAGAAAAGAAATCGACCTAACAGACCGACAACTTCTGGACCTTTTTGTAAAACGGATGGGTCTGTGTAGCGAGGTCGCCGATTATAAACGAAGCGTTGGTATGTCGGTTTTAGATACCAAACGGGAACGGGAAGTACTGGAATCCAAAATGCAGTTGTTAGAAAAGCCGGAGCTGAGAAAAGAAGTATATGAGTTTTTTAAGTCGGTCATGGCAATTAGCAGAGGATTGCAGAACCGTTCTCTTGCTGATTTGGCAACAGAAAATAGTATTGATCAATTCTTGCAAAATTCCAGAGCAAAAATTTTAAAGCCGAAAGTCTGTTGCTTTGGAGAGGTAGGTTCTTACAGCGAAGCAGCAGCAAGGAGATACTTTGGCAAAGAAACCGAAAGATTTTGTGTGGATTCCTTTGTCGGGGTATTAAAAGCATTAGAAGACGATAAAGTGGATTACGCAGTCCTCCCTATCGAAAATTCTTCTACCGGTGCCATTGTGGCAGTATTTGACTTGATTGAAAAATGCGATGCTTATATTGTGGGCGAGATCAATCTTCCCATTCATCATTGTCTGCTTGGACAAAAGGGGGCAAAACTTTTTGATATTCAAACAGTGTATTCCCATGAACAAGGGCTTTTGCAATCCCAAAGTTTTCTTCATAAATTAAACGGGGTAGAAACCGAGGTTTGTGCCAGCACTTCCCAAAGCGCCAAGCGTGTGGCGGAGGGTCATGATAAAACCGTAGCCGCCATTGCCGGGGCACAGAATGCTACCATCTACGGATTAGAAATTCTGGCAGAAAATATTAATAGTAGCGAAAAGAATATGACAAGATTCGTCGTGGTTTCTAAGTATCCGGAAGTAACGCCGGATTGTAATAAAATCAGCATTGCCTTTACCCTTCCCCATGAGAGTGGTGAATTGCATCGGGTGATGTCCTGTTTTGCACAAGGCGGACTCAACCTTTTAAAATTAGAATCCAGACCCATTCCCAACAGCCGTTTTTCCTATATGTTTTTTGTGGATTATACCGGTAATTTGATGGATGAGAATGTGAGAGAAGTCACCCAATCCGTGATTGCAGAAACCCAGAAATTTGAATTGCTGGGGAACTATCCCGCCGGCGACATGGAGGATTGAACCGTGAAAGACATTATTTTAATCGGAATGCCAGGGTGCGGAAAATCCACCATTGGCAGACAGTTGGCAGAGAAATGCAAACTCCCTTTTCGGGATTTGGATGCGGTCGTTGAAAAGATGTCCGGCAGAAAAATCAGTGAAATTTTTACAACTGATGGTGAGAGTGTTTTTCGTGATATGGAAACCGAGACTTTTGAAAAAACCATCGGGTTTGGTGGCGTATTAGCCACCGGCGGCGGCATTGTTGTAAGAGAAGAAAACAAGTTCATTGCAGAAAAAGGAACCGTTGTCTTCCTGGATCGTCCTCTGGGGGAAATTCTGGATGATATTGCTACTGAGGAAAGACCTCTATTGGCAGCGGGAAAAGAAAGACTGATTCGGCTCTATCAGGAACGATATGAAAAGTATCTGGCTTGGGCAAACATACATATCAAGAATAACCAAAGCCCAGAAGATGTCATAGAAAAAATCATAAAAGAGGTGGAACAATATGAAAATCATGGTAATTAATGGTCCTAACCTGAATATGTTGGGTGTTAGAGAGCCTGACGTGTATGGGAAACAAGACTATCAGACTTTGGAAACCTACTTGGAAGAATATGGGCAAAACAAAGATTGCGAAGTGATTGTTCTGCAAAGTAACTGCGAGGGAGAAATCATTGATTTCATTCATCATGCTTTGGGTAGTTGCGATGCTATGGTAATCAATCCAGGGGCCTATACCCATTACAGTTATGCCATCTATGATGCCTTAGCAGCAGTAAATTTGCCAACGGTGGAAGTACATCTTAGTAATATTCATAAACGGGATGAATTCCGGCATAAGTCGGTGACAGCACCGGCTTGCATTGGTCAGATTTGCGGTCTGGGTTTTCGAGGCTACACCTTAGCCATTGACTATCTCCTGGAAGAGGCGAAACAGCATGATTAATCTTGCCGTGATTGGCGATCCTATTGACCACAGTCTGTCTCCCGCGGTTCACGGCGCAATTCTGAATGAGTTGCAAATTCCTTATCACTATCAAAAAGTACAGGTGAAAAAAGGCGAACTGGAACAGTTTTTGCAGTTTGTCATAGATGAGAAGATAGACGGCTTTAATTTGACTATGCCCCATAAAGTTGATATTTTGCCTTATTTAGACGAAATAGATGACGAGGCAGTCTATTTCCGGTCTGTCAACACCGTTCGTGTTACAAATGGGAAATTTTATGGATATAACACAGATGCTGGGGGTTATGTAGCCTCTTTAAAGCAGTGTGGTAAGACCTTTTCTGGTAATCGTGTGACTTTTCTGGGATCCGGCGGTGTTGTTCGCACCCTTGCCTTAAAAGCCGCACGGGAGGGAGCGGAAGAAATCCGAGTTTTAAGCCGGAGGGTTTCGGCATCAGAGGAAGTTTGTTCTATGGTTAGGACAGAAACCGGAGTCCGGACCCTGGCGGCGGAGATGCAGATGGATACCATGACCAAAATCTGCTGTGATACCGATATCTTGATTCATGCGACACCTCTCGGAATGCATGGGGTTACCGATAATTTTACGGATCTCTCTTTTCTGGATGCTCTGCCAAATCATGCTTTGGTTTCGGATTTAATTTATAATCCGGAGGAAACATTACTGATTCAAGAGGCGAAAAAATGCGGATGTCAAACCATGAACGGTCTTGGAATGTTGATTTTTCAGGCTATTTTGGCAGATGAGATTTATCTTGGTCAAGAATTTGACCAAAAGGCACTCTATTCGTTGGTATATGAAAAAGTAAAAAAACAGGTTGTATAGCAACCTGTTTTTTTGTGGGATATTTGCGGTCGTTACGGGCAAAATAGAAAAAACGCAGAAAGGTGACGAAGATGCAGAATCCTATTTGGGAAAATGATATAAATATGCCGCAGTTTCCGCAGTTACAAGAAAATATCAAAACCGATGTTTTGGTCATCGGTGGTGGTTTGTGCGGCGTTTTGACTGCTTATTTTTTAAAGTGGACCGGTGTGGATTGTTGCTTGGTAGAAGCAAATCGAATTGGTGCGGGGGTTACCGGACGTACGACGGCTAAAATTACAGCCTTGCAGGGGCTTACCTACCATTCCATGAAAGAGAAACTTGGCAGGGAGAGAGCAAAACTCTATTTGGATGCCTGTACCAGTGCATTAGAACGCTATGGATGTATGGCAAAAAAGATGGATTGTGATTTTATCTATACGCCAGCTTATACCTATTCGAAAACAGATAGAAGAAAGTTGGAAGAAGAGGTCCGGGCGATTCGCTGCCTTGGTGGAAGTGCAGAATTGATTGAACAGCCAGGATTGCCTTTTGAAACGGTTGGGGCAGTGAAAATGCCCATGCAAGGACAGTTTCATCCATTGAAATTTTTGGCGGAAATCAGCAAAGACTTAACCATCTATGAGAATACAAGAGTCATAAAAATTTCCGGTAACTGTGCAGTCACAGAAACCGGAACGATTACGGCGAAGAAAATCATCGTTGCCACCCATTTTCCGTTTCTCAATTTATCCGGTGGTTATTTTCTAAAACTATATCAAAGTCGCTCCTATGTCATAGGATTGGAAGATGTTCCGCCGTTAGATGGAATGTATCGGGATGAAAATGCCAATGGACTTTCCTTTCGGAGCCTAGGAAAAACACTTCTGCTGGGTGGCACGGAACACCGAACCGGAAAACCAACCAAAGGTTGGAAACCCCTTCGTGATTTTGCAGCAGAATACTATCCGGAAGCAAAAGAACAATATGCTTGGGCAACCCAGGATTGCATGAGTTTGGATGGGCTACCCTATATTGGACAATACTCTTGGCGAAAGGCAAATCTCTATGTAGCAACTGGGTTTAACAAATGGGGGATGACAGCCTCCATGACAGCGGCACTATTGCTTAGGGATATGATTATGGAGCGAGAAAATGAGTTTGCGGCACTCTTTTCTCCCCAAAGAAGTATGCTGCATCGACAGTTGCTCTGTAATACCAAAGAGGCGATGCAGGGATTGCTGACACCAACGGTGAAACGCTGCCCTCATTTGGGGTGTGCGCTCCATTGGAATAAACAGGAACATTCCTGGGATTGTTCTTGCCATGGGTCGCGGTTTTCAAGGGAAGGAAAATTATTGAATAATCCTTCCAATGGAGATATTAAATAGAAAGGCTTCGGCATTTGCCGAAGCCTTTCTATTATTTATGGTATTTTCCACCTTGGTTAATTTGAAAAGCACGATAGATTTGTTCTAGTAAAATTACCCGCATCAACTGGTGGGGGAAGGTCATGGGTGAAAAACTAAGTTTGAAATTTGCCCGTTTTTTCACGGTTTCGCTAAGCCCCATGGAACCGCCAATGACAAAGACCAGATGACTGTTCCCGGCTGTGGCAAGTTCATCCATGTATGTCGCAAGGGTTTCTGAAGAAAGGGCTTTTCCCTCAATGCAAAGGGCGATGACATAGGCGTTTTCTGGGATTTTTTCTAAAATTCGCTGTCCCTCTTTTTCTAATACCAAATTTTTTTCTCGGTCCGATGGTGCATCCGGTGTAGGTTCGTCTTTGACCTCAAAAAGGTTGAGTTTGCAGTAGCGTTGCAAACGCTTTGTATATTCCGATATAGCAGAAGTAAAATAGTTTTCCTTAATTTTACCTACGGATACAATGGTGATGTTTTGCATAATGTCCTCCTGAAAGAAAAAACTGCCACCGATCTCCGTTGGCAGTTTTCTTGTTTCTAAAATTACAGAGCGAAGTAGTAGCCGACACCGCGTTTGGTCATAATGTGCTGAGGTTGCGAGGGGTCATCCTCGATCTTTTCCCGGACACGACGAACGGTAACGTCAACAGTCCGAACATCGCCATAGTACTCATAGTCCCAAACATATTCTAAAAGTGCCTTACGGGAATAAATTTTATTGGGTTGTGCCGATAAGAACTTAATCAGTTCAAATTCCCGTACCGTTAAATCAATCAATTGTTCGTTCTTATAGAGTTCATAGCGGTTACAATCTAAGGTGAAACAACCTACTTTGACAATGTCAGAATTGCCGGTCTGCGGTGCTGCTTCTTGTTCCAGACGACGCATATTGGCTTTGATTCTCGCCATCAACTCCCGAACGCTGAAAGGCTTGGTGATGTAGTCATCTGCGCCCAGTTCCAGACCCAGAACCTTGTCCACCTCTTCTTCACGGGCAGTCAGCATCAAGATCGGAACGGAAGAAGTCTCCCGGATTTTTTTACAGACAGAAAAACCGTCCAATTTGGGAAGCATGACATCCAATAAAATCAGATCAGGTTCAATGGCATTGGCTTTCATGATCGCCTCTTCGCCATCATAAGCCTCGTAGACGGTGTAACCCTCGTTTTGTAAATTCAACTTCAGGATATCTACAATACTTTTTTCATCGTCCACCACAAGGATTTTTTTACTCATCTTTCCACCTCCGGAATATTCTCGAGCGTATATCTCTTTTAGTACATTACATAGTTTAAGGGGTTTTGAAAAACGCCGTCTAATTTTACTTCAAAATGAAGATGGGGACCGGTACTGTTGCCGGTATTGCCAACATAAGCAATTTTTTGGCCCTGCGAGACCCGTTCTCCATCTGTGACAAGAAGTTCGTTGCAATGGGCATACCCGGTCTGGAAACCGTTTTCGTGGTCGAGAATGATATAATTTCCATAACCATCAACCCAACCGGAAAGAAGAACGACGCCTCCGTCTGCTGCCAGAATATCCGCTCCGTGGTCGGCACCAATGTCGATGCCGGTGTGTTCCCGTCCCCAACGTGCTCCAAAATCAGAGGTTAAAACACCAACAGCCGGTTCGGTAAAAAAACCATGTGCCAAGGTAGGATCCTCAGTGGGAACCGGTGTTGTTTCCGGTAATGGAGAAAGGCCTTTCGGAGATTGTCGCATGGTAGCTGTGGCATCCATGTTTGTCCGGACAGATGACCCAGAAAAAAGAAAAATCGATAAAACGGTCACACCAAGCAAGGCAATACTTTTCCCAACCAACAGGGGATATGTCTTAGACTTTGTTTTTTCTCTGTAATAAAGCAAGGTTCCATCTCCTACTTAAAAATTTAATCTGGTCATGAAACACCATATTAAATTTATATTACAGATATTACAATTTTAAACTACTGTAATGAAAAAATCAAGGGTTTTTCCTAAAAATTTTTTTGAGAAGTGAATTTTTGTATACAAAATGCCGAAAAAACAGTTTTTTGGCGTTCATAAACTATTCATATATCTTTCATAAAAAATTCACCCCATCTTAGGGGGAGTTTGCTATACTAAAAATGCAGCAAGAAATTGTTGCAAATACATAACTCCCTCCCTTGAAGACCGCTCCCCTAAGTGGTCTTCTTTTCTTTAAAAAGTTTTTGGAAAAAGTTTGATAAATTTCGAAAAACCACTTGAAATGTTATCTGGATTGTGATACAATGAATGACGATTGATTTTGAAACGATGAAAGATGTGCAGATTCCTGCACACAACATAAGGAGGAAATTTTCAAAATGATGTTAACATTAACCATTATTCATGTCGTTATTTCTTTGGTGCTGGTTCTGGCAGTTTTGATGCAGCACGGTAAACAACAGGGGTTGTCCGGTGCTATTGCCGGCGGTGCAGAAACTTTCTTTGGTAAGAACAAGGGTAAAACCATTGATGCAGTTTTAAAGAAAGTTACCGCTGTGGTTGCAATCCTGTTTATTATTTCTTCTTTGGCATTGGCTGCTGTTGCAGTAAATACCTACAACGCAGAGAATCCGGCAACCGGTGAGGAAATTCAGGCAACTCTTGATGAAAAAGGCAATCTGGTAGATGGCGCTGGTAATATTCTGCTTACCGCGGAAGAAGTCGCAGAGCAGCAGGCAGCGGCTGAGGCTGCATCTGCATCTGATGCAGGTGAGGCAACTCCTGCTGAATAATTTAGTTTTCTTGGGCGGACGTGAGTTCGCCCATTTTTTTAACTGTATCAAAGAGGAGGAAATGGTATGCCAAGGACCAAACTTCATTTGGTAATACCCTGTTATAATGAGGAAGCCGTTTTAGAAGAAACCTTAAAGCAAACCACAAATTTGTTCCGGGATATGATAGACCGGGATCTGATAAGCCGGGAAAGCCGGATTCTTTGTGTGGATGACGGAAGCCGTGATAAAACCTGGCAGAAGATTTTGGAGGAATCCCAGCAAAACGAATGGATAGAGGGCTTGAAATTAGCCAGAAATTCCGGTCACCAGAATGCGCTGCTTGCAGGATTGATGGCGGTGCGTGGTCATTGCGATTGTTGCATCTCTGTGGATGCGGACTTGCAGGATGATATCTGGACAATTCCGGAGTTTATCAAAAAGTACCATGACGGTTGCGATGTGGTCTATGGCGTGCGGAATCAACGAAAAAATGATTCCTGGTTTAAACGGATTACTGCAAAGGGGTTTTATCGATTTTTGCGGATTTTAGGTGCCGATGTGGTAGAAAATCATGCTGACTACAGACTTCTTAGCAGCCGTGCTTTGGAGGCATTGGCTGAGTTCCCGGAAGTCAATCTTTTTCTCCGGGGAATGGTGCGTTTGGTTGGTTTTCGTAGTGATATTGTTTACTATGAGCGCAGGAAACGATTTGCCGGAAAAAGCAAATATCCCTTGCGGAAAATGCTTTCCTTTGCCTTTGACGGCGTGACATCATTCAGCATCAAACCTATTCGGTTGGTTTGGTCTTTGGGCGTTTTCGCCTGTATTTTAGCGGTGTTTGCGGCAATTTATACCCTGGTTGCCAGGTTTTCCGGCGTCAGTGTGAGCGGTTGGTCTTCTTTGATGATTTCCATCTGGTTTTTAGGCGGAGTACAACTGATTTCGGTTGGCATCATCGGGGAATACATTGGCAAGATTTATAAAGAAGTGAAACGCCGGCCAAGATATATCATAGAAGAAAATACGTTGAATCAGTAAAAAACGAGGACGTGCACTACGCAAGCGTCCTCGTTTTTTGGAAATTTATTTTAGGAAAATTTGAGATTTGTAATCTGTCTGATACTCTTGGATAGAGGAGGGACCTCTTCAAAGGTGTAAATCTCTACGGTTTGTAAATTAGGTGTCCAATCAGCCTCATCTACCGGAGAAATGTCGGCAAGACTATTCAGTTTCTTTTCTAAATCCTCAATAGCAACCCAGGTCACATTTTCCAGTTTTTCAACCTCATTCCGAAGAGAAACCAGATTTTCTTCACTGTATTCTTTTGTGTGCTGCATGGGACTCACCCGCATTTCTTGTAACAATTTTGTAACATTATACCTTATCTGAGAAAAACTGTCAAGTAGTTTGCAGGAAATTCCTTGCATAGCGACTTAATTTGTTGACCAATACTTCGCAAAATGCTGAAAGGCAGAGGGAAGACTGAAATTTTCTTCTTGTTCTTTTGGAGTAACCCAATGGAAGCAGTCGCTTTGATTAGTACAGTCCACAAGGTAAGCCGTCATCTGCCATTCTATATGGGTAAAGATATGTTTGGCTTTTCCCACCGGCGTAATGGTTTCGTACGTGATTTTTTGTTCTTCTAAATAAGTTGCAATGCTGTCTGGTAGGTTTTCGTCAGGGAAGTTTGGCAGTTGCCAAAGTCCGTGAAGCAGTCCGGGTTCGGTACGTTTTTGCAGACCAATGAAGTCGTGATAACGCAGAATCAAAACATTGAGTTTTTGGATTTTGCGTTTCTTTTTTTCTGGTTTTACCGGGAGCTCATCGGTGATTTGCTGAAGATGCGCAATACAATGATCAGCCAGGGGACAGGCTTCACATTTTGGTGCACCGTTTGGCAGACAGATCATGGCGCCTAACTCCATAATGCTTTGGGTAAAGTCGCCACAGCGGTCTTTGGGATAAATGGATTCCAAAGATGCCGCAACTTCTCTTTTTAAGGATTGGGAGGAGATATCCCGATCATCCCCCATCAGTCGCATGATGACTCGTAAAACATTCCCGTCTACAGCGGCCTTGGGTTTTTGAAAGGCAATGGAAGAGATAGCACCGGCGGTATAGTCGCCAATGCCGGGCAAAGCACGGAGTAAATGATATTCCCCCGGGATTTCTCCTTGAAACTCATTCACAATAATTTGCGCCGCTTTTTGCAGATTGTAAACACGGCGGTAATATCCAAGGCCTTCCCAGAGTTTTAGAAGCGTTTCTTCATCGGCGTTTGCCAGAGCATAAACGTCGGGGAGTGCTTCCATGAAACGCTGATAATATTGCCGTACTGCTTCAACCCGGGTTTGCTGCAACATGATTTCAGAAACCCAGACATGATAGGGAGTAGGGTCGCTTCGCCATGGCATACTACGCTTTTCTCGGTCATACCAAGTAAGCAGGTGTTTTGGCAATAGAGTAGATAATTCCATGGTGAAGTTCTCCTTTCGTTATTATTCCATGAGTTCGTGGAAACTTTGGATATAGCGGTCTGCGTCTTTTTTCAAAAGTGGCCAATCCGGCTTGGCACTTTGGTCCTCCATAATGACCACTTGCATACCGATAGATTTGCCGGTACGGAGTGCCACCAAAATGTCTTCAAACAAGACAGCGTCTTTTGGGGAACAGTTCAGCCGCTTCAGACATTCTAAGTAGATGTCTGGGTAGTTTTTTCCTTTGCCAACTTCATCAGCATAAGTAATGACATCAAAGAGAGGAAGAACACCGGTCTGCCTCAGGCATGCCTCACATAGTCGAGGGTCACAGGAAGTGGCAACAGCCAGTTTTATTCCCTGGCTTTTTAAGTGCTCCAGATATTCCTTTGCCCCCGGCTTTAACTTCATTTTTTTCGCATAAGCCTGATAGACGGTATCCGTCCATTCTTTGTGAACCTCCGCCGGTGTCATAGGTAACTGAAAGAATTCCTGCACATAGGCAGAACTTTGCACAAGACTCATATGGGTTACTTCGTTTAGTATATGTTCCGGTGCAACCAAGTTTCTGGCTTTGAGGAAATCAATTAAAAGGTTCTCCCAAATCCACATAGAATCAATTAAGGTTCCGTCTAAATCAAAGATCGCCGCTTGTTTTACGTCAATAGAAAATTCTCCATTTCCAGCATTTATCTCTGCCATGGCTTCCTGATAAATGGGATAGCCACCAATCTGGTTTAGCAATTCCAACAGTGCATTGGCAGAAATTCTTAGCGGCAGAGAAAGCACTTTGCAGAGTTTTTTTCTCCGCTTTGTGCTATCTGGTTTTCCGGTAAGTCCGTCTGTAAAGAAATCGGTTTTGGTGACGGGGGTTATTGGTGTTTGGTCATCTATGGATGTTGTAGCGGTTTTTAAAATTTGTTCTAAGAGGGATTCTTCCATACCCTCAACTCCCAGAAGACCATCTTTGCCGGGTTTATCTTTCCGACGTTCTTTGCCGGTAATGGAGGGAATATAGGCGTTTTTGATATGACAATCGTTGCCAAGACAGGATTTTAAATAGTTTCGGATACGAAAGCCTGCCCGGTCGGAATCGGTCAAGATAATCACGCCTTGGCTTTTGGCGAAGTTCCGGATACTATTGATGAGTGCTTTGGAACGGTAGAGTTCAAAGCCGTGGGTACAAAGAATGGGTGCGTCTGTAATCTTCCGCAACCGCTCTTTATCGTATTTTCCCTCAACAATAATGGCTTCTTTGATATGAATCATAATGGTAACCTCCACCTGCCACCGACAAGGTGACTTTTTCATTATACGCTGTAATTTTGGTATTGTCAATCTGGCCTTTCGCATATATTTGGAAGAGAATGAGGTGGGCAGATGGGCAATCAGGTTTTAAAAAATGCATCTATTTTGGGGTTTTCCGGAGTTTGTGCAAAAAGTTTTGATTTTATTTTCCGAGCCTTTTATTCCAGAAGTCTTGGACCGGAGGGAATGGGACTTTTATCTCTTGGTTTTGGTATCCACGGTGTCATGCTGACGGTTGCAACGGCAGGTCTTGGGATGGCAGTTTCTAAAATTGTGTCCGGCTATCTGGAAAAAGGGGATTTTGGTGCGGTCAAAAAGAGTATGCAACTTGCCACTTACGGCGTGGCGACCCTGAGTTTTTCTGTCATTCTTTTAACCTTTCTGGGGGCGGAGAAGATGGCAGAAGAGATTTTAGGTGATATCCGGATTGCTACCGGCATCTGCTGCCTGGCGCCCAGCATCTTGTTTATGGGCATTTCTTACTGTTTAAAAGGTTATTTTTATGCGGTAAGAAAGGTGATGATTCCTGCATCATCAGAATTTTTGGAACAAGCCGTCAAAGGTGTTTTAATCACTCTGTTTTTGCAATGGCTTTTGCCCAAAGGAATTGGCTATGGTTGCACTGCAGTGTTTTTAGGAATTACCATCGGGGAGTTTTCTTCCTTTCTTTATCTTTCATTATTTTATTGGAACGAGAGAAAATCTTTGCCGGGACAGACAGAGGAGCGTCATATCGGCAGGGAAATACTAAAAATTTCCTTTCCATCCATGCTGACATCATTGACCGGTTCTATCTTGCGTATGCAGGAAGAAGTCTGGATGATCAGTGCGTTAAAACGGTTTGGTATGAATCATAGCGAAGCCGTAAGCCAGTTGGGAATTCTTCATGGTATGGTGATGCCTATGTTGGTTTTTCCGCTGACGTTAATGGGTTCGGTGACCACATTGTTAGTACCGGAGATTTCCCGGGCAAACGCAATGTCAAAGCGTTATAGACTACAAAAAATGATTGGAAAGGTGTATGGATTTGGGGGCATGATAGGAATCCTTGTATTGATTGTCTTTCAGGTTTTCCCAACAGAAATCGCAAGAATGGTGTATCAGGAAATCAGCATTGTTCCCATGATTCGTATACTTTCTTTGATGTGTCCCCTGATGTTTTTCGATTCTCTTTCCTGTGCTATTTTAAATGGTATGGGTAAACAATTCTCGATGCTCTGTTATAGTCTTTGTGATAATCTGCTCCGGCTTTTGGGAATCTGGTTTGTGGTTTCCAAGTTTGGAATCAGTGGAATGGAAAGTGTTGTGATTTTCAGTAATATCTTCACTTGTTTCCTGACGGTTAGAAAAGTATTGGATACGGCGGAAATTCCAGAGAAAACGGTAAAACTTTTGAAGAAGCAAAAATGCAAAGTTGAAAAAGATTCTTTTCCATCAACCTTGTGATTTTGTGCAGAATGACAATTTTCAAAAAAATATTGTAAATAACGAGAAAATTTCTTGCAATTTATTTGGCTTTATAATAAAATAAAAGAGTCTTTTTCAAATTTTGCGGAATTTGTGGAGAAAAAGCCTTGCCAAAAATTTGCGGAGGTGTTTTTTGTGGTACAACATGAGATTTTTGATGCAGATACCGTGCATGAGGAATGCGGCGTTTTTGGTATTTATGATAATGGGGATAATCTGGATGTTTCTCGGTTAACCTATTATGGATTATATGCGCTTCAGCATCGTGGACAGGAAAGTTGTGGTATTGCAGTAAACAACAGAGATGAATCAGACATGATTCAAATTCTGCAATATAAAGACCAGGGTCTGGTGAATGAAGTTTTTAACGAACTGGTGTTAAAGGAATTGGATGGCTTTTCTGCCATAGGCCATGTCCGTTATGGTACTGCCGGCGGAAGTAGCAGGGTCAATGCACAGCCCTTGGTTTCCAGATACCAGAAAGGTTCTTTTGCCCTTGCCAATAACGGAAGTTTAGTCAATGCAAAACAGATTCGTAAAGAATTGGAAGAACAAGGTGCGATTTTCCACACCAATAACGACAGTGAAGTCATTGCCCACTTGATGGCTAAAGAGAGAATCCATACTGATTCCACCGCAGAGGCGATGACCAGAATTATGAAGAAAATCAGCGGTTCCTATTCCTTGCTGATTATGACGCCCCATCGATTGCTTGCGGTTCGTGACCCTCAGGGTTTTCATCCGCTCTCCATTGGTAAAGTTAAAAATTCCTGGGTGATTGCTTCGGAAACCTGTGCATTTGATGCCATCAATGCAGAGTTTGTCCGGGATGTAGAACCGGGCGAAATCATCGTCATTGATCAGGATGGTTTGCATTCTTATAAAGAAATGTGCGGTCAGAAACCGGCAATGTGTGTGTTTGAATATATCTATATCGCCCGTCCTGACAGCATTATTGAGGGCGAGAGCGTACACCGTGCCAGACTCAACGCAGGTAAATATCTGGCCCAGGAAAGTCCGGTGGATGCCGATATCGTTATCGGTGTTCCGGATTCTGGCTTAGATGCAGCGTTGGGTTATTCCTATGAATCCGGTATCCCTTATGGGGTTGGATTTATTAAGAATCGTTATATTGGCAGAACCTTTATTCTGCCGACCCAAGAGGAACGTGAGGCGGCACTGAGAATCAAATTAAACGCTATGCGTGAGATGATCGAGGGTAAACGTGTTATCATGGTGGATGACTCTATTGTGAGAGGAACGACCTGTCGCCGGATTGTGAATCTGCTGCGAGAGGCCGGTGCTACTGAGGTACACGTTCGTATTTCTTCACCGCCATTTTTGAATCCTTGTTACTTTGGAACCGATATTGACAGTCGGGACAAGTTAATTGCATGTCAGTTGACCTTGGAGCAAACTTGTGAGAAAATCGGGGCAGACTCTTTGGCTTATCTTTCGATTCCTGCTATGCAGAAATTGGCTCCCAACTGTAAATTAAACTGTTGTGACGCATGCTTTACCGGGAATTATCCCGTTTATGTACCCGAAGAAAATCAGGAGGAGGAACGTATATGAGCACCAATGTAAGACCCGAAGAAATGAAACGTATCAACACGCCGGAACTTGCGAAGGCGTTTGTTGATGAGCAGGTAAAGGAAATCCGTGCCCAGGTTGGTGATAAAAAGGTATTGTTAGCACTCTCTGGCGGCGTGGATTCTTCTGTGGTGGCTGCTTTGTTGATTAAAGCCATTGGCAAACAGCTGGTCTGTGTCCATGTAAATCATGGTCTTCTTCGTAAAGGAGAGCCGGAAGAGGTTGTCAGAGTGTTCCGGGACGAAATGGACGCTAACCTTGTTTATGTGGATGCTGTTGACCGGTTTTTGGACAAACTGAAAGACGTTGCAGAACCGGAAACCAAACGTAAAATTATCGGTGCGGAATTTATCCGTGTGTTTGAGGAAGAAGCAAGAAAGTTAGAGGGCATTGACTTCCTGGCACAGGGCACCATCTATCCTGATATCTTAGAGAGTGATGGCGTGAAAGCCCACCATAATGTTGGCGGTCTTCCGGAAGATATGAAGATGGAACTTTGTGAACCCATTAAACTCCTTTATAAAGATGAGGTTCGTGTGGTAGGCTCTGAACTTGGCTTGCCCTATGACATGGTTTACCGTCAGCCGTTCCCGGGCCCCGGTCTTGGTGTACGTTGCCTTGGGGCAATTACCCGTGATCGCTTAGAAGCCCTTCGTGAGGCAGATGCTATTCTGCGGGAAGAATTTGATAACTGTGGACTCAGCAAGACGGTTTGGCAGTATTTTGTGGCTGTGCCGGACTTTAAGAGCGTGGGTGTGAGAGATAATAAGCGATACGAGGGTTGGCCCGCGATTATCCGCGCGGTGAATACCACCGATGCCATGTCTGCAACTATTGAGGAGATTCCCTATGAAGTTCTTCATAAGATTACAGACCGGATCACCAACGAGGTAGAGGGCATCAACCGTGTTCTCTTAGATCTTACCCCCAAGCCTATCGGCACAATTGAGTGGGAATAATTTTATAACTGTTGATTTAAAACATCCTTGGAAGGATATAAGTTCCAAGGATGTTTTTTTGTAAATTTTTATGGAAAAATTATATTTTTATGGTAAAATATAGTTGATAACAAGTGAATAACATAAAAATCCCAAGGACATATCGCTTGTTAATCAGCGGCATGTCCTTGTTTTTATATAAGAATTTTCATTATGGATATAATAAACTAAAATCATGAAAAGGAGTTGAGAGAATGAGGAAAATTACAGACGAAAATGTAAGCAGATTCAGGTTATATCTATATGAACAAGAAAAAAGTGACAACACAATAGAAAAATATATGCGTGATATTCGATTTTTCCGAGAATGGCTCGGGAATAAAGAAGTTGACAAATTAGCAGTGCTTGATTATAAAAAGAAGATTTGTGAAAACTATGCACCTAAAAGTGTCAACTCAATGTTGTCGTCGTTAAATGCGTTGTTTGCCTTTATGGAATGGAATGAATTTAAAGTGAAAACTTTAAAAATTCAAAGACAGATTTTTGCGGATAAAGAAAAAGAACTGACAAAAGCCGAATATGAAAGGCTATTGACAGCAGCCAAAAATAGAAGAAATGAACGGCTTTATTATTTAATGCAGACCATAGGGAGTACAGGACTTAGAATTTCTGAATTAAAGTATGTCACCTGTGAAGCAGTTAAGGCCGGACAGGCGCGGATAAACTGTAAAGGTAAAATAAGACAAGTCTTTTTGCCAAGGCAACTATGCAAAATGCTAAAGGGATATATCAAGAAACAGCATATAGAAAGTGGTTCGGTCTTTGTAACCAGGAGTGGCAAGGCACTCGACAGGAGTTCTATATGGAAGATGCTTAAAAAATTATGCAGAAGTGCTAATGTGGCAAAAAGCAAGGTTTTTCCCCATAATTTTAGGCATCTTTTTGCCCGAACATTTTATTCTATGCAAAAAGACATTGTAAGACTTGCTGACATTCTCGGTCATGCAAACGTTAATACGACACGAATTTATACGATAGAAAACGGCGAAGTACACTTAGAACAATTACAAAAACTCGGACTTCTTCGGTGCTAAAGTTAATATTCAATGTCAAAATGAGTCAGGTTTTTTGCTCAAATGGTGTTGCGTCGCAAGATGAAGTAAAAACAGACCGGTATATGATTTTTACAACAAAAGCGAAAAAATTCATCAAAGGCAGATGCAAAACTTGACATCACGGTACTGAAAAATAAAAAACCACATAATTTGCATTATGTTGCACAAAAGAGAGGACATTATGAAAATTTACAGATATGCAAATATTAAAAGCACATTTGACATAAAAAAAACATGGTTTTAGGACCGTAATGTTATCATTTTTAACAAACGGTCTGGTTTGCTATGCTCATTTTTTGTCATTATGCTGAAAACTTATTTTCCCTATGTAATAAGATTGACAACTGCATAATTTTTTGCTATAATCAATAAAGTTTTTGCAGTAAAATCAAATAACTTTCCCACATAATGCAAATTATGTGATGCAAAGGAGAATTTTTTTTGTCTTCGTATGTAATGGGCGTTACAAAAATGCATTGCTTAAAACGTAATTGAAACGTAGAAAAGGATAGGTAGTTGCGCTATGTCCAGTAAAAAAGAAGAGATTATAAAAATGACGTGGCAGTATCTTTTAAGAACCGGTTTATCCAAGTCTTCTATTGGAGACTTATGTCGGTTAACGGGATTGGCCCAAAGCAGTCTTTATCATTGGTTTGAAAACAAAGATGAGATTTGGATTAGCGCGGGGAAATATGGCCTTTCTAAGGTTGTTGAGGCTCTTTTGGAATTCACCTTTGCACATACCGATAGTATAGAAAGGTATTTCGAAACATTTTTAGACGAAGTGGATCAATATAAGGAAGAACTTCGGCTTGCAGTGCAGATTACAACAAGTCCTCTCTACGGAGAACGGATGCGCGGTAAGTCAAGGGAATTCAGAGTTTTTTATGAACAATACGCAAAGAGACTTTTGCAGACCTTTGGGTGTACCAAAGAACAAGCCAATATCTTTATTTATACTATCATATCCGTGGTGATTGACTATGTTGTATGGGATGATAAAGATATCGCACAGATGCTATTAAATAACTTACATAAAAGAACAGTAGACAAATTAGGAAATTAAGACATTAAAAATTAAGACATTAGAGGGTGATGGCATAATGGAGTATACAGTAAATGATGCATGGGATCTTGTGATACCAATTTTTTTAGTAGTTTTAATTTTATTTTTTCTTTGTGTATTTATTGTAGAAGTGTGGCTTCCATTCTGGGAGCAAAGAAAATATTTGAAAGCGGAAGTACATCGGTCAGGTGGTGAAGAACGCAGATATTGGAAACGGGAACTTAGGTATTTTTATTTACGGAATATTCCCTTGTTAGGAATTCTTTTCCGAAGAAAACATAGATAAATATACAGTTTTACTGTTATTTATATTCAGGACGGGTAATTTTCTCAGGTGAACACTGTCGGTCATTTGCAGAAAAACCCGTTCTTACTTAAAAAATTATGGACCATCATATACACAGCATCATGGAGGTGAATAGTGAAAGCGTTATTCTGTAGATAACAAAGCAACAGGATAATTTGGTTTGTAATCTTTGTTCGGCAGCGAAACCGATATTTCGCAAAAAATATTAAGGAGGCGTTTTTAAGTTGAAACTTAAAAGAATTATGGCTTTAGTACTTTGCGTAGCAATGGTACTTAGCACGATGAGTTTTTCTGTTTTTGCAGCAGATTCAGCTAATCTGTATGTTAGTTCAGACTATAATTCCGAAACCGAAGGCTATGGCGTAACAAAGTTTAACAACTATGCGAGTGCATATGCCTATGCTACTGCTAATAACACAAGTGCTACTATCGTAATTGAGAAGACAAGCACACTTTCTGGCAATACTTTTGATAACAATCACAAGAATTACAGTAAACTTGCGGTTGTTATTAAAGATGGCGCAACGATGGGAAATGCTCTTTCAAAGTGGGATATGACATATCCTGTTACTGTAGAAGCAGGCGGTACTCTCACTTGTGCCCGTCCGAAAAGTGCCAGTGTTAGCAACATTCACATTAAGAATAAGCTAATAATCGGTACTGAGGGTTCTGATAAACAAGCATATTGTTATTTTTTAAGTGATAGCTATCAGGATTGTGATATCAGCATCCGTTATAATGGTTCTGTTACTTTATACAATGCCGTTATGACAATTCAGGACTTGGATGCACAGGGAAGCTTTACCGCAACTGACAGTGATATTACGGTTGATGGTGCATTTGCATCTGCTACTTTCTTTGCTACAAAACTTACCGATTCAACTATGGAGATAAATGGTAATCAGATCACCGGAGGACTGTCTGATTTTGCAGGTGGAGATAGCAATCAACTCGGCAATGTAACGTTGAACGGTAATTCATCCATTGAGTTTGGTGAAGGCTCGGTAGTTAAAGTAGCTGCTAATGTTACAGTAAACGGAAGTTCTTCCATTACGGCTGATACGCTGACTGTTAACAGTGGCAAAAAGATCAACGTCAACGGTACATCTTCTGTAAGTGCTCAGACTCTTACAAATAACGGTACCATCGCAGCTGTAAGTGGAGCTACTGTAACTGCTGCAACCGTTAGTGAGGGCACTACCGGTAAAGTAACTATTGATGGTGAAGAAGCAGAGTTTGATCAAAACGGAAGTTTTGTTCTTCCTCCTGAACCTGTCGCAAAAATCGGCGATGTAGAATACACAGACATTCAGGAAGCAATCAAGGCAGCTGCTCCTGGTGGAACAGTTGAAATTGTTAATGATATAGTTGTTGACAAGTGGATCATGTTCGCTGAGACAATGAGCATTGGCAATGGCAACCTCAATACTCTTAATATCAACGGTCTCACCATAAACGGCAATGATCATACTTTGACGATCGGAAGCATCGAATCCGCAGGCAACGGCAACCGTCTGTTCTACGATGCTCAGAGCCTGAACATCAAAGATCTGACGATTGAGTATATTGATGATGCTGCAAATCAGGGCGGTATCGGTCTGCAGTCTGGTACTCTTAGTAACGTTAACTTTATCGGTGGCGGCTATGGAGTACTGCCCCAGGATGGTAACGTAACGATCACCGGTTGTACTTTCGAAACAAACAGCACTTCCATTTATTTTGAGGAAGCAAGAGATAACCTTGTTGTTACAGGTTGTACATTTGAGAATGCTGATACTGCAAACGTAATTCTGCTCCGTGGTGGTGTTGAGTTCACAAACAACACAGTTATTTCTGGCAGAACCGTAAACGTTGTAAGCGGTTCTCCCGTTGTTACAGGAAATAACTTCGGAGATGTAAGATTAAAGGTTTACAATGTGGCAACTGCTACAATTGAAAATAACGAGATCAACAATCTTGTATTTAATGATGGCAGCGAAGTTAAGTCAACTTTCACTGACAACACTTTGAGTGAAAATGCAGAAACTGCACTTAAAGATGCAGGAGTTTTCGAAGCCGAAGGTCTTTCCGGTGAGGGTACCGAGGCAAATCC
>JAZSKV010000019.1:0-6829 GCA_045534975.1 Ructibacterium sp. | reverse complement strand
TGTGGGGCTGGGAGATGCGGTGGCACTGGGTGTTGGACTGTCAGTGGGTTCACCCTCTTGGTTTTCTTCCTCTTCTTCCCCTTCTTCCCCTTCAGGGACATAACCCTCATGATTAGAGTTGCAGTATTCAGGGATATTGCCCTTGGCAAAATAGAAGGATTCGGTAGGGCAACCCTCTACGGCTCGTTTGCCGGTATAGGCACAGTAACTGACAGAAATGACATTGCTGGGTCGCTGAATTTCCCGGTATTCCGGGTCAATGTTTTTGTGGATGGTATTCATGATATTTCTAAATACCGGGATACAGGGATTACCGGAAGCGTAAATCTGTTCGGGAATATCATAGCCGTACCAAACAGCCGCTGCATAATGGGGGGTATAACCGATAAACCAACGGTCGTTATTATCGGAGGTGGTACCTGTCTTACCTGCCGTAGGATAGCCGGAAATTGCTGCACCGCCACCGGTACCGCCGCTGACAACCTCTAAAAGCATTCGGTGCATGACATATGCTGTAGAGGGACTCATGGCTTTCCAAGAGGAACGGTCTGAGGAAACCAAGACATTCCCCTCTTTGTCTTTGACTTCGGTATAGAGATAAGGCGTGTTATAAATGCCATTATTGGCAAAGGTGGCAAAGGCTGATGTCATTTCTAAAACCGTAACGCCATCAGTCAGACCGCCCAGTGCCAGAGGAGAATAACCGATGTCAGTGAAGGTCTTCCCGTCAATCTCCCGACCTTTCACCAGGGTAGTAAGCCCCATTTTCTCGGTGAGGAAATCAAAACTTTCCTGAGCACCCATTTTGGAGAGGATTTCTACCGGAACGGTGTTCAAAGATTGGCGAACCGCACTGCGAACATTGACCCGACCCCGATAGGAATAATCGTAATTTCGAGGGGTCCAACCGTGATAGGATTTTGCCACATCATCATAGACAGAGGCTGGGGTAATCAATCCTTTTTCTAATGCAGGGGCATAAACACCAAGAGGTTTGATGGTAGAACCCGGCTGACGGGGGCTGGTGGCACGATTTAGAGTAAGATCCCCCGGTTTTTCGCCGATACCGCCTACCATACCCACCACGGCACCGGTCTGAACGTCGGTGACTACCATGGCAGACTGTGCCTTGCTATTGGGAAAATTACTGGATTTGGCATAGTATTCTTCCATAGCCTTTTGAACTTGGGGATTGCAAGTGGTATAAATTTTCACCCCACCGGTATATAAGATTTTATTGGCAAGACTCTTGGAATAGCCCTGTGCCTCCAAATCCTTTAAAACGTCCCGGATGACTTGGTCCACAAAATAGGAGTTGGTGCCGGTTTCTTCGGTGGATTTGTCCGGGTCAGCAAATTCCAATTTTTCTTTGATGGCTTTGTCGTATTCGCTCTGGCTGATGTAGCCCAGTTCCAGCATCTTGCCAAGGACCAGTTCCTGTCGTTCTTTGTTCTTGCCCGGGTTCACAAAGGGGTCGTACAAAGAGGGGTACTGGGTGATGCCGGCAATGGATGCGGCTTCCGCCAGGGTAAGGTTTTTCACATCTTTATCAAAATAGAGGTTGGATGCCGTCTGGACACCGCTACAACCCTGGGATAAATAGATGCAGTTTAAATACAGTTCTAAAATCTCGTCTTTTTCCATCTCTTTTTCCAGGGCAACGGCTCTGGAAATTTCCTGTATCTTTCTGGCGGGGGTCTGGTCTCTATCCCCGGTGATATTTTTAATCAACTGCTGGGTAATGGTACTCCCGCCTAAGGAAACGCCATCTTTGCCAAGGAGTTTGTTGCCCACCCAGGTCAGGGTCGCTTTCACAGTACGCCGGAGGTCAAAGCCGTTATGTTCATAGAACCGCTCGTCCTCAATCGCTACAAAGGCATTTTGTAAATACTTAGGAATGCTCTCTATATCAGCCCAGACCCGATCCTCATCGGCACTGATGTATTGGAGTATCTTTTCTTCTCCGGTTTTCTGGTCCTCATAAACCAGAACAGAGTTTTGTCTAAGGGTCAGACTTTCGATATCTAAGTCATCCATATTACCCCAAAAACCCATAATGGCACCGCAAAAGAAAAGGCTAAAGAGAACTAAGCCGATTCCTAAGGATATGCTGAAGATAATCAGGAATTTTTTCACTTCTGCTTTCATAACGGACATCCCTCCGTGCTTGATCTAAAGTAACACTATCCATAGTATACCATAAAAATAGGTATAAAAAGCATTATCCCTGTTAATAATAGGTTAAATTCTTGTTACAAAAAGGGGGATTCTTATGGCAAAAAAACTGTTAAAAAGTCTGACGATGGGTTTGGTGGTCTTTGCCACAGCCCTCCTTGTGGGATACCTTGCCTATGTCGCCACTTATCATTACCAGACCGGAGAACTGAAAGATTCCATAGATATGGCGCTGGCAACGCCAGCATCCCAAGGAGCGGTGCCGACAGAAGAGGTCATTCGGGTAGATTATTATCTGGCACGGCTGGAAAATCATAAAATTGCTATCTATACGGTGGCAGAGGAGGAAGAACGGTTTTTGTACACCTTAGATGTTTATACCGGGAATTTTCCGGCAGCAGAACTGCTACGGCTCCAAGAGGGTGTGGTTTTGCAGAATCGGCAGGATTTGGCATCCTTTGAAGAGGACTATACCAGTTAAAAACTGTTTACAAATGGTGCGTTCCGTAGTATAATAACAGAAGAATAAGAAAGAGGAGGTGCCAATATGGAAAAGTATGTATGTGCCATCTGCGGTTATGTGTACGATGAGGAAACCGGCGCACCGGATAACGGTATCGCAGCCGGCACCAAATGGGAAGACGTACCTGAGGATTTCGTTTGCCCCCTTTGCGGCGTAGGCAAAGACCAATTTGAACAAGAATAAAGAGCGAACAAATACCATCCGCAAGTTGAAGTGCGGATGGTATTTTTTTATTGCTCTTTTTGACAGATGCCATGATACTGGCAATAGGCACAGGCGTTGTGCTGATAGGTTTGGTAAGGGTTTGCACTGATGTTACCGCCGGCAATATCCATGGCAGATTCCTGAATTTTTTGGTTGGCAGCCCGGATACGCTCCTCCAGTTCCCGGGGGGTTACCAGGGTGGGGATAAAGGTATCCTGACCATCGGTGGTATAGGCGCTAAGAATATCCGGGTCATCCACAATCCAGCCTTTGGGTTTCATCTTTTTGTCTATGGCAGATTCCAAATCTCCTCGAACCTCGGATTCCGAGAGAACCGGGTCGTTCATTTGCAGATAAAACATCGCTGCCGGTGTGGCGTTCTCCATGCTATTACAAAACGCTCCGGAATATAACAGGGGTTGGAGCGTAATCCCGTCTTTGGCAAGGGTGATGTTGAAGTCCTTGGCAGAGGATTTATAATCCACGATGCTAACCAGGGTTTTGCCATCTTGCCGGGCGGTGTCTGCCCGGTCAATGATTCCCTTGATTTTGGCAATTTCCTCACCGCTGGGGGCATTGACCGAGAGGGCAGGGATTTTTTCTCCTTTGCCGATTCGTACTTCAAAACCATAAGGGCGGAACCGACTGGAACGGTAAAACTTCACCACTTCCCAGGCGGTGCGTGCCGCAATGTCTTTCATGCGAAGAACGATATATTGATAATAAGCGGAGGTTTCATAAAGAAGACTACTGTTTTCTTTGGCTTCGACATCCACCGCATCGCCAATGGCTTTGAAACAATCCTCTTTCTGGATTTCTGCAAAATCCGTACCGGCTTTTTTCAAGTCGGTAAAATATCGATAGAGTGCGGCGTGCTGAATGCTTCCCATGCTTCTGGGTTCCATGCCGGCAAGTTCCCGTTCCCGGAGCAGAAGCCCGTAGGTTAAAAAGTACCGGAAGGCACAGCCGTTATAGGTTTCCAGTTGGGAGGCACTAAGCATCAGCGGCGCCCCATAGAGTGCGGCAGCCGTTTCTTTGGAAATCTGTTCCGGAGGCGGTGCACCCATAGCATCTTCCAGATTTTTTAAGGCGTCCCCATAGTTGGGGCTCTGCCGGAACCAGGTGTATAACTCCAAAAGGGGTGGGTCTAACCGGTTGGGATCTCCGCCACAGTCGGATAGTGCTGCCGCCAGCAGAGAGAACCCGGCAGAACTACCCTCGCTACCGGCTAAGGGGTCTCCGGAAGTATCCGGATTGATGGTGGCTACCTCTGGGAAGAGTTCCCGCACCCGTTTTAAAATACCGGAGGGTTGCAGAGGATTGCCATTGTTATCCTCCATGCCCCGGAAGAGGAAGAGCCGTTCTTCAGGAGCAGAAAGGACCGCATAGAGCAAGAGGTGTTCTTCCCGGCGTCTGGTTTCCATGCCGGGTGCTAGTTCAAACCCTAAATTTTGTAAAATATGCCGCTCGTTGTCCGAAAAAAATCCCTCGCTGTTATGGCCTTTGGGGAAAACGCCTTCGTTCAAATCCAGCACCAGCACCACCTTGGCGCCGCTGCTGCGGAACCGGTCGATCTGGCTGAAAGTTACACTGTCTAAGGTCTGGGGAATTCTTCCCACTTCGGTGCCGGCACAGGTCTCCTGGAACAGTTCACTAAATCGCCGATAGGTCATGGGGGTGTCCTGCATGATGGCAGAGAGTTGGGAGAGAATGGATAAGGCCGCGTTCCAAACCTGCTGATATGAATCGGCAAGGTCGGGGTTCCCATTTTCCGTAGCCTCCTGGGCAAGGTGGGTCACGTTTTCGGCAAGGCTACTGTCTTTCATCCAGTTAAGAATTGCGGCGGCAATTTCGCCCCCGGTTTTTCTGCCGGAAAGGGCGTTTTCTATTTGTTTTACCCCGGAGAGAAGGATATTCTTGGTTGTATTGATTTGCTCTAAATCAAAAGTACCATGCCCCGGTTGAAAGTCCCAGATTTCCTCCTGCCACATGGCATGGGAGGGTGCTGTTGCCAGAATATAGTTTTCCAGTTGGTCGATATCTTCTCGAGAAAGGGGGAAGATTTCCGTACGGGCAATGGTCATGATTCGTTCATAGGAATGACCGTAAGCCAGAATTTCCAATGTGCCGGAGAGGAGCCGAATCAAAGGGGTTGCCCCGATGTTTTGCCGGGCATCGAGAAAGACCGAAACACCTCGGCTCTCAAAAACTGCCGGAAGAATCCGGGCATAAGGTTCTACCCCCCGGGCAAGAATCAGAAAGTCCCGGAAACGATAACCCTGGGTGCGGCAGAGCCGCAGAATCATATCTGCCGCCGCCTCGATTTCCCGGTAGCGGTTCTGGGTTTCCACGATAACAATATCATCCTGGCTTCCCGGATAGGGTTTGGCTCGGAAGTCAAAATATTTTTGAGAAAGAGCGGAAAGAGCAGAATCTGCATCTGTCACCGAAAGGGTAAGGGCAGGATTTTCAGCAACGCCTTGTTTCTGGGCGGTTTCCCGAAGTCGGCGAATGGTAGCAGCCACCGGTGAGAAAATGCTGGCATAGGAAGCATCATCACTGTAATCCAAAACCACCGAGAGATCCATCCGGTGCATCAATTCTCCTAAGGCAGCGTGTTCCACCGGAGTGAAAGACCGGAAATGAAGAACAAAGAGTTTTCCCTCTAAAAAGGTAAAGTTTCTAAGCCGCGGAGTAATCAGGGAAAGATTATCCTCGGCATCCGCATGATGGGTTTCGATGAGTTGGTTGTAGGTTTCAAACAGCAGAGAGAATTCCTCTAATTTGGCGGAGAGTTCTTCCTGGTCGGTATGCTCTGCCGCAAATTGCAGAGCCTGGGGAGAAACCCCGTATCGCTTGCATTCGGAAAAGGTGTCAGCCAAAATTTTAGCAAAGCCTCTTTGATGAAGATTCCGTTTTAAGTAGATGAGTTTGTCCTCTAAAAGTTCCAAAGACCGTGCGGCAACCATATGTTTGCCGGCACCGTCCATATACTGCATTCTAAGAGGTCCAACCCGGTGGAGAACCAGATTACAAAGGCGGGCAAAACTCAGCACCTTAATCTGTTTTTGGGCAGGCAAACCAAACCGGGCAATGATTTCTTTTTCGGTAAACAAAGAAAATTGTTCCGGAACCAGAATCCAGGAGGAAAGCCCGGCGTCCAGCCGTTCTTTCAGTTCCTGATAAATATGGTCGGTTTTTCCGGCGTGTGCCGGACCCAAAATGAATTGGAGCATGGTTTCACCCTCTTATTTGATAACATTTAAAATATCCCCAAGACCTTGCAAAATCATATCTGCACCGGCGTCTAACAGTGCCGACTTCGGAAAGGAAGTGGTTACTGCACCGCAATGCATACCGGCGGCTTTGGCGGCTTTGATGCCGTTTAAGGCATCTTCAATCACCAGACAATCCTTGGGGTCTTTGCCTAATTTTTCGGCGGCTTTTACATAAGGTTCCGGATCCGGCTTCTTTTTGGTCACATCGTTGCCGGATAAAATCAAGTCAAAATACTCTGCCGGAATCTTTGCTGCATCTAAGGAAATCAATAGTTTTTCTCTGGCAGAACTGCTGACCAGAGCCAGAGTATATCCGGCATCATGCAAAGCCCGGATGGTTTCTGCGCCCTGGGGATAGACCTGCAGTTCTTGATAGACAGTATCGTTATAATTTTGGTACATGGCAGTCATCACGGCATCGGCTTTTTCGGGGATGCCGGCGTCTTTGCAAGGGCCGATGATAAAAAACTCTTCCCCGGCACCGATAAAGGGTTCAAAAAAATCCCGGGTGGCGGTGATGCCAATGTTGGCTAAGGCACGGGTTGCCGCTTTGATAATCACCGGTTCGGAATTGATTAAAACCCCGTCCATATCAAAAATCACGGTATTCATAATAACCTCCCAGTTATAATCGGATTTCTTTGCCTTT
>JAZSKV010000108.1:0-2339 GCA_045534975.1 Ructibacterium sp. | reverse complement strand
GCCATACACCTTTTAACCCAAACTCTTTGCAAAATACTGTTGAAAGTAAAATTGCACCTATAAGCTCAATTAAGAATGTTGTTTTAAGAATAAATCCTGTGAGCCTTACAATTCCGCCGACCTTTGGTGCGGATATTGCATCCTGCAATGTGCTTCTTTGCATAAGACTTATTTTTCTTCCTGCAAGCATCGCCATTGCAACAGACAAGGTTACAATTCCAAGACCTCCGACCTGAATAAGCAAAAGGATTATAAACTGCCCGAACATTGACCAGTGCGTTGCTGTGTCATGTACCACAAGCCCTGTTACACACACCGCAGATGTTGATGTAAAGAGTGCGTCTGAAAAGGGTGTCATATTTCCGCTTGCTGACGATATCGGGAGCATTAAAAGAATTGTGCCTAATATTATTGCTCCTGCAAAACCGAATATTATTATCTGAGAAGAAGACAAATGCTTCTTTATTTTTGCATCCATAATCAAAACCACCAATCAAGTGTATCTTTTTTCTATTATCATTGTATCATAATATATTTTAAGATGGCATTAACGGTTGAATATCCGCATTAAGATTGCATTAAGACAAAAAAAGACTAACATGTATTTTAAAATAAGAATATTGCATTTGCATATTACCCTTTTTGATATTGGCTAAAAAATAGCATATGCAAAAGAAAATAATTCTTTCACATATGCTATATAACCATTAGGTTCTGGTGGCACCCCCGTGCAGGTTCAAGTCCTGTCACCCGCACCAAAAAAGCAACTTTCTTTTTAGAAAGTTGCTTTTTTATCTTTTTCTACAATGTCGCAGATGTCCTGCATTTTTAAATCTAATTGATGGCACATTTCTGCACATTGGTTCAGTTTCTCTGCCACCTGGTCTCTCACACTGGGGTCAATATCCTTTTTATAATACATATGATGCTCTAAATTCGCCCAGGATTCCATGGCGATGGTCCGAAGTTGCACCTCAACCCGAACCGGTTTCTTTTCATCAGACAGGAAAATCGGAATTTCAACAATCAAATGCAGACTCCGGTATCCGTTTGATTTAGGATTCGCAATATAATCCTTTTTCTGAATCAAGGTGATATCATCCTGCTTGAGCAAACAATCCGCCAGGACATACACATCATCAATAAACCCGCAGATAACCCGAATGCCTGCAACATCATTTAAATTCTGCTCCACCGTTTCCCTGCTAAAAGTTAACCCACGCCGCCGGAGTTTATCCTGAATACTGCGCATGGATTTCAATCTGGTTTTAATACTCTCGATAGGGTTTCTGTCCTGTCCTAAGGACAACTGTTCATCCAGTACCCGGAACTTGGTCTCCACCTCACGCATGGCACAGCGGTAATACGCCATAAGCCTCTCTATTTCCTCCAGAAGTTTGGTAAAATCCTCTGGCGTTTTTTCCTGCAAAAAATTTTGCAACACCTCTTGCATGGTTAATTTTTCATCCATGGTTTGCACCTCGTCCTATCATTCTTCCCCCATTCTACTGTATCTTCCGCTCCTTGTCAATGAACTTTCTGTAAAGTTTCTGTGAAATCTTTTGCTCCTTAGAAAAATCAAAACTTCCCAAAAAAATATTGACAAAACTGGTTAGTTATGCTAAACTAACCCATGTGGTTAGTTTAATCTAACCACAAAATTTGAATGCTTCCGGATAACCTTTGCATAAATTTCAAATGTTGTCCGTATGATTGATAGACAGATTTTTTCAGCAAAGGAGGCTTTTTATGCAAACCCTTCGGGATGCAAAAATTGGTCAGACAGTAACCGTTACCAAAGTACAAGGACAGGGTGCTATTAAGCGACGTATTATGGATATGGGCATTACCAAAGGCGTTTCCATCTATATCCGCAAGGTGGCGCCTCTGGGCGACCCTATTGAAATCACGGTCCGGGGCTATGAACTTTCCCTGCGAAAGGCAGACGCCGAAATGGTTTTGGTCGATTAAAATTTTTACACATGGGTTAGACGCCGCTAACCCCAGGAGGTCATACTATGTCCATCAAAATTGCACTTGTCGGAAACCCTAATTCCGGCAAAACCACGCTATTTAATGTTCTAACCGGTTCTAACCAATATGTTGGCAACTGGCCGGGGGTTACCGTAGAGAAAAAAGAAGGCACCTTGAAAGGTCAAAAAGATGTAATTTTGACCGACCTGCCGGGCATCTACTCCCTCTCTCCTTATACCTTGGAAGAGGTGGTTTCCCGAAATTATTTGATGAAAGAAAAACCGGATGCCATTCTCAATATAGATGACGGCACCAATTTAGAGAGAAATTTGAACCTGACTACCCAATTAATGGAACTGGGTGTC
>JAZSKV010000059.1:0-4988 GCA_045534975.1 Ructibacterium sp. | reverse complement strand
CTTTCCGCATGCCCTCTTCTCCGTCAATCCGGAAAATCACTTGTCCCAGTTTCTGGTTTTCCTCTACCGGTGCCTTGACAGCGTCCTCCGTTTGGAGTTCGTATTCCACTCGGTCCTGATTCCCCTTTTTCACAATAAAACTGGTGGCATCCGCTTTGGGCATTATCGTGGTTTCCACTCCGCTATGCACCGTGACCTCCGGTAGCGAGAGCCCTAACTTTTCACTGTCGGCGACGGCATAGTTGGCAAAGCCGTAGTCCAAAAGGGCAGAGGCGCTGCCAAAGCGTTCTGCCGTAGAGGGAGCACAAATCACCACGGCAATCAGTTGCATGCCATCCCGCTCTGCGGTGGCGGAAAGACAGTACTTGGCGGTGCTGGTAGAACCGGTTTTTAAACCATTGGCACCTTTGTAAAACCGAATCAACTTGTTGGTATTAGAAAGTCCAAAAGCCCCATCCCGAAGACTATCCATCCAGATGGTGGTATATTCCAAAATCCCCGGATGCTTTAAAAGTTCCCGGGAGATGATGGCCACATCCCGGGCGCTGCTGTAATGGTCCTGGGTTTCATCCAAACCGGTGCAGTTGATGAAATGGGTGTTGGCACAACCAAGTTCCGCCGCCTTTTCGTTCATTTTTTCCACAAATGCCTCATGGGTGCCGCTGATATGCTCTGCTATGGCAACTGCCGCATCATTCCCCGATGCCACCGCAATGGCTTTGATCATATCATGGACCGACATCTGTTCCCCTACCTCTAAAAATACCTGAGAACCACCCATAGACGCGGCGTTCTCACTAACCGTCACGGTGTCTTCTTTCTTGATTTTGCCACTGTCTAAGGCTTCCATAACAAGGAGCATGGTCATGGTTTTGGTTACGCTGGCAATCTGCAATCGCTCATCCGGATTCCATTCATAGAGAACCTCGCCGGTTTTTGCCTCCATCAAAATGCCGGACTTTGCCTGGACCAACTGGGTAGAAACTTCGGTGTCCACCTGGGTAGACGGTTCTGCAAAAACCGGCAGTCCGCTCAGAAGAAACAAGGCCATCAGGATGACAGCCAGCACCTTTTTCTGCATAGATATCCCTCCAAAACAGTTCTTTTTATTATTTTATGCTTGTATGAAGAGAATATGTGGCATCGGTGGACGGATTTTTTCTTTCCGCTATAATTTAAGACGTTTGTAATTTACTTGTAATACAGATTATGATAAGATGATACTGACTCATGATTTGCAAAAAACTACTTGCATATTGAAAGACATATGGTATAATAGAGAGAGAACCACAAGATAATGGATGTGTTCTATCATAAAATGGCATATCTATGGTTTGATACGAAAGAAGATTCTCAGGGAGGAACAGAGATGGAGAAAATGGTTATCTTAGGTGGCGCGCCCCTTTCCGGCGCGGTTGAAATCAGCGGAGCCAAAAACTCTGCGGTTGCAATCTTGGTGGCTGCCATCATGGTTAAGGGTAAATGCCATATTGACAATGTTCCCCATGTCAGCGATATTGACGCGCTGATTGAAATCATCAACAACCTGGGCGGCAAAGCGGCTTTTGTAGGTCCCGGCGAGGTAGAAATTGACTGTGAGAATTTAAATAGTTTTGAAGCCGGTTATGAAACCGTCCGGAAGATTCGAGCATCCTCTTATTTGATGGGTGCGCTCCTTGGTCGGTTCGGCCATGCCCGGGTCGCATTGCCCGGCGGCTGTGACTTTGGGGTAAGACCCATTGACCAGCATATCAAAGGTTTTAAAGCGCTGGGTGCCGAGGTCACCATCGAACATGGCATGGTAGACCTTGTGGCAGAAAAACTGACCAGCGATAACATTTATTTAGACGTGGTATCGGTGGGTGCCACCATCAATATTATGCTGGCGGCGGTCTTTGCCGAGGGTACAACAGTGATTGACAGTGCTGCCAAAGAACCCCATATTGTTGATGTTGCCAACTTCTTAAACTGTATGGGTGCCAACATCCGCGGTGCCGGTACGGACCTGATTCGTATTAAGGGCGTCAAAGAACTGCACGGCGGAAGATTCAGCGTGATTCCCGACCAGATTGAGGCAGGAACTTTTATGATTGCAGCGGCGGCAACCCATGGCGATGTGACCGTAACCAATATCATCCCCGAACATATGGAATCCCTTTCTGCCAAACTGGCGGAAATGGGGATTGGTATTGAAGAATATGATGAGGCAATCCGGGTCTATGCCAAAGACGCAGAGGCGTTTGAGTCTGCCAATGTGAAAACCCAGCCCCATCCCGGATTCCCCACAGACTTGCAACCCCAAATGCTGACCCTTTTGACGTTGGCAAAGGGGACCAGTATTGTAACAGAGAATGTCTGGGATAACCGGTTTAAATATATCGGTGAACTGAACCGGATGGGCGCCAATGTTTCGGTAGAGGGCAGAATCGCCACCGTAGAGGGCGTTTCCTACCTGACCGGAGCGCCGGTTTCTGCTACCGACCTTCGTGCCGCAGCGGCATTGGTGATTGCCGGGCTGATGGCAAACGGGGTTACCGAGATTTATAATCTCCAATACCTTGATCGTGGCTATGAGGGTTTTGAAGAAAAACTCCGGAAACTGGGTGCACAAATCACCCGGCGTGGCGGTGAGAAAGCCGAGATGCCGGCACAAACACAAATCACGACAGCATAACAAAAGGGAGTCAGAACACGGTTCTGATTCCCTGTTTCTTAGAGAGGAGAGCAAAGGCCATGAGGTTATGCTCCATTCGCAGCGGCAGTAAAGGCAATGCCATTCTGGCGTGGACCGAAAAAACAAAAATTTTGATTGATTGCGGCATTAGCGGCAAGGAAGCAGAAAAAGGGGTCCGGGACTTAGGGTTAGACCCTGAAAAACTGGATGCCCTGCTGATCACCCATGAGCATCAGGATCATACTGGCGGCGCGGGCGTGATCAGCCGCCGGTATCAGACTCCCATTTTCGCCAATGAGGGAACCTGGGCGGCCATGGAGGCGGGGATTGGAAAGATTGCCCCTCAGCATAAGCGGGTGTTTTCCCATAGCGAACCCTTTACGGTGGGGGATATAGATATCCAGCCTTTTTCCATTCCCCATGATGCGGCAGACCCGGTAGGGTACTGCCTGGAAAGTCAGGGAGAGAAGATGGCGGTAGCCACCGACATCGGTATTTTGCAGGAGTCCCTGTTTCGGGCGCTCAAAGGTTGCAAAACGGTGTTGTTAGAATCTAACCACGACAAAAATATGTTGGAGATGGGTCCCTATCCCTTGCCCCTTAAACGGCGCATCCGTAGCGAGATAGGGCATCTTTCCAACGATGACGCCGGCAAGGCGGCAGAATTTTTGGTACGAATGGGCGTGTGCCAGATTCTCCTGGGGCATTTGAGCGAAACCAACAATTACCCCTTGCTTGCCCGCCAGACGGTAGAAAACGCCCTTGTTGCCGCAGGGATTCAACCGGGCAAAGATATGCTTTTAGAAGTTGCCCCCAGAAGTTGCCTTGGCAAAGTATGTGAAATATAAAGAGGTGCAGTTCACTATGAACTGCACCATTTTTATGTTTTTACGATTATCCCCGTTGGAGGCCGGTCATGCCGGTTCTAACAAGGTCTTTGACCTCGTGCTCATTCATCATGGTGATGAATGCACTGATTTTATCGGGAGTGCCGGTCAGTTCTGCCGTGAGAAATTCCGGAGAGATGTCTACAATGCTGGCGCGGAAGATGTCGCAAATCTGGATGACGCCGGTTCGGTCCTTGGCGCTGACCCGAATCAAAACGTGCTCTCGCAAAACGGCATCTTCTTTTTTCAGTTCGATGATTTTAATGACGTTTTCCAGTTTCGCCAGTTGGTTCTGAATTTGGGAAAAGGTGTTGTCGTCTGCTCTAAGGGCAATGGTGATGCGGGATACGGCGGGGTTCTCGGTTTCGCCCACGGACAAACTGTCAATGTTATACATCCGGCGGGAAAAAAGGCCGGAGACCCGGCTTAAAACGCCGGCATGGTTTTCTACCAGAACGGATAAAACATGGGTTTTCATAAGATGATCCTCCTAATCAAATTGAATATCTAAGATAGGTTCTTCAATGGATTTTCCGGTGGGTACCATAGGAAGCACCGTCTGGTTGGAATCAATGATGCAGTTAATCACCGTGGGGGTGTCTTGGGAAGCCAAAGCCGATTGGATGGCAGTCGCCAGTTCTTCCTTGGTGGCTACGGTATAGGCGTTGGCACCAAGACCTTTTGCTACCATAGCATAGTCGGTCTTTTTATCCAGGGTGGTTTCGGAAAAGTGCTTATCAAAAAACATTCTTTGCCATTGCCGAACCATACCCAGAACATTGTTGTTCATGACCACCTCAATGATGGGCAGAGATTGTTTGACTGCGGTGGAAAGTTCGTTCATATTCATATGGAAACAACCGTCACCGGTGATGTTGATGACAGTAGCATCCGGATTGGCAATCTGTGCGCCGATAGCAGCACCCAATCCGTAACCCATAGTTCCAAGCCCCCCGGAGGACAAAAAGTACCGGGGCTTGTCAATCCCATAGAACTGGGCAGTCCACATTTGATGCTGACCAACGTCAGTACAGATGATGGCATCGCCCTTCGTTGCCTCATGCAGACTTTCTAGAATATATTGGGGCGTCAACTTTTTTCTTTTAGGTTGCTGCACCGGATAGGTTTCTTTCCAGATAGCAATCTGCCCCATCCATTCCGGGTTTTTCCGGGGTTTTAGCGTTTTGCAAAGGGCGGCAAGAACTACTTTGGCATCTCCTAAGATGTGGGCATTGGAAATCAAATTTTTATCAATTTCCGCACGGTCGATATCAATATGCAGAATCTTTGCACCCTTGGCAAAGGATTTAATATTACAGGTTACCCTGTCGGAAAACCGTACACCGATGGCGATGAGTAAATCACAGTTCTTGATTGCCAGGGAGGCAGTTTTGGTGCCGTGCATGCCAATCAAAGTCGGAGGCCAA
>JAZSKV010000068.1:0-19726 GCA_045534975.1 Ructibacterium sp. | reverse complement strand
ATACTGTTGCAAATCATTCTGTTTCTTATCGCTGTCTATTATTTTGGCATTGCCCTCTTTTCCCTTGTTCCTGGTCGGGAGATTCCGCAAAAAGATAAAAAACTTCATTTTGCCGTAGTAATACCTGCCCATAACGAGGGGCGTGTCTTGTCCGGTTTGCTCCATAGTCTGCATCGACAGACCTATTCCAAAGAAAACTATCGGGTTTTTGTCATGGCGGATCATTGCTCCGATAACACCGCAGAAATTGCAACGTCGCTCTCTGCCACCGTTTTGTTCCGGAAAACAACGAAAGGTTCGGGGAAAGGTTCTGCCTTAAAAGATGTCTTTCATCAAATTTTTGAGGAACCGGAATCTTATGACGCTATGGTGGTTATAGATGCAGATAACATTGCCGATCATCGTTTCTTAGAAGAAATCAATCATGCCATGGAGCAAGGCTATGAGGTAGTACAAGGGTATATCGACAGTAAAAATCCAAATAACAGTTGGGTTTCTCACGCCTATTCTGTATGGTATTGGATCAGTAATCGCATCTTACAAATGGGTTTTCATCGCCTCGGGATTGGTGGTAAACTGGGCGGGACCGGTTTTGCAATCACAACTGAATTACTAAAAAAAATCCCCTGGGAAACTGTCACTATGGCAGAAGATGCCGAATATACAACGATGCTTACGCTCCATAATCAGAAGATTGGTTATGCACACAAAGCCGTGGTTTTTGACGAAAAGCCAACCTCTTTGCGCGCCTCACTCCCCCAAAGAGTCCGTTGGGCACAGGGGATTACAGAGGTACAACGGGATTTAAGCGGAAAACTCTTATCTTCGGGAAAATGGAATGGCTATCTACGGTTTTGGAGTGATTTGCTTATGCCTCTCACTTTTCTTCTGTTTTTGGTTTTAGACATCTTCGCTATTTTAAACCTTTTTGGCGTGGCAACCTTTCGTTTTGTATCTTTCTGGGCAATACCCCTGCCTTTTATTCTTTTGAATTTTTATTTACTTGGTATGGTGTCTGTCATTCTTTGCGGATTGATACAAGACAAAAAATGTAATCGCAAACTTCTGCTGAATCTTTTTGGTTTTTCTGTCTATCTTTTAACCTGGATACCGGCAGGGCTGATTGGAATCCTAAATCATAGAAAAAAAGAATGGTATCATACCAAACATCAGTCTGGTATCTGATACCGGATTGGAGGATTCCTATGTGTGGAATTGTTGGTTATGTAGGGCAAAAGCAGGCTGTGCCCGTTCTCTTACAAGGTCTTGAAAAGTTAGAATATCGTGGTTATGACTCCGCTGGCATTGCGGTTATGACCGAAACAGGAATTCATGTTACAAAATCGAAGGGTCGCCTTTCCGTTTTAAGAGAAAAAATGAAAGAGAATAAAAATATAGTGAGCACAATGGGTATTGGTCATACCCGCTGGGCAACCCATGGAGAACCATCCGATACAAACTCCCACCCCCACCTTAGTAACGACGGCCGTTTTGCCATCGTTCATAATGGAATCATTGAAAACTATCTTCCCCTTAGAGATTACCTAATTCAAAAAGGCTTCTCTTTTGTATCCGAAACCGATACTGAAGTCATAGCGCATCTGGTAGAATATTACTACCAAGGTAATATTTTAGAAGCCGTAGCAAAGGTAATGACTCGGTTAGAGGGTTCCTACGCCTTAGGGATTCTTTGTGTAGATAATCCGGATACTATGGTAGCGGTTCGCAAAGAAAGTCCTTTGGTGATTGGTCTGGGGGAACAGGAAAATTTAATTGCCTCAGACATCCCTGCCATATTGGCCCATACCAGGGATGTTTATTTTTTGGAAAACCACGAAATTGCTTTCCTGCACCAAAGCGGTGTCACCGTTTATAATCAGGATTTGGAAGAAATAGAAAAAGAGGTCTTTCATGTGGACTGGAATCTTTCCGATGCAGAAAAGGGCGGCTACGAACATTTTATGTTCAAAGAAATCATGGAACAACCCAATGCCCTTCGAGATACCCTAAACCCCCGCATCAAAGACTCTCGCATCACCCTTGATGAGATATCTTTTTCCAAGGACTATTTAGAATCTCTCAATAAGGTTTACATGATTGGCTGTGGCAGTGCTTACCATGCATGTTTGGTTGGGAAATATCTTTTTGAGGGCATGTTGCAAATTCCAACGGAAACAGCAGTTGCCTCAGAATTTCGCTATATGACCCCTATTTTTGATAAGCATACCTTGGTCATTGTCATCAGCCAATCCGGCGAAACTGCCGATACCATCGCCGCCATGCGTGATGCCAAGAAATCCGGTGCAAGGACCTTAGGAATCGTAAATACGGTGGGCAGCACCATTGCCCGGGAAGCCGACGATATTCTCTATACCTGGGCAGGTCCTGAAATCGCCGTTGCAACCACAAAAGCATACAGCACACAACTGGCAAACCTTTATCTTTTGGTTCTCTACCTTGCTCAGGAAAAAGGACTCCTCTCCTCCGGTAAGGAAAAAGATTGTATCAAAGAATTGGAACTTCTACCGGATAATATCGAAAAAATTTTGGAAAACAAGGAAGAAATCCAGCATGCTGCATCACTCCACTACAACAGTAAAAATGTTTTCTTCTTAGGGCGCACTATGGATTATGCTGTCGCACAGGAAGGTTCTTTAAAACTCAAAGAAATCTCTTATATTCATTCAGAGGCATACCCCGCCGGAGAACTAAAGCATGGCGCTATCGCCCTGATTGAAGAGGGAAGTTTAGTAATTGCTCTCTGCGGCATTGAGGCTTTATACGATAAGATGCTCAGTAACATGAAAGAAGTCAAGGCACGGGGCGCTGTTGTCATCGCTATTGTGAAAGATGGACATGAGGATATTGCCAAAGTTGCTGACCATGTGATTGAACTTCCCCATTGCGGCACCATGACAATGCCGTCACATATGGTGGTTCCCCTGCAACTTTTTTCCTATTATGTGGCCTCTTTAAAAGGTCTCGACATTGACAAGCCAAGGAACCTGGCCAAATCCGTGACCGTAGAATAAAAAATCCGGAAGAATGTTACCATTCTTCCGGATTTTTTTATTTTTTCTCGTGAGCCCGTTTGGCGGCGGTTAGGGTATTCTTCATCAACATGGAAATCGTCATAGGACCAACACCGCCGGGAACCGGTGTGATTGCGCCTGCAATAGGTTCTACCTCTGCAAAATCCACATCACCGCAGAGTTTTCCATTTTCGTCACGGTCCATACCAACATCAATCACAACTGCGCCGGGCTTTACCATGTCTGCTTTCACAAATTTGGCAATACCAACAGCCGCAACTAAAATATCCGCTCTTTTGGTAACCTCTTTTAAGTTTTTCGTTCTGGAATGACAGATTGTAACCGTTCCATGTTCATGAAGCAAAAGCATAGACATGGGTTTTCCAACGATATTACTTCTGCCGATGACTACACATTCTTTGCCCTCAACAGAAACGCCACTTTCATGGATGAGTTCCATCACGCCCGCAGGGGTGCAAGGTACAAAATCAAAGTCACCAATCATAATTTTACCAACATTCACCGGATGAAAAGCATCCACGTCCTTTTCCGGACGAATCCGGTTAATGATGATCTTATCGTCTAAGTGCTTTGGCAGGGGCAACTGTACCAAAATGCCGTGAATTTCCGGCTTTTCATTGAGTTCATCAATCAAAGCAAGCAGTTCTTCCTCTGTGGTGTTTTCCGGCAAGGCATATTTTTCCGAATACATATTTAATTCTTCGCAAGCCTTTTCTTTGTTTGCCACATAGACCTTGGAAGCAGAATCATCTCCTACGATGACTACGGCGAGACCCGGTCTTGTTCCCGCTACCGTCAACTTTGACACTTCTTCCTTTATCTGTTCCTTTACCCGTGCGGAAACCAGTTTTCCGCTCAATATTTCTGCCATTGTTTCCTTCTCCTTTTCTTCTCCCCGGAATCAGGCATTTTTCGCCATTGCCGATTAAGTCTTTTCTACCGGCTTGTATCAATGCCTGATAAACCAGGTTGTAATTTTCCGGACGCCGATACTGCAACAACGCCCGCTGCATTTGCTTTTCTTCCCAAGTTTTAGGAACATAAACCGGTTCCATGGTTCTGGGATCCAGACCGGTGTAGTACATACACGTTGAGATACTTCCGGGGGTAGGATAAAAGTCCTGTACCTGCTCCGGATTCAAACGATTGTCCCTCAAAAATTCAGCAAGAGCAATGGCGTCTTTCAGCCTGCTCCCCGGATGGGAGGACATCAAATAAGGAACCAAAAATTGTTGTTTTCCTAATTTTTCGTTGATGCGATAATATTTTTCTGCAAATCTTTCATAGACATCCCTGCCGGGTTTTCCCATGTATTTTAATACATGGTCAGAAATATGTTCCGGCGCCACTTTCAACTGACCGCTGATATGATGCCTGCACAGTTCCGTAAAGAAAGTGTCATCCTTATCATAAATCAGGTAATCATAACGAATCCCAGAACGGACAAAAATACGTTTTATCCCTTTGATTTTACGAAGTTTACGCAAAAGTTCCAGATAATCATCATGGGTTACTTCTAAATTCTTACACGGCACCGGAAACAAACATTGCCTGTCTTTGCAAACACCATGGGTTCCTTGCTTTCTACACGCAGGCTGCCGGAAATTAGCAGTCGGACCGCCCACGTCATGAATATAACCCTTAAAACCCTTCTGTTGGGTCAAATTTTCCGCCTCGTTGAGCAAAGACGAATGGCTTCGACTCGTTACCACTCTACCTTGATGAAAGGTCAGAGCGCAAAAATTACAAGCACCAAAACATCCTCTACAAGAAGTCAAAGAAAATTCCACTTCTTTGATTGCCGGAATCCCCCCTTGTTCTTCATAAGAGGGATGATAGGATCGCATATATGGGAGGTCATAAACCTCATCTAATTCTTCGGTAGAAAGAGGCGTTGCCGGCGGATTCTGCACCAGATAAAAATCTCGGTCCAGTTGGGCAATGGGTTTTCCCCGCAGTGCATCCTGTTCCCGATATTGCACCATGGTAACCTTAGCATAGGCATGTTTATCACTGCTGACAGTATCAAAACTATCTACCAAAACACAATCGTTGGGAAGTTTGTCTTTCTGATTTTCCAGATACATAGTTCCAGGGATACCTTTGATTTCCTGTGCCGGAACACCTGCTTTTAATAAATCAGCAATGGCAACAATCTGCCGTTCGCCCATTCCATAAATCAAAAGATCGGCACCGCTATCAATCAGGATACCTCGGCGAACTCTATCGCTCCAGTAATCATAATGGGCAAAGCGACGAAGACTTGCCTCAATACCACCAATGATAATCGGCGTTTTTCTGCCATAGGCTTCCCGAATTCGATTACAATACACAATGGTTGCCCGGTCAGGTCGATAACCGATTTTCCCGCCGGGAGAATACAAGTCCGTATTCCGCCGTTTTTTCGCAGCGGTATAGTGGTTTACCATTGAATCAATATTCCCGGCTGAAACCAGAAATCCAAGCCTGGGTTTTCCCAGTCTTTGAAAATCCTCACAGGAATGCCAGTCCGGCTGGGCAATGATTCCAACAGTGTAGCCCCTGCTTTCTAAGACTCTGGAAATAATGGCAGGGCCAAAACTGGGATGGTCCACATAGGCATCACCAATGACATACACAAAATCCAGAGTTTCTATCCCCCGGCTTTGCATATCTCCTTTCGATATTGGCAAAAATTGATGATTGTTTTTCTCTCTCATATCCATAGCACCATTATACCCGCTTTTCCGGCAAAAAGCAATAAAAATTTCACCCTCGCCTAAAAGGGCGAGGGTGAAATCTATGCTTGCTTGCTTTCGATCCGTTCTTGAATCATCATATCTTTCACTTTCATCAACCGAATCTGGGTACTTCTTTCGTTCTCATCCAGTTTCATGGTGATAAAACGAATCTTTTCCTGATAGTCAGGAATCATGACATGCTCTAAGGCATTTACACGTCGGCGGGTTTTTTCAATTTCAGCCGCCATCAGTTGACACGCCTTTTCTTTCTCTGCAAGTTCCAGCATTTCAGGGAAAATATCTGCCAGACTTTTCACTGCTCCGTCCAAATCAGCAGAAGTAAATCCATAACCATAGGAGTAAATATCGTTAGGGTCCGGCGTTCTGGTTTGGTAATGAAATTTAGGAATCTCCACACTCATAACATTTTGATAATCCACATCCAAAGATACCGATTGCTTGGGGGACATGAGCGCTGTCTGCAAAGTAGCACGGTTCATCATAGCACCTGCCAAAACAAAATTTTTGTTGGCACTGTGGATTCCCTCTTCTACCTCTTGACGAAGACGCATATTTTCTTTGACCAGTTCCAGAAACTGACGCATCAACTCATCGCGCTTATCTTTTAAGAGTTTGTGACCTTTGAGGGCTGTTGCCAATTTCTTTTTCAGTCTGGTCAATTCCATTCTGGTGGGGTTAACCTGCGTGGTTGCCATAAGCCCCCTCCTTGTAGTAACGGTCCAGATACTCGTCCTTAATACGTTTTAATTCGCTTCTGGGCAGGATGGAAAGTAACCGCCAACCGAGTTCTAAGGTTTCTTCTACATCACGGTTGGTTTGATACCCCTGAGAAACATATTCTGTTTCAAAGGCATCTGCAAACTGTGCATACTTTTTATCCATCTCAGTCAAAGCAGCCTCACCCAAGATTACCATCAATTCCTTTGCCTCTTTCCCACGGGCATAGGCAGCAAACAACTGGTTCATGGTATCTGCATGGTCTTCCCGGGTCTTGCCTTTGCCGATACCCTTATCCTTCAAACGCGAAAGGGAGGGCAATACATCAATGGGAGGCATCACATTCTTCCGGTACAATTCTCTGGAAAGAATAATCTGTCCCTCGGTAATATACCCGGTAAGGTCAGGAATCGGGTGGGTTTTATCATCTTCCGGCATGGTCAGAATCGGAATCAAGGTAATACTACCGTCTTTTCCTTTCTGCCGTCCTGCACGCTCGTATAAAGTTGCAAGGTCTGTATACATATAACCAGGGTAGCCACGGCGACCCGGAACCTCTTTCCGTGCCGCAGAAACCTCACGGAGAGCATCAGCATAGTTGGTAATATCCGTTAAGATAACCAAAACGTGCATATTCTTTTCAAATGCCAAATATTCTGCTGCCGTCAAAGCCACACGGGGGGTAGAGATTCTCTCAACCGCCGGGTCATTGGCAAGATTGATAAAGAGAACGGTTCTGTCAATGGCACCGGTTTCTTTGAAACTATCAATAAAGTAATTGGCTTCTTCAAAGGTGATACCCATTGCCGCAAAGACTACTGCAAAAGGTTCATTGGTTCCACGAACCTTTGCCTGTCTGGCAATCTGCGCAGCCAGTTGTGCATGGGGAAGACCACTGGCAGAGAAAATCGGCAACTTTTGGCCACGAACCAGGGTATTCAAACCATCAATGGCAGAAACACCGGTCTGGATAAACTCTTGCGGATAGTTCCGGGCGGTGGGATTCATAGGAAGACCATTAATATCCAAGCGCTGTTCTGCTAAGATTTCCGGGCCGCCGTCGGTACAACGACCCACACCGTCAAAGACCCGGCCTAGCATATCCTCAGACACACTCAACTCCATGCTGCGTCCCAAAAACCGAACTTTACTGGTTTCCGGATTGATACCGGTAGAACTTTCAAACAACTGAACTAAGGCGTTGCTTCCGTCAATTTCCAGAACTTTACAACGGCGTTTTTCGCCGCTTTGCAGTTCAATCTCACCCAAATCATTATAGTTGACATCTTCCACGCCACGCACCAGCATCAGAGGACCTGCAACTTCTTCAATGGTTCTATATTCTTTTGGCATTAGTATCGATCCCCTTTCTGCTGTAATTTCAACACTTCGGTTGAGAGTTGTTCCATAATTTCGTCAAATTCTTTTTGGATTCCATCAGATTCCACATACTTAAACCGCCCAATCCGTTCCCGAACAGGAATCCCAACTAAATCATCTACATCTGCACCCTTTTGCAATGCATCTGCACAGGCGTCATAGTAACCGAGAATCAACCGCATCATCAAATACTGCTTGGGAAGCGGTGTGTAGGTATCGGTTTCATGGAATGCATTCTGGTGGAGGAAGTCCTCACGGATGGACCGGGCTGCTTCTAACTTCATGCGGTCCGGTGCAGAAAGGGCATCCATGCCAACCAGTTTTACAATTTCATCAAGTTCTGCCTCTTCCTGCAGAAGCCGCATTAAATCGGTTCGCATCCTCATCCAGTCTTCCTTAACATTTTGATTAAACCAAGGCTCTAAACTATCCAAATACAAAGAATAACTGTTCAGCCAGTTAATCGCCGGGAAGTGACGCTTATAAGCAAGACCGGAATCCAATCCCCAGAACACCTTAACAATACGCAAAGTTGCCTGAGAAACCGGTTCGGAAATATCACCACCGGGAGGGGATACCGCACCGATAACGGAAAGTGCGCCCTCTCGTTCTTCGCCGCCAAGGGAAATCACACGGCCGGCTCTCTCGTAGAACTGTGCCAGACGGCTACCCAGATATGCCGGATATCCTTCCTCACCGGGCATTTCTTCCAAACGGCCGGACATTTCACGAAGTGCCTCTGCCCAACGGGAGGTAGAGTCTGCCATTAATGCCACAGAATAACCCATATCACGGAAATATTCCGCAATGGTAATACCGGTGTAGATAGACGCCTCACGGGCAGCAACGGGCATATCCGAAGTATTGGCAATGAGCACCGTTCTTTCCATCAAGGATTTTCCGGTTTTGGGGTCAATCAGTTCCGGAAACTCATTAAGAACGTCAGTCATTTCGTTACCACGTTCGCCACAACCGATATAAACCACGATATCAGCCTCTGCCCATTTTGCAAGTTGGTGCTGCACCACTGTTTTACCACTGCCGAAAGGACCGGGGACGGCAGCAACACCACCTTTTGCAATGGGGAACAAGGTATCAATGACACGTTGACCAGTAATCAAAGGCACTTCGGGAGAAAGTTTTCTCGCATAAGGTCTGCCTACACGAACCGGCCATTTCTGCGCCATAGTCAAATTTTCCGTTCCTTTATCTGTCTGCAACTGGGCAACCACATCATCTACGGTAAATTCACCGGATTCTATCTTGGTAATGGTACCTGCCATATTGGGCGGAACCATGATTTTTTGCACCACCACATCGGTTTCCTGTACGGTACCAATTACGTCACCGCCGGTAACGGTATCACCAACCTGTTTGACCGGAACAAAATTCCAACGCTTTTTTCTGGAAAGGGACGGAACCTCAATCCCTCGTTTTAAGTTGTTACCAGCGATTTCCCGGATATCATCCAGAGGTCGCTGGATACCATCGAACATACTACCAATCAGTCCCGGTCCCAGTTCTACGCTAAGAGGAACATTGGTGGATTCCACCTCTGTTCCGGGGCCCAGTCCTGATGTTTCTTCATAAACCTGAATTGACGCTCTATCGCCGTGGATTTCGATGATTTCCCCAATCAAACGCTGACTACCCACACGAACCACGTCAAACATATTTGCATCACGCATTCCCTCTGCAATAACCAAAGGTCCTGCGACTTTTTTGATTTTGCCTTTGCTCATGCTCTCACGCTCCTTCGCCTGATCCGTCCTGGAACAAGATATCAGAACCCACCGCCTGTTCCACGGATTTTTTTATCTCAGTGATTCCCTTGCCGGTATTTCCCCAGACGCCGGGAATCAAAATTACAGCCGGAAGTCTTTGTTCCCGGACTTCTGCGATATCCTCGGAAATCATAGAAGCCGCGGCTTCTGTGATATAGATGATACCATATTCCTCATGACATAAACTATGAAAACATTTACGGGTTTCTTCTTCCGTCTGGACAAAAAAGGTAGTAAGACCCAATGCGGCAAACCCGTATATGCTATCTCTATCACCCATGACAGCAATATCAGCCATACAATTCCCGCATCCTTTCTCTGATTAAATTTGCATCCAGAAGATTTCTCTTTCCTGTCAAAATCAACCGCACCTGCTTCATCTCGTTTTCCACAGCAAGTATATAAGCAACAATCGGTTCTAACCCGAAATTCTTTGTTTTTTCTGTACGAAGCCGTTCCATCATGGCATCATCAAACCATTTTTCAAGATTGGATAAAGAATTTTTTAACGCCTCAATGGCACCTGCATAAGGGGTATATGCCAGATATTCATAAACCGCCTGCATATCCTTGGTGGCAGCCAAGGCAAGTCTGGCATAATCAAGGGTTTTACACTCCGCCAATGCCCGGGTGATAAATTCAACAGGCTTTTCTGTCAGGCAACACCGTACGGCAATTTTGATATTGGCAGCGGCAACTTTCCATTCTGTCCAATCGCGAATCAAAGGGATTTCAGACTGGATACCATCTTCATAAATAGTTTCTAATGTTGCCCGATCAATCACCATATCACAGCCCTGCCCATCTCTGGTTCGCAGCAGTAAGTCCAAGGCATAACTACCTGCTTCTGCCATACTTTTGGGTAATACGGCAAAATCTTTATCTTTGACCGCCTTTTTGATAATTTCGATGGGGATATTCCCAGAGTCTAAGAAAAACTCATCGGGAACATCTGTAAGAACTTGTGCCTTAATCGCAGTTTTTAAATTATGAAAATCGGTTTCATGCCGAAAAACCCGAAAAATATCCGGATGAACGCCCAACTCCTCCATAAAAGCCCATAGCATTTCTCTGCGGCCCGCAAGCATCTCTTCCATGTTTTCCCTGTCACTTGCATAGCCTTTGTCCTGCAAAACTTGAACTGCATCTTCGTAAGTAGAAGCAGTTAGCATCTGCTCCAACTCCTGTTTGTTGAGAAGTTCAAATTCTTTGATATGGGTTCTGGCAACTCCATAAGCATAGCTTTCGCTCATGATACCGCCCCCTGTCCAAACAAAAGACGGTTTGCCATATCACGTAATTCTTCCATTTTTTCATGAAGCAATGCCTCAAAGGTCATATCGATTTCAATTTGACCAATCCCAAGAACAAAACCACCATCGCCCTTTAAGGTTTCCGTTGCAATTTCTAACATGGGATATTCTTTGTTTAAGGTTTCTACCAGTTTTTCGGGCAGTTTTTTGCCATTCATGGATGCAAAATGCAACACTCCTTCTTGACCTGCATAAGGTTTCAGATGTTCTAAAACAAAAGTTGTATAGGCATCTTCATCCATTTGTATCAATGACTGATACGCCATTTCTACTGCCTGATCAATCAATGCTTGTTTTTTTTCCAGAATCCGCTGCCGGCCTTTGCGTTCTGCTGCCGACACACTACGTTTGATTCTGTCTTCTGCATCCGCTTCTACAGCCCGACGTTTTGCCTCTTGATTTTCGGCAATTGCCGCCTTAGCCTGGCTCAACTTTTCGTCTGCTTTCTTTTTGGCTTCCGCAATGACGATGCCGGCTTTATGGGCAGACTCTTCTTTGATTTGTTCTAACATTGTTTCCAGTCCGGTCAAGCCACTCTCTCCTTTCTGTCCATGGACAAGAAATTAAATATTTAATCCCTGAATGCCAACAACAGACAGGATAGAAACCAGCAATGCCAAAATCGCATAGGTTTCAACCATCGCCGCAAAGATGATGGACTTACCCATCTGGTCAGGTCTCTTTGCAACCAGATTAATGCCGGCAACAGCCGCTTTTGCCTGACGGATTGCAGACCAAAGACCAACAAAAGCCATAGGCAGAGATGCCGCCAAGTAGAGAAGACCCTTAGCCAGAGAAATCTCTACGGGAGAGCCCAGAATACCAATCTGGGAAAGAATCAAAAAGGCAATGAGCAGACCGTAAATCCCCTGCGTGCCGGGCAGAAGTTGCAGAATCAAAACTTTACCAAACTTCTGGGGGTCTTCGGTTACAACACCGGCAGCCGCTTCACCGGCAATACCGACACCGATGGCAGAACCAATACCTGCCAACAATGCAGCAAATGCCGCACCAACTAACGCAAATACCAAACCTAAATTTTCCATGATTATTTTTCCTCCTCAAATTGATAATACTTTGTTTTAACGGAAAACGGATGATACTTTCTTCCGCCTCCCTCATAAAATTTTCCAAAAAACTCAACAAACTGCAGTCGATTAGTGTGAACGTAGGCGCCAAGCACGTTAATGGCAATGTTCACGGTATGTCCAATTAAGAAAACAATCAAGAATAAGATAAATCCTATCACACCGTCCCCAAACATACTGCCCATTTTGTTAAATACCTGTGCAATAACACCGGTGGCAAGTCCTAACGCTAACAGTCTGGAATAGGACAGGATATCGCTTAAATAACTGGTCACGCCGTAGAGTTCATATAAGCCTTTTGCAACCCGTTTTCCCGGATTCTTGGAAGACCGCCCGGCAAACAGGATAATTCCTAGCGCACCAATTCCGGCACAGATAGCAGCAATATTCCCAGCCACAGGCGGCAAGACAAAACTTAGACTTACCATATCGGCAAACATCTGCATGGAGAGCAGATATACCACGCCGCCGCCAACCACCAGATACCAGCAAATTACATCAAAGAATGCAGAAATATAATCTCTATCCTTGACGGCTGCAATCAGTCGCAGAGCAAGACCGGTAAAGAGATGAACAATACCCAATGCCATGGAGAATACCAACATCCGCATGGGTTCTTTCACCGGTTCAAACCAAAGTGGCGGAATGGTAATCGGCTTATGGAAAAACGTAGTAGAAACTACGGTAATCGCATCACCGAAATAACTGCCAAACATCACACCCCAAAAGGTGGTGGATATGCCACAGTAGAAAAACATGGTCATGCTCTTTCTAAGTCCGCTGCTGATATTTTTAAACTTCCATAAAATTAAGCCACAGGCTATCACCATTAAAAGTCCGTACGCTGCATCGGAAAGCATCAAACCAAATAAGACATAGTAGAAAATTGCCATTACGCTGGTGGGGTCTGCCTCGCCACGCCCCGGCATACTATAGGTTTCCAGCACCGTTTCCACCGGTGCGGAAAATCCGTTATTTTCCAGCATTACCGGCGCATCATCCTCCGGGCCAACCGGTGTAATTTCCACAGCAGCGCCATCTTTCTGCACCAACTCCTGTTCCACCGCTTGACTTCTTGCATGGGGGATATAACCGCTCATCACAAAGACACGTTTTCCCTGGGATACCTTTTCCAAAACTTCGTATTTTTCTAGCCTTGTGGTATAGTAATCAACCAGAAACTTTAACTTTTCCCGTTCTGTCGCATAATCCTGAATGGTCTTTTCCCGGATTCTAATTTCTTCTTGTGCAGCAGCGATCTTCTTTTGATGTCTGGCAATTCGTTCTGCCGGAATCATGGAAGTAAACACAGCCGGTCTTGCAAAGCCAAGATTGCGCAGTTTCTGTTCTACCTGCTCTTTTTGCTTTTTCAGGCAGAAAATCAAGACACAAGTTTGTTCCTGCCCGGTAGATACGATTTGCAAATCAATGGCAGGTACTTCCTCGCCCTCCGAGAAAGTTTCTTGATATGCCGCTAAAATTTCAGTCTGGGTTTTACTCTCTGGAAAAACACCAATCAATGCCGCCGTTTTAGTGGTTCCGGCATAGGTCATCGGCACATCCAACAAAGTCCAATCCTGCAAGGATGCCATCAAATTTTCACGGCGTCCAATATCCGAGAGGAGTTCACTTTTCTCTTTCTCAGCCTGCAAAATTGCCTTTGCAATATTAAAACTCTTTTCCACCTTAGGGAGATTTTCTTCATATTCCTGTGCCGATAATGCTTTTGGCCCATCCAACATAGAGAGCATACTCTTTTTCTCAGGAACATAAGATGCCAGAACCGATAATGCCTGTTCTGCTGTGGCAATCACTTTTTCAAACAGGGATCTTGACTTCACAGTATCCAACGTCTCATACCCCTCTGTTTCATTGGTAACCGTAACATCCACTGCCCCAAGGCGTTGCAATTTTTCTAAAATGCGTTTGCGATCTTTTCTAAGGCCGTATACGGTAATACGATCCATTGGTGCAACCGCCATATTCCAATCACCTTCCTGTTATTCCATCTTTCATGGATTATTTGACCAAATGTGCATAAATCGCCGCAGCAACCTCCGGAAGTTTCGCTTTTCCGGCATCTGCAAGACTGGCAAAAGACTCTTCTGCCTCTTTCAGCAACTCTTGTTCTTGCTTGTTGGCTTTTTCCTCTGCATCAGTTCTGCACTTTTCTGCATAATCTGCTGCGTCTTTTTTGGCGTCTGCATACAATTTTTCGATTGTCTTCTCATTCTCTTTTTCAATCTGGACTGCCTGATCTGCAGCGTCCTGTTCCAACCGGTCAGCCTCTTGTTCTGCCTGACGAATTTTTGCAATGGTTTCCTCTGTCATTTTCGTCACCCCGCTTTTCCAATTCTTTGGGTTATCCTACCCCATTTCCAGATACTTCATACGACAAAGCATCCCCTTTTTACCAAATACTTCTATTCATTCAAGTTTATCATACTGCAGAAAAAAATTCAAGGAACTTTTTCCTGTCTCGCCAAAATTTTATAAACAAAAAAACCAGGACCGCAAAAAAGTTTGCGGTCTTGGTTTCTATGCAGTAATACAAATTTTATCGTCAACAATATCAACCTTTGCAGTGGCACCGGCAGGCAATGCGCCCTCTAAGAATTTTTGTGCCAAGCCATCCTCAATATGTTGTTCAATATAGCGCCGCAAGGGTCTTGCCCCATATGCCTTTTGGTAGGAATGATCAAGGATATATTCTTTTACGGCATCAGAAACAACAAGAGAAATTTCTTTCTCCTGCAAACCCGTTTGCAAATCGCCAAGCATTAAATCAACAATTTTTAAAAGTTCCTCTCTCTTGAGTGCAGAGAATGTTACCACTTCGTCGACACGATTCAAAAATTCCGGACGGAATAAGTCTTTCAAAGCCCGTTCCACTTTCATAGAGGCTGCCTCTTCTTCCTCGTTAAAACCCATAATATTAGAACGCTGGTCACTTCCTGCGTTAGAAGTCATAATAATAATGGTATTTTCAAAAGAAACTGTCTTTCCGTGGCTGTCCGTAATTCTGCCATCATCCAAGATCTGAAGCAAGATATTAAAAACATCAGTATGTGCTTTTTCGATTTCGTCCATCAAAATCACGCTATAAGGACGCCGCCGAACTTTCTCCGTCAGTTGACCTGCATCGTCATATCCTACATATCCAGGAGGAGAACCAATCAATTTCGCTACCGAGTGTTTCTCCATGTACTCCGACATATCTAAACGAATCAGAGCATCTTCCCCATCAAACACCTCTTGGGCAATACGCTTGACCAATTCGGTTTTTCCCACACCAGTAGGTCCAACAAAGATAAAGGACACCGGTCTGCGCTTTAAACTAATACCGGCACGCTTTCTGCGAATTGCTCTGCTGACAGCCGCAACTGCACTATCCTGACCAATCAACCGCTGATGCAACCGTTCTTCTAAGTTCATCAAACGGTTGGTTTCATATTCACTGATATGCTTGACCGGAATTTTTGTCCAAAGTTCAATGACCGCCGCAATATCCTCTACGGTTAAATCTTTCACGGATTCCTTTTCTAAGGCAGTTATTTCTTCTTCCAACTTGCATTTTTGACTCTTAAAGTCTGCGACACGCTGGAATCCCTCAATGGAATCAGAAACCGTTGCATTTTCTTTTTCTAACTCTTCTTCCACCGCCTGTAATTCCGCCTTTTTCTTTTCAATTTTCACCAAGGCATCGTTTTGCAGATTAGCCTTAGACGCCGCCTCATCCACCACATCAATAGCTTTATCCGGCAAAAATCTGTCGCTGATATACCGTTCCGCCAGAACGGTTGCGGTTCTGAGCAAATCGTTGGAAATCCGGACATGGTGATAATCCTCGTAGTATCCTTTAATACCTTTTAAAATCTCTACCGTTTCTTCTACGGTGGGTTCCTCCACCAAAATGGTCTGGAATCTCCGCTCTAAGGCAGCATCTTTTTCAATGTGTTTCCGATATTCTTCTACCGTAGTGGCACCGATGACCTGAATTTCCCCGCGGGAAAGTGCCGGTTTTAAGATGTTACCGGCGTTCATACCGCCCTCGGCATCGCCGGCAGATGCAATGGTATGAATCTCATCAATCACCAAAATAATATTGCCGAGTTTTTTCACTTCTTCAATGATATTTCTAAGTCTTGACTCAAATTGTCCCCTAAACTGTGTTCCTGCCACCACCGCTGTCATGTCCAAAAGATAAATCTCATACTTTAACAGTTTGGCAGGCACATCACCCTGGACGATTTTTAAGGCAAGCCCCTCTGCAATGGCAGTTTTGCCCACGCCCGGTTCACCGATTAAGCAAGGGTTATTCTTGGTGCGGCGATTGAGAATTTGGGCTGCACGTTCCATCTCGGCATCTCTGCCTACTACCCGGTCAATCTGTCCATTCCGGGCTTTTTCCGTTAAGTTTACCCCATAAATATCCAGATTCCGCTTTTTCGCTTTTTTCTCTTTGGGGGCTTTTTCCTTTCCGGCTTTTCCTGGGTTTTCTCCCGCTTGTTCCGGCATTTTCCCGGAAGCAAACAACCGATTCATCAATTCAAAAGGGTTTTTTTGCATACTCCGGCTCATGTTTTCTGGGTCATCATCCTCCGATCCCTCGGGACCTTCTCCCATAGGAAACCCCAGGAATCCATCTTCGCCGCCCATTTCTTCTAACATAGCGGACATCTCTTTATTGAGTCCGTCCATTTCTTCTACATTGATTCCCATATTTTGTATCATTTCATTAACCGGCCCCAAATTTAGTTCCTTGGCACAGGTCAAGCAATATCCCTCGTTAACACTCTTACCCGTTTCATCAATCCGGGTAACATAAACCACAGCCAGATTTTCATGGCATCTACAACATAACATAAAAAAGCAGCTCCGTCGTCAAACACTTTTCAAGATCAAACTATAAAACACCTAAGTGTTCTAGTAGTATCCTCAATCCAATTAAAATTAAAACCACACCGCCAAAGATTTCTGCCTTTGCTTTGTATTTGCATCCAAAGGCATTGCCAATCATCAAGCCGGCAACGGAAAAAACAAAAGTCACGACGCCAATAAACGTAACTGCCGGAACAATCTGTACCTGCAAAAAAGCAAAGGTGACTCCGACTGCTAATGCATCAATACTGGTAGCGATTGCAAGAGGAAACATTGCCTTGACCCCAAACGAACCATCCATGGTCTCTTCCTCGCATCTGGCTTCCCGAATCATGTTAATTCCAATTATGCCAAGCAACACAAATGCAATCCAATGGTCAAACCTTTGAATCAAATCCTGAAATTGCACGCCAAGGAAATAGCCAATCGCCGGCATAAATGCTTGAAACCCGCCAAAATACAATCCTACAATTAATTGTTCTTTGGGTCGAATCTTATCTACAGACAGACCTTTGCAAACAGCCACAGCGAATGCATCCATTGATAGCCCTACTGCAATCAAAAACAGTTCCCATAACTCCATGGTTTTTCCTCCTTGGTGATAAAAAGAAAGACTTCATCTGCACAACCACAGATAAGTCCCTTATGAAAAGCCAGCAAGGCTTAACTTTTCACTCAAAAATGCTCCCATTTTCTCCCTCAATCAACATTCATTAGCGTATCACAATCTCGCAATTCTGTCAATAGTTTAGAAAAAAATTGCAGATAATCCCTGGGATTATCTGCAATCAAATCAACTTTTTACTACTTCTATAACTGTCTTTAGATCATCTTCTATTTCTTATTTTCTCAAAAGTCGAAGAATGATACTCTTTGCTATCCTGAAAGGCAATCTTCGACAAACTTTTTTGCTATAATTAATATATTTTTTATCTGTACACGGTACCAGTTTTCCATTGTGATAAAAGGCTACTAATACACCAACGATCTCCTCATCGGTGATGTCCTTTTCCAAATGGGTTCGGTTATCCCCACAGATGATATATCCCTTTTTGGTTCGCTTTACAATTCGGTGCATCGTATAATGTCCATCACGACGATAGACAGGAATATCATATTTTCCCAGAGGAAATTTCGGTGGCGCTATGATCACGCTATCCCGACCTGCGTAGAGCATGGGGGCCATACTATCTCCTTGTGTTTTCCCAACAAAAATGCCGTCTTCTCTTAGCACTTCTTCAAGGTTCTTCATAGCATCAACCTTTCATATGCAGTTTTTGCAGCCGATAAATCTGTATTGCACTTTATTAAGTAGAACTCTGTTTTTTCTATAAGCATTTTCACAAGGTCTACTGTTGTTAAAAACTTACCTGCGTCTTTGGGAATGTATATTTGGCTCATTAGTTTTGCAAAAACTTTAGAGTTATCCAGCAAAACACACTGGTTTTCTTCTGCACGTTCAAGAAAACATATTTTTTGCAAGTTTGTTTTTCGATTACTATGGATTTTTTCTTTTCCAGCCCAGGGAGTTCCATAAGCGAATACTTTATCGTTTTTTACCCGAATCAACGGTTTATCACCATTAATAATCGATACCCGATCGCCTAAAAGGGTCCTCCACAACTTTGCATGGGTGGTTTTTCCAACGCCACTTTTTGCTAAAAACGCAATGCCACATTGATAAAGTTCTATCACTACGCCATGCATCAAAAGCCCGTCATATGCAATCACTTTTTCTGCTATCTTTCGATAAATTGCAAGGCTTTCTAGATACGCTAAATCAAACCGCTTTTCGTTATCTTCCGCAACAATTTCAAAATCCGAAACGGAAACTGAAAAATCAGGTTTATCTTCAATAATGTATTGATAACACATATCCTTTACGTAGTTATATTTATTTTCAATCGCAATATTAAGATCAGCAAACCGGGCAACAAACATAACATCATAAAACCTTTCTTTTGAAATAAAAGTACTCTTTATATCAAAAATTCTTTTTTGATATTGTGAAAAATTTTTTTATTCCTCGCTTTTTGGTTTCCATTTGCACATAAAAGGGACATGCATTATTGTTCCAACAGTCGATATGTGGACAAGCCTCCATATGCGGTTCTAACAGATAGGCTTCCTGACCTGTTCTGCAATTTTCGCATATTCTCTTTTTTTGAAACATTTACAGTCCCCTTTCATTCATTTCTAATTCTCGTTCTTCGTCTTCGAAGAGAAAGTCCCAATCTACGCCAAATGGTGCAAGGAAAATCATGGCTAAGCAAATACCGTGAAAGAACAACGCCGAATACATCGTATCCAGATACACACTGGTAAATCGCAATACTTTTGTTGTAGCAAAGAGCCATGCATACACCTGGTTCCACCCAATTCCGTTTATGATAAACATCAGTAGGGCATAAAAGACATAGGCGACGATATTGACAATATAATATCTTTTTCTTTCCTTCAACTCAAAATAACAATTCCGAAGAAAGAACACATTGATGAAAACAAATAAAATTACCCCAACCAACAATGCCCAAAACAACATCGGGCGTGTGCTCAAAATACCCAGTTTATTCAGTGTCGCAATGATTGCAGAAATAATTGCATTACTAATCAATAATTCTAAAAATCTTCGTATTATCATTTTTATTTCTTTAGCCTTCAATTATGTCGCTCCTTTTGAAATTGAAGGGACCGCTGCATTTTAGCATCTGCCAAAATACAGCAGTCCCTTTCTAAATTAATTAGTCAGCAATATTGGCTGGGTCTGCC
>JAZSKV010000061.1:0-2173 GCA_045534975.1 Ructibacterium sp. | reverse complement strand
TTTCTTCTGTCACCAAAGCCCGGTGCCTTAACTGCAATACAAGTAAAGGTGCCGCGGAGTTTGTTGACAATCAGGGTTGACAATGCTTCGCCCTCGATATCTTCTGCAATGATTAACAATTTCTTACCAGACTGTACAATCTGTTCTAAAAGGGGCAGAATTTCCTGAATGTTAGAAATCTTTTTATCGGTAAACAGGATGTATGCATCGTCAATTACGGCTTCCATTTTATCGGTATCCGTTACCATATAAGGAGTAATATAACCACGGTCAAACTGCATACCCTCTACAACCTCAGAAAAAGTTTCTGCTGTTTTAGACTCTTCCACAGTAATAACGCCATCACTGGTTACCTTTTCCATAGCATCTGCAATCAAAGTGCCGATTTCATCGCTAGCAGCGGAAACAGCCGCAACTCTCGCAATATCGTCTTTACCATTGACTGTCTTGCTATTAGCAATAATTTCATTTACTGCAACCTCTACTGCCTTAGACATACCCTTGCGAAGAATCATGGGGTTTGCACCGGCAGCAACGTTTTTCATACCTTCCCGCACCAATGCCTGTGCCAGCAAGGTAGCGGTGGTGGTGCCGTCGCCGGCAACATCGTTGGTTTTGGTTGCTACTTCCTTTACCAGTTGTGCACCCATATTTTCAAAGGGGTCTTCCAACTCCACTTCCTTTGCAATGGTTACACCATCATTGGTGATTAAAGGAGCACCGAATTTCTTATCTAAAACAACATTTCTGCCTTTGGGACCTAATGTTACCTTTACAGTATTTGCCAGTTGATTTACGCCACTTTCCAGGGCGCGTCTGGCCTCTTCACCAAATAAAATCTGCTTTGCCATTTTCTATTACCTCCAAATCAAATAATGCTTAGTCAACCTTTGCCAAGACGTCACTTTGACGCAAAATGGTATATTCCACACCATCTAACTTTACTTCGGTGCCGGCATATTTGCTCATCAGAACCTTATCGCCAACTTCCAGTTCCATCTTGATTTCCTTGCCATCCACAACGCCGCCAGGACCAACTGCAACAACCTCCGCGATTTGAGGCTTTTCTTTTGCGGTTCCCGCCAAAATAATACCACTCTTGGTGGTTTCTTCTGCCTCCAGCATCTTAATAACAACTCTGTCAGCCAATGGTTTGATATTCATCATAGTACCTCCTTACAGGTTAAAAGTTCCTTGTTATTAGCACTCTCAGCATTCGAGTGCTAAACTTGTTTTATCATACAAAAATCCAGGCAGGAAATCAAACCCAATGATATCTATTTATTCTCGATTATCTTTGATTATCATGAATTATCTCCCACTTTGACGTTTTTTCTATTATTTCCCTTTTCCCCTTATTTTTCAAGGATTTCAGCCAGGGTTGCTTTTGCGAAAAAAATATGCTATAATTTGTTTATATGGACCAATAGTTCCATTCAAAAAGATTTTAATCGAGGTGGTTTTATGAAAAAAACGAGAAACTGCTTAGCGCTTCTTCTCCTATTACTTGTAAGTTTTTCTGTCTTCATGTCTGCTTTTGCCGCCACAGAAACACCTACTCCCCCCCAGAGGGAAGATATCTTCACCTATACGGTTTCAAACGGCACAGCGACCATTACCAATGTTGATGATACCCGCAACGTCGTTGAAATTCCCGAAACAATCAACAAATTCCCGGTGACGGCTCTGGCGAGTGGCGCTTGTGGTGGAAACACCATCATGGAAGAAATTATCATTCCTGATTCTGTAACATCCATTGGTTCTATGTGTTTTTCTTATTGCACTTCCCTGACCAGCGTGCAACTTCCGGCGAACTTAACTGTCATTGGAAACGGCGCTTTTCATCATAGTACAAAATTACGAAACATCGCTCTACCAGATTCTTTAAAAACCATCGAAAAAGATGCTTTTTATCGTTGTGATGAACTCTGGACTATCTCCATTCCAGAAAATGTAACTTCCATTGGTGAAAATGCATTTGCCGATTGTCAGAACTTGTCTGCCGCAACCATTCCTGCCAACGTTCAAAGCATTGGAAAAAATGCCTTTGAAGCCCACGACGGCTTTCGCATCTATGCAAAACCCGGCACAGTAGCGGCTTCTTTTGCAGCAAGTCAAGGTATTGTTTTTGAAGAACTCATTACTGTGAGTGTAAATGGAACTCCTGTTATCT
>JAZSKV010000088.1:0-17996 GCA_045534975.1 Ructibacterium sp. | reverse complement strand
AAGGAGGAAGCCTTGTGTCGAAACCTCATATTATCTGCGTGGTGGGCCCTACGGCATCCGGTAAGACGGATTTTGCCATTCGGCTTGCAAAAGAAAAAAATGGCGAAGTAGTGTCTTGTGATTCTATGCAGATTTATCGATATATGAATATTGGTACAGCCAAACCCACAGTCGAGGAAATGCAAGGCGTGCCTCATCATATGATAGACTTTGTTGACCCTGCTACCTCTTACAGCGTGGCTGATTTTGTTCGGGATGCCCGACAAAGCATTGCGGAGATTTTAGAACGCGGTAAACTTCCGGTCCTTTGTGGTGGGACAGGTCTTTATATTGATAGTATTTTAAACCAGATTGAATTTGCGGAAGAAGAAAGTGATCCAGACTATCGGGAATCCTTGAAACGATTGGCAGAGAAAGATGGAAATGAAGCGGTATATTGCCTTTTGCAGGAAACAGACCCGGAAGAAGCGGCTAAGATTCACCCCAACAATTTGAAACGGGTCATCCGTGCATTAGAAATTCAAAAGACGACCGGTATGACTAAAACCGAAGCAGATCGCCTTGCTAGAAAAGAACCCATGTATGATGCAGAAATTTTTGGCATGGAAATGGAACGGAAAAGATTGTATGAGAGAATCGATTTGCGGGTTGACCGAATGATGGAACAAGGGTTATTGGAAGAAGTAAAAGAATTGCTGAAACGGAAAATTCCCAAAAAGGCCAATGCCCTGCAGGCCATTGGCTATAAAGAATTGGTTGCTTATTTGGAGGGAGAGGTAGCATTAGAAGAAGCGGTAGAAACAATCAAACGGGAATCACGGCGTTATGCAAAACGACAGTTAACTTGGTTTCGAAGGAATCCTGATATTCAGTGGATTTCCTTATAAGATTGTGCAAAAGCCACAAGACAAAACTCGCGTTTTGTACAACTTTAACAAAAAATATAAAAATGTAATAAAACTGCAAACTTTTTTATAAAAAGTGCTTGACGTATTTATTTTTTAAGAATATAATTAGAACGTAATAATGTAATTTCGTTATTTATATCCAAAATGGGGGTTAGAAATATGCAGATTAAGCCTGGATTTATGCTGAAAGAAGTTGCGGGCGAATATTATGCAATCCCTTTTGATGCCTCTTATGAAACACAAGGTGCGATGGTTTCTTTGAACCAGAGCGGCGCTTTTTTGTGGCAATTATTAGAGGAAGAATGTGATACTGAAAGCCTTTGCAAGGCTTTGGTTGAACATTATAACGTGGCTCCGATTGTGGCTGATACCGCAGTCAAGGAATTTTTAGAACTTTTACGAGAAAAGCAACTTCTGGTGGAACGATAACGATTTGGAGGGAATCATGAAACAGAATCTTTTTCGTAGATTTTTGCGTGGTTCCTGGCATAAAATCGTTTGCCTTTGTTTCCTTGGTGGTGCGACCTCTCTTTGTGGTGTCTATCTTGCACTGACAGCGAAAAAGGTTGTAGATGGTGTTACGGGACAATCTACGGAGAATCTCTTATCTTGTGCAATTTCCCTTGGGGTTTTGATCCTTTTACAATTGGTTTTCCAGATTTTTTTAACGTCTTTGAGTGTGAAAACGGTGGCATCAATGCGTTTCCGCATTCAATCCCAGATGTTTGAAAAATATTTACATAAGCAAAAATTGGAAGTTGACCGTTTTCATTCCGGAGAACTGGTGAACCGTATTTGCGGCGATGCACGCATCGTAGCAGATGGGGTGGTTAACATCATTCCGTCGTTGGTTTCGGTTGGCGCCCGCATCATATTTAGTTTTTTTGCACTTTTGATGCTGGATTCTGTTTTGGCAATGCTCTGTGTGGCGGCAGGTATTTTGATGTTGCTGGTAGCACAAGTTTATCGCAAAAAGAGTAGACCCATCGTGCAACAAAGCCGTACCTGTGAGGGGAAAATTCGTTCTTTTGTGCAAGAAACTGCACAAAACTTAGCAGTAATTAAAGCCTTTTCGGTTTATGACATTGTAAAAAGACAACTTGGTAAAGCACAGGATGAAGCCTATGTATTGGCTATTCGCAGAAATCGACTTGGTATAGGTGTTAATGTTTGTTTTTATGTGGCAATGACGGCGGGATATTATTTGGCGTTAGGTTGGGGTGCTTGGAGGATTTTTACCGGGGATATGAGCTTTGGTACCTTAACTGCTATTTTGGGATTGACAGGAGATATCACAACGCCTTTTCGTAATTTAGCTAGTTTATTCCCGCAGTATGTATCGGTTTCCACATCTGTGGAACGGTTGGATGAGTTAGAAATGATTCCGGATGATGATATTCAGATATCTGAGATGCCGGAGGGAATATATGATTCTTTATTGGAAATCAAATTAAACAACATTGGATTTTCCTATGGAGATGCACCGGTTTTACAAAATGTGTCGGCGGCATTTCCTAAAAATACTTTGACTGCAATTACCGGGGAATCCGGTGCAGGAAAGAGCACCTTGCTAAGTCTTTTGGCGGGAATTTCCCAACCGGGCACTGGCGAGATTGTTCTTGATACATCGAATGGTGCAGTTCCTCTTGATGGCAAGCATCGTAGTATGTTTGCTTATGTACCACAAGATTTTCTGCTCCTGTCAGGTAATGTTTTAGAAAACATCACCTTGTTTGCAGAAGAACCGGATATGGAACGATTCTGGCAAGCAGTACAAATGGCAGAACTGGATGAGGTTATCCAGAAACTTCCGAATGGCATTGCAACTTTTCTGGGGGAAGGCGGTAGCCGACTCTCTGGTGGACAGCGGCAACGGATGGCACTCGCTAGGGCTTTATATAGCCGGGCAGAGATTCTATTGCTCGATGAAGCAACGTCAGCACTTTCCAGAGATTTAGAGGAGAAGGTGCTTAACAAACTTCGTATTAGCGGAAGAACGGTGATTTTTGTTACCCACCGTCATACCGCAGCCGGACTGTGCGACAGGACCCTTGTCGTCGAATATGGCCGGCTCGCTCATTTAGAATAAGAATTAAACCAATATATTATTCCTATTTAAGGAGGAGATCAACATGTTAAAAAAAGTTTTTAGTATTGTTTTGTGTGTAGTTCTTACCATGACAATGCTGGGTGTTTCTGCGGCGGTAGACACACAAACCACTGCGAATCTGGAAACCGGTGACTATACTGTTGTAACCACGGTAGATGTTAGTCCTGGTGTGGACACCTATACCTATCTGGCTCATAAGAGTGTAGCAGATCTTGCTGAACTTACCACTGATGATATCGTGTATGTGGATGAACAGATTGCAACCGGTACAACGGTTGAGTTTTCTTACACTACTGATAAAGTTGGTCTGGGTTCTCTTGTTCGGGTTAATGGTAATCCTGAGGGTACCATCCCTGGCTTGGCTGCAGAAAGCACCCATACCGTTTCTTTGGACGGTGCACCTGCAGTTGCTGGAACCATTGAAGGTTTGGCAGATGAAGATGCTGACACCTATGTTTTGGTTGCTGTTGAAGGTTTAACCAACCAGAAGGTAGATGCAGTTACCGTTAATGAGGTTCCTGTTGCGTATTTCGTTGCTGCTGGTGGCGTTTATGTACAGGCTAGCGTACTGCAAATTGAGGAAGGCGAAGACCTTCCGGCTGTTGCAGTTACCACTGGTGCTATTCAGGCTGTTGATGGTAGAACTGTTGGCCTTGGTATCCTGGAAAACGATAACGAAGCAGGTTATGAAGGTAAGGCATCTTTGATTGCAAGAGGTAGAGTTTTTGGTAATGTAAGTGAATTTGGTATTGAATTCTCTGCTACTGAGGATTTTGCAACTTCCATCAAGGTTGCTGCAATGGGTAAAGGTTCCAATGGTTACTATGCAATTAAGTTGGTTGACTACACCAATGAAACAGTTGGTGCATTTACAGCTGACGCTCCTGTTTATGCAAGAGCATATTATGTTGCAAATGATGTGACCGAAGAAGGCGCAATTTGGGCTGTAAATCTGCCGGAAGTTGATGCAGAGTAATTGATTGTCGATTATATTAAGGAGGTAATTTGAAATGAAAAAGTTAGCTTTTGAAGTAGCCGGCAATTTTGAAATGCCGAAACTGCAAATGGTTGGTTTGGAAAAAGGCGGCAACGTAATGTTTGATTCTATTAACGTATTTACTCCTCAAGGCCCGATGCAATTCGGCGACGCAGCATTGCGTGAGGTAAGTGAAGCAGAAATTGCGGTGTTAGCTGACGGTGCTTCTATCGCGTAAGCCTATGTACTACGAGATTTCAGGTCTTGTACTCGAAGTACAGGGAGGCAGTGACTATTTGAAATCATGTATGTCGGAGTATACGCTCCCTCTTCAGCAGGAGAGGGAGCGTATCTGCGATTCCGGGATTTTTATACAGGGCAAGAGGGATATCCCGAAGCCAGATGGCACGTATCTAAATGACTCGGGTATTTGGCATATGATGCGTACCAGTCAAGGTGAATCTGTTTATCGTACCCTGCCCGGAATTGATGATATAGTCAGTGCCCGTATGGATTTTAGAGAACAACGCACAGATATCTCTATATTTTCCATGGAAGATCTCGGGATAGAAAAAAGAGATTTTATTTTCTGTGGACAAGCATTTAGTCAACTGGCATTGGAACATCAAAGAATGGTACTGCATGGTTCTTGTATTGCCGTAAATGACAGAGCGGTTGTTTTTTCTGCGCCGTCTGGAACAGGAAAAAGTACCCATACAGAACTTTGGAAGAAATATTATCCGGATACGGTGCATGTCAATGATGATACGCCGGTTCTTCGTCTGGACAAGCCGGGGGAAGTTTTGGCTTGCGGAAGTCCTTGGAGTGGGAAAACTCGTTTGAATACAAATGTATCTGTACCTCTTGCAGCGGTAGTATTTTTAGAACGCGGAGAAGAAAATTCCATCAAACCTTTATCCAACGTGGAGGCAATCGGGAGACTTCTTGGTGAGTGCAGAAAAGTACCGTTCCGTCACGCGATGCAACGGGCTGCAGAACTTTGCGGTCAACTATTGGAACGTGTTCCTGTTTATAGACTATCTTGTGATATTTCTCGTGAAGCGGTGGAAACCGTAAGAAAGGAGCTTATGTTATGAAAAAGTTTTTCTCCCTTTTATTGATTCTTTGTTTAACATTGTCTATGATGGTAGTTGTAGCGGCTCCGAGATTTCCGGATTTACCGGAAGCTCACTGGGCGTACAGCGCGGTAGATAAAATGTGCAATGACGGACGAGTAAATGGTTTTCCGGACGGTACCTTTAAGCCGGATGAACTGGTAACCCGTTGGCAGTTTGCAAAGATGGCTGGTGGTGATTATAATGTAGTTACCAATCCGGACCGTCCTGCCACTCGTGATGAAGCGGCTATTTATCTTTGGGAAATGGCAGGGAAGCCTTCCGTTGAGGGACCTTCTGCTGTTGCAAAAGGTAGCAAAAATCCTGCGGCAATTACATGGGCTTATACCCGTGGTGTTATGCAGGGAGACGATGGTATGAATCTTCGCCTTGATTCTACACTGACGCGTGCAGAAGCTGCAACATTGATTGTTCGTAGTGAAGGCGAACTTACTTATGCAGATTTTAAAACCACAGTAGACCCGTTGATTTTAACCCGTGTTTGGGATGCTATGCAGACAGGTATTGCCTATGAAGCTGATAAGACCTTAACAGGTGGTCAATTGGCGAGAATGGCTTTGCAAATTGGCTATGGCCTGTTGGAACCGAATTATATTGTTATGGAAGAACAACCGGCATTTGAGGGCGAATATGCTAAGGATGTTCAGGTGATTGCAGAGGAGTGCTTAGGGATAGAAAAAGCAACCGAAGCATTTATGAACGGTAATGTTTCTATGCAGGATGCTGTAGCGGCACTGAGTTTTTACAGTATGAAACAGGCTACTGGTTCTTTAAAGTTCAATCCTGAGGCAAAGTATGCTGACACAGATTTAACAGCGGATATGGCTAAACTTGGTTTACAATTTGCACGCCATAATGGCGTTATGCTATATGCTGAACCGAAACTGAATGCGCATGCAGAGGCAACAATTCAGGATTTGGCGTGTGTTCTTCTTCAATTAGATGAACTTATTGGTTTAACAAAAGCCTATGGTGATGATCACAATACTGAGTTTTTAAAGGAAGCATATATTTGGCCCGCTAACGCGGAGGATTATGCATATATTCTGGAAGAGATACCCGCATGGATTTATGAAACCCCTTTGGTAGAGGAGGCTAAACCTGTTGATTACATTGGGTTTGGTATGGATATGAGTGAGTCTTTTGAAGAATATCTTTATCAGATTTCAGCGAATTTTCCGGAGTCTGTGAGATATGGATGGTCATATTATCCCTCTTTGATTGTAAAGAGTGGTAATTCTTTTGTCGCTCGGGTACGCCTTGAAATGATGATGAATCCGGATGGAATCACCTTAAATGAGTTGCTTCCCAACAACAGTTTTACAGAAACTTATAAATCAAATTGGTATATGATTGATATTTCTGTTGGCGCAGATATTATGAGTATAAAGCCGGATGGTAGCAAATATCAGGTAATCCGTGCATTTAGTTATTAGGAAAGGGGTGGCGCAAAGTGAACGAAGAATTTAACCTTAATCAAATACTGGAAATACTGCTGCCAAAATGGCCGTTCATTTTAATCTCGACACTTCTGATGGGAACGATTTTCTTTCTTTATTCTACTTATTTGATTGATCCAACTTATACGGCGTCAGGAACTTTGTATATTACCGGTGATGTCAATGCAATTTATGAGGAAGAAAGAAACGACACCAATTTAAACGACCTGATGATTTCTCAGGAACTTGCAAAAACTTATGGACAGATTTTAAGTAGTAATACCTTTTTTAAAAAAGTTGCTGATGCTAGTGAAACCGGCTATACTTTTTCTCAATTGCAGGGTATGACTAATATCAGTAATGTGGTAGGTACCGGTCTTTTGAAAATTAGTGTAAGTCATACTAACCCAGAGATGGCGGCACATATTTCCAATAAGATTCTAGAACTTGCTCCCGAAGAAATTGCCCGGGTTATTGTGGCGGGTAGTGCTACGGTGATCGACCCGGCAGAAGTTCCTAAATCACCTACGGCTCCAAGTATTCCTAAGAATGTTGCCGTTGGTGCTTTGGTTGGTTTTGCCATTGCGATTATTATTGCATTCCTGCGGAGTTTGCTTGATAAGACTATTAAATCTGCTGAGGAGTTAAAGATACTTTTTGGACTTCCGGTATTGGGAACCATCCCGTTGATTGAAAGCAAAAAGGAAACAACAAGTAGTGCAACAGAATGATTGAAAAAGCGATGCTAAAGCATCGCTTTTTTTATTGTGAAAACAACAAGGTTCCGGGGAACCCGATCGCAATCTTTGATTGCGTTATCGGGTCGGGTTCTTATTGTGAAAACAACAAGGTTCCGGGGAACCCGATCGCAATCTTTGATTGCGTTATCGGGTCGGGTTCTTATATTAGAAAGATGCAGAGTCGCCAAATTCCGGTAACTACAAAACAAACAAAGATTGCGGTAATGGTGGGGATTAAAAAGCCAAAGAAAGTCCAAAGCAGACTACCACTTTCTTTTTTGATGGTCCATAGGGTGGTAGCGCATGGAAAATGGAGGACGGAAAAGAGCATAACATTGATCGCGGTCAAAGTAGTCCAGCCGTGGTCAAGGAGTAGTTCTTTCAGAGCGATTAAACTGGACATCTCGCTCATTTGACCGGTGGCAAGATACCCCATTAAAAGAATGGGAAGGACAATTTCGTTGGCTGGAATCGCCAGAATAAATGCCAGAAGAATCATACCGTCCATCCCTATCAATTTTCCAAACGGGTTAAGAAAATCTGCACAGATGGCAAGAAGAGAGAGTCCATCTACCTGAAGATTTGCCATCAGCCAAATGAGAGCCCCGGCTGGTGCGGAAACGCGCAATGCTCTCGTGAGAATGTGCCAGGTTCGGTCAAAAAGGGAGAGGGTTAGAATTTGCGTGATGCGGGGTCTTCGATAAGGTGACAGTTCCAAAGAAAAGGGCGTTGGAGATTCTAATGGATAGAAGCGGGTTAGAAGTTTGGTGATGATTAGGGTCATGAAAACCCCTATCAGAATTAAAAAGAGAAGAAATATGGCTGCCGCCAGTGTCTGCATTCCTTGACAGAAAATGCAGCCGATGAAAATGCCTGATAGGGTAATCAACATGGAAAAGCGACCATTACAAGGAATAAAACAGTTGGTAATCATGGCGGTTAAGCGTTCCCGCTTTGATGTAATGATGCGACAACCGGTAACCCCTACGGCGTTACAACCAAGACCCATGCACATAGTAAGAGCCTGCTTGCCACAAGAACCAAATCTTTTGAAACAACAATCCAGATTAAATGCAAGGCGTGGCAAATACCCTAGATCTTCCAGCAAGGTGAAAAGCGGAAAGAAGATAACAAGAGGCGGTAGCATGACTGCGGTAACCCATGCCACAGTTTGGTAGACGCCGTCACTCAATAGGGCTACCAAAACTTCCGGGAGCTGGAGAAAGGCGAGGAACTGTTGAAAGAAAGGTTTGATACGAAAGAAAAAATTCATCAATACTTGGGATGGAACGTTGGCACCGGAAATGGTAATCCAAAGGATAACTCCCAAAAAACCGAGCATGATTGGAATGCCGAAGATTTTTGATGTGAGAAAGCGATCAACAGGACGCGCTGTTATGGATTCTTCCTTTGCAGAAGGGACACATGCCTTGGCAATATCTCTTGCCTGTTGTATAAGGGCACCGACAATTTGATCCCGAAAAACAATGGAAGAAACGCCTTCTCTTTTCAATCTTTTCCTCATAGTTTCTACAGTTTTAAAAATCTCTTGCCTTTGGGATTGGGGGATCGATTGTGAGTTTAAAAGATTGGTTGCAATATTGTCGTTTTCTAACAACCGTAATGCGAGAAAGCGTTTAGAAAAACCGAAGATAGTGTCATTGCCTAATACGGTGGTTATGTTGGCAAGGGCATCTTCAATCGGCTGAGGATAAGTAACCAGAACCTTTTGCATAGATGACGGAAACCCCGTTTGGGCAAGATTCGCAAGGAATTCTTTTAATCGGGTGATATCCCTACGATTCTGGGCAGAAATACCAATGACCGGCACAGAAAGCATTTGGCTGAGTTTATTTAAATTTGGTTCTATTTGCTTGCGTTTGGCCTCGTCCAGCAGATTGACACAAAGTGCTACATTAGGAGTGATTTCTAAAATTTGAAGAGCCAGATTGAGATTACGGGCAAGACAGGTGGCGTCAGCGACCACAAGGGTAAAAGTTGCATCGCCCTTGGCAATGGCATCACGGGCGACCTCTTCTTCCGGGGAATTGGAGATGATGGAATAGGTGCCGGGCAAATCCTGAATTTCAAAGGTTTGGTTGCCATACCGGAAACTACCGGTGGCAAGGGTAACCGTTTTGCCGGACCAATTTCCGGTATGTTGTTTTAAGCCGGTTAGGGCATTAAATACAGTACTTTTTCCTACATTTGGATTTCCCGCAAGCATAATGCGGCAAGAAGGCATCATTGATTAACCTCCTTTTTGTGAAGATGGATATGAATTTGGCTGGCGTCTTCCCGGCGTAGGGCGATGATACTTCCCATAATCATATAAGCGGTAGGGTCGCCCAGAGGACTCTGAAACAATGCGGTCACAGAGTTCCCGGACGAAAAGCCGAGATCCAGCAACCGTCTGCGAAAATCACCATCGAAATTAAGATGTTCTATGTAGGCGGTTTGTTCCAGCGGAAGGTCGGCTAAGGTTTTGTTTTGCAAGATTGTCACCCTCCTTTTAGACAGAATGGTCTTCTTAGGTAGTATATGAAAAAAACGGGAAAGGGTGTGTGGCAGTAGAACGGGTATGGGTGTTCATGATTAGTTTTTGCCCGTTTTGTAAGAAGTGATGATAAGAAAGAGAAAAAACAAAGATTTTTCCATGAAAACCGGTTTTTTATAAAAATTATAGTTGAAATCACAGCAGAAATTTGGTATGATATTATAATAATCCATTTTCTATTTTGATGGAGATGTTTTTCTTAGAAATTGGACTGAAGCGATTGGATTTATCGATAGAAGAAAGGGACAGTTATGAGTAATGGCAAGGTTGTTTTATTACGAAATACCGCTATTTGCGTGGTGTTCTCAACGCTTTTCATTATCATCGGTGGGATAGTGCCGGTGTTGTCTATGCCTATGCTTGTTGTTGCCAATGCGCTGATGGTTTTCCTTAGTGTGCGGCATGGCTTGCGTGCGTCTGCCGGCGCAGCTTTTGTGAGCGTTTTATTGCTGACCTTTGTGTTTGGTGATATTTTTTCGGCGTTGCTATCTGGAATTATGAGTTTGCTCCCCGGTGTTGTTATTGGTCGGGCAATCAACGGACGATTCGGTTTTGCAACGATTGTTTATGCAGGCGCAGGTATCATACTCTTCGGCTTTTTACTCCAGTTGATTTTATTGAATGCTAGTGGTAACGGGACCGGAATTGAGGCTTTGGTCAGCCAGGCTATCCAGAATGTCCGGCAGGTAGCAGATGAAACTTTTGCGGTGTTAAAGCAGCAAAGTCCGGAGAAAGTTCAGGAGATACAAAAGAGTTGGAACGCAGCGCTGAGTCAAATCAGAGATATGATGTTCCTGTATTTGCCCACGTTTGTTATTGGGGTATCGGTGGTGCTTGGTTATTTAACACTGATGGTAGCTATCTTTGTTTTGCACAGGACCAAGGCGAAACGGATTGTTTACCGGCCTTTTTGGGGCTTTGTTGCACCTCGTTCTATGTGTAATCTGACGATGATACTGTTTTTGATTACCACCTTTTCTTTGGATTATACAATCTGGACAATGGCATTAAAAAATATGACTGTGATTTTATATGGGTATTTTGCGGTATGCGGATTATCCTTTATTGATTATAAGTTCAAAAGAAAAGTACCATCTGGCTATGCAAGAGCGGCTGTTTATCTGGCAGCGTTTTTTGCGACCTATCTGTTCGTGGGAATGGTTTTTCAGGGACTATCTATTTTAGGTATGATAGATAGCGTATTTGGATTTAGACGTCTGTATAAGGCAGGTGAAAAACATGGGCAAAACCAATAAAGGATTAAGAGATTTACGGCGACGTAATCTGTTAAGAAATATCGCGTGTGTATCGGGTGTTCTGTTATTTTTTGGTTTCTTGACATGGTTTTTTACCTGGGATACGCCGGGTCATGTTTGGGTTCTGGGGATGATAGAAGTTCTTGTCGCCATTGGAACCTTTGTGGCAGGAATTTTTCTTGCCAACCGCCGGAAGCGGTACTTGATTAACCAATTGGAGAACTTTTGCCTTGGTGTGGAAGAGAGCACGCGTGCAGCAGTCCTGAACTTTCCGGAAGCATTGGTAGTTACCAATCACGAAGGCATGGTGCAATGGTATAACCGCCGGTTCCAAAAGATGGTGGGGCGGGAAGTTATGTTTGACGAATATATCCAGGATCTTCTCCCAGATTTTCAGTTTAGTCGATTTGCGGAACAGACCTGCGTGATTTCGGAAGAATATTCTCATGACAACCACCCTTATTTGGTGACGGGACAAACGATTTCTGTGAATCGCACAGGAGAAAAATTGGGAATGATGGGTCTTTATTTCACTGATTTAACCAGAGAAAAAATGATGCTGCAAAAGATGGCAGACAAAAAAATCGTTGTTTGTGCTGCTCTTATTGATAACTACGATGAAGTGTTTAAGGGAACACCCAATAACAGTCATGGGGCGCTGATTGGTGAAATCGAACGCTGTGTTAGCAACTGGGTTTCCCAGGGGGGTGGTATTTCGGTTCGCTATGAACGGGATAAGTTTTTAATCCTCTTTGAGGCGGCAAAATTTGAACCTCTCTGGAAAGAAAAGTTTACCATTTTGGATCAGGTAAAAGAAATTGAGCAAGGGAATCAAATTCCGGTCACCATCAGTATTGGTGTTGGGCAGAATAAGGATACCATTGCGGAAAACGAAGACCTTGCCAGAACGGCGTTGGATATGGCACTGGGCCGTGGCGGTGACCAGGTTGTTGTAAAAACTGAAGTGGGATTCCATTTCTTTGGCGCAAAGAGCCGGGAAATCGAAAAGAGCACCAAAGTAAAATCCCGTGTAGTTGCCCACAGTTTAAGGGACTTGGCGGAAAGGGCGTCCAGAGTTTTCCTGATGGGGCATCGCAATGCCGATGCAGATAGTTTGGGAGCAGCAGTTGGACTTTTCCGGATGATGCGGGCGCAAAAGGTAGAGGCGTATATTGCGCTAAACCGTGAGCATAACAACGTGCAACCTATTTTGCAGAAACTACGCCAAGAAAGTGAATATAATGAAAGAATTCTCGGCGAAGAGCGTGTCCTGGATTTGCTGGATGAAGAAAGTTTACTGATTGTGGTGGATACCCATCGCCCCAGTATGGTAGAGTTCCCTGCTGTTCTGCGAAATTGCAAGAATGTTGTACTGATTGACCACCATCGCCGCAGCGAAGAGTTTATTGAGGATACGGTACTTTCCTATCATGAACCTTATGTTTCCTCATCATCGGAGATGGTAACAGAGATTCTGCAGTATGTGGAGATTGGACAGTCTTTGTCTTCCTTGGAGGCAGAAGCCTTATACAGCGGTATTTATCTGGATACCAAAGGATTTACCTTCAAAACTGGTGCCCGTACCTTTGAGGCGGCGTCTTACCTGCGAAAGCGCGGCGTTGACCCTGTGAATATGCGGCGGATTTTCTGTAATGATATGGGCTCTTATATCCAAAAGGCTAATATTATCAGCGGCGCACAAATTTATCGGTCCAATATTGCCATTGCAATGTGTACCGAGAAATATGCAGATACCCAACTTATGGTAGCACAAGCGGCAGATGATTTGCTGAATATTCGTGGCATTGAAGCGGCCTTTGTGTTAGCGACGGAGGGAAATCGAATTATCATCAGCGGTCGTTCTTTGGGAACGATCAATGTCCAGGTGATTCTGGAAAAACTCGGCGGTGGCGGACATATTACCATTGCCGGCGCGCAAATTGCCAGTGAGAGTCTGGATATGGCAAAAGCAAAACTCCAAGAAGCTATTGATGAGATTGTAGGATAATAAGGAGGAATTTACGATGCAGGTTATTCTGTTAAAAGATGTAAAAGGTCAAGGGAAAAAGGGAGATTTGGTGAACGTCAGTGACGGCTATGCCAATAATTTTCTTTTACCTAAGGGCTTTGCAAGAATTGCAACCAAACAGGCGCTCAATGAGTTGGAGGGTCAACGTGGTGCAGAGCAGTATAAAAGAAATCAGGAAGAATTAAAGGCTACCAATATCGCAGAGCGCTTGAGAGAAGTTACTGTAAAACTGACCGCCAAAGCAGGTAAAGAGGGTAGATTATTCGGCTCCATTACCTCTAAGGATGTAGCGCAGGCGTTGGAAGAGCAGTTTAATATCAAGGTAGACAAGCGGAAGATCGATTTGCCGGACGGAATCAAAAACTGCGGTATTCGTGAGGTGCAGGTAACATTGTACCCCAAAATTATTGGAACCTTTAAAGTAGAGGTTACCGAAGCATAGTAAAAACGATTGATTGAAATAAGAAGTGGGTGAAACCTATGAGTGAAGAAATCAAAGATATCACTGTTTCTACGGCAGAGGACATGTCCATGCCTTTTAGTAATGAGGCAGAACAATCAGTGCTCGGTGCTATTTATCTGGATCGGAACTGCATTCCGGATGTATTAGAAAAGGTGCGGGTGGAGGATTTTTATATCGCCCGGCATCAGGAACTTTTTGAGGCTATTATCGAACTTTATAATTTGGGAAGACCCATCGATTTGGTTACATTAAAAGAGCATTTGACGATTCGAGGAACCTTAGAGAAAATCGGTGGTATTCCTTTTGTGGTTGAAGTTGCCAATTTGGTTCCCTCCACAGAGAGTGTAGGATACTATGCCGCCATTGTCCGGGATAAAGCGGTACAGCGGCGTATGATTCGTCTGGCAGACGAAATTCGTGGCAAATGCTATCGTGGTGATGAAGAAACCGATGATATTTTGGCAAGAGCACAACAGGGCGTCATTGACATTTCTCAGGCACGGAGCACCAGGGGATTGGTTCATATTGGTCAATATTTAAATGAGAATTTGGACCGGTTAGAGGTGCTTTCTAAGAAAGATAGTACCGTAACGGGTATCCCCACTGGTTTTGTAGATGTTGACCGCAGAACCTCTGGATTGCATCCGGCTGAATTGATTATTTTGGCGGCGAGACCTGCCATGGGTAAGACTAGCTTTGCATTGAATATTGCTCAGAATGTTGCGGTAAAAGCCAAGAAGAATGTGGCAATTTTCAGCTTGGAAATGCCCGGCATTCAGTTGGCAAGTCGTATGCTCAGCGGTCAGGCAAAGATTAGTGCTGAGCGCATCAAAAAAGGTGATATCAAAGACGAAGAATGGGGAAAAATTGGCACTGCCATTGCTGCCTTGGGTCAGGCGGGCATCTATGTCGACGATACCTCCAGTATTACCGTCAGTGAAATCGGTGCACGATGCAGAAAACTGATGCTGGACAAAGGTCTTGACTTGGTGGTTGTTGATTATTTGCAATTAATTACCGGAACGTCAAGGGGAGGAAATCGGCAACAGGAAATCTCTGAAATTTCCCGTACTTTAAAAATCCTTGCCAATGAATTACACGTTCCCATTATTGCCCTGTCGCAACTTAGCCGTGCTTCGGATAAAGAAAAGCGCGAACCGCTACTTAGTGACTTGCGTGATTCTGGTGCCATTGAGCAGGACGCCGATGTTGTTATGTTTTTGCATCGGGATGGTTATTATCATGAAGACGCAGAAGAACCCAATAAAGCGAAATGTAACTTTGCAAAACACAGAAACGGTGAGGTAGGCTATGAATACCTGACCTGGATTGGCGAATATACCATGTTTACAGACTGGAGCGGCGATCATGCAATGTAAAACGATGCAGGTTTTAAATAGTGTGCGTGAAACAATTCGGCGGCATCATATGTTCAAAGAGGGCGATTCTGTACTGGTGGGTGTTTCCGGCGGTGCGGATTCTGTATGTCTTTTGCATATCTTAAAAACGTTAGTAAAAGAGTTTAACTTGCAACTTTCCGTAGCCCATGTTCATCATGGAATCCGTGGTGTAGAAGCCGACCGGGACGCGGAATTTGTAAAAAATCTTTGTGGGGATTGGGGAATCCCTGTGTTCTTGGACAAGGTGTCTGCCAAGGATCTTTCCCGGGAAGAAAAAGTTTCTTTGGAAACGGCAGGCAGATTGGCAAGATACCGTTATTTTCATGAAATCTGTAACAAGAAGAAAATAAGTAAAATCGCCACTGCCCATAACCAAAATGATCAGGCGGAGACTGTGTTGATGCGTGTTTTGCGTGGCGCTGGTATGGATGGTCTTGCAGGAATTCGATATACTAGGGCTGATGGCGTCATTCGCCCGCTTTTAGATATTTCCCGCAAAGACATTGAGGCGTATTGCCAGGAAAATCAACTGGAATATTGTGTGGATAACACCAATCAGGAAAATGACTACACCAGAAATCGTATCAGGAATCAATTGTTGCCACTTTTGGAAGAGGAGTTTAATCCCAATATCCTAACTGCCCTTTCTAAACTGGGACAGAATATGGCGGAAGATGGTACCTTTCTGGATGGTTATGCAAAAAGACTTTACCGTCGGATTAACGGTCCGATTGCAAAGCGCAGACCTGTGGTTTTAGATATCGAATCGATGCAGATGATAGAACCGTCCATTCGAACCCGCTTGTTTCGGATAGCGGCAGAAGATGCCATGGGCAATGGCTATCAAGCGGAGAGAAATCATTGGGAGTCTGTAACGGAACTTTTAGATAAAGAAACCGGTGCTATGGCGGTACTGCCCCATGGGTTGACCGTGTCGGTACGGTATGGATGGATTGCCTTTGAAACTCCGCTGGATAGAAAAAAAACGGACGAATCGATGACGGTCTATGCAGTAGAGCCGGGTGGTGTCTATGATTTAGAAACTGGAACGGTTTCTTTGGAGATTCAGGAGAAGCCTGAAAAGGTTTCCAAAAACCAAATGATTTTGGATTTTGATAAAATTTCTGGGCAATCCTTGGTTTTACGGACCAGGCGTTCCGGAGACCGGATTGCACTTTTTAAAGATGGTAAAGAGAAAAAATTAAAAGATTTCTTCATTGACTGCAAGATTCCCCAACAGGAAAGAGATGGAATTTGGCTTTTATGTAGTGAAAATCATGTTATTGCAGTGTTGGGTTATCGGATCGCAGAACCATACAAAGCGGACAAAAATACCGAGAGAGGCTTGGTGATAACTTATGAGAAAAAAGATGAGAGTCGGCAAAATTTTGCTGACTGAAGAACAAATTAGTGAACAGGTAGCAAAACTCGCAGAGCAGATAAATCTCGACTATCCGGATGGTGAATTGATTGTCGTTGGTATTTTGAAAGGTTGTTTTGTCTTTGTCAGCGATTTGGTCCGGCAGTTAAAAGGAGATGTGCAGATACATTTTATGCAGGTTTCCAGTTATGGACGGGGAACCGAAAGTACGGGTGTCTTACATATTAAAAAAGATATTGATGTTGATATCGAGGGAAAACATGTTCTCCTGGCAGAAGATATTATCGATTCCGGTAATACGATGGTGAAGTTAATTCCTATGTTGGAAGAGAGAAAACCAGCATCTATTAAGGTTTGTACTCTTTTAAGTAAACCCAGCCGACGCCAGGTAGCGTTTGAGGCAGACTATACAGGGTTTGAGATTCCGGATAAGTTTATTGTTGGATATGGACTCGATTGCGATGAGCAGTTCCGGCAGCTGCCTTATATTGCAGAGGTAGAAATTTATCAGGAAGACGAATAAAAGGAGGTCCATTTATGGGTAAATGGCAGGATTACTATCAGGAAGCAGTCGAATTGGCACTTCCCTATGTCCAAAGGGCAGGAGATGCGGCCGGTAAGGTAAAGAGACGGATACAAAAGGAACAGCGCAAAATCATAAAAAGACAACGGATTGCCCATATTGCACGAGTTGTAGAAATCATTGCAAACTCTGTCCTTTTGGCTGCAGGGTTGATTGCACTTTTGGGTGCGATATGGAAATATTTTTTGGGACAAAAGGACTAGAAATTAAGCAGAAGAGGAGTTTGGAACTATGCAAGAGATTGAGAAGAAATTTTCAGATAAAGTGAAACATGTGGAGGCGTCCGCGATTCGGGAAATTTTTAAACTTTTAGGAAAGCCCGGAATTATTTCTTTTGCGGGTGGAGCGCCGGACCCTAATTTGTTTCCTACAGAGAAGCTGGCTGAGATTGCGGCAGATGTTTTGAGAAATCAAGGAAAGACGGCGTTGCAATACGGTGTGACAGAGGGGTATACCCCTCTTCGCAACTGGGTGATTGACCGGCTTACCAACCAGGGAATCATTGGTAATTGCGATGAAACCATTATTGTCAGCGGTGGTCAGCAGGGTATCGATCTTGCGGCAAAATCCTTGCTTAATCCCGGAGATGGGGTAATCTGCGAAGAACCTAGTTTTGTTGGTGGTTTGAATTCTTTTCGAGTCAATAATGCAGAAATTTATGGCGTTCCGGTAGATATGGACGGTATGGATTTAGAAAAATTAGAAGCCACCTTAAAGGCTCATCCCAACGTGAAAATCGTCTATACCATTGCAACATTTCAGAATCCATCCGGCATTACCATGTCCCTTGCAAAACGGAAAAAACTTTTAGAACTTGCCGAAACCTATGACTTTATGATTTTTGAGGATAACCCCTATGGTGAATTGCGGTTTGCCGGCGAGGAGATTTCCACCATGAAATCTATGGATCGAAACGGTCATGTGGTGTATTTTGGCTCTTTTTCCAAAATTTTATCTCCTGGTTTGCGTCTGGGATTTGTCAGTTGTGATCCTGCATTGATGGAGCGAATGGTTATCT
>JAZSKV010000098.1:0-1712 GCA_045534975.1 Ructibacterium sp. | reverse complement strand
GCGCAGTTGAATTGATGTTGCAAACGGACGTGGTTCGAGTTAGGCTGGAGGAGCCAAACAAAAAGCCACCCATCTGGGTGATTTTTTGTTTGCTTTTTTATTGGGCGAACCAACGAGCCTGCGAGCCGCTTGCGGACGCAGGGGACCGAGCAGCGACCGCCGCCGGGGGCGGATGCAGGGAGCGCGGAGGTGGTGCCGCAACACAATGAAACAAGCCGTCGAAAGTGTAGCGCAGTTGAATTGATGTTGCAAACGGACGTGGTTCGAGTTAGGCTGGAGGAGCCAAACAAAAAGCCACCCATCTGGGTGGCTTTTTCTATACTCGTCGTTTAAACAATTTTTCGATTTCTGCTTTGGTAAAAGAGATTTTTACCGGGCGGCCGTGGGGACAGGTTTTTACCCCGTCTTCTTCCATTTCCTCGGTACGCTTGACCAAATCTTCCATTTCTGGCAGTGTCAATTTATGGTTGGCCTTAATAGCATATTTGCAAGAAATCATATCCAGTGCCCGTTCTTCAAAATCGGCAACCGGGTGCTTGCGCTGTTCCTGTAATGCCTCCGCTAGTTCCAGCATCAAGTCACGGATGGTTTGTTCATCCGCCGCAATGGGGGTACCGTGTAGAATCACGGCGGTGCCGCCGAAGTCTTCCAACTCAAACCCAAAACCCTGGAATTCCCTTTGATATCCCAGCACCGTCTGCTTTTCCTGAAAATCAAGGTTGATAACCATGGGGCTGAGCAACATCTGGCTTAGGCGTTCTTTCTTCAAATACGCCTCACGGAGGGATTCAAACCGCAACCGTTCGTGGGCGGCATGCTGGTCAATCAGGAACATTTCCTCGCCACGCTGACAAATGATATAGGTATCAAACACCTGCCCGATAATCCGGGTTTTTGCCACTTCCTTGGTAGGTTCCGGAATCACCTCCGGCATCATCTCTTGGACAACCTCTTTTTGGGGTTCTTCTAAGATTGCAAAAAGTTCTGTTTCCGGCTCCCGCAATACCACCGGTTCTTTCTTCTCCTCTTCCTGTTTGGGAATGGTATATTCCAAATATTGTTTCACTAAACCTGGTGAAACCTTGGTTTCCTGCTGTACCGGTTTGGGGAAAGAAAAGGTTGTGGCAGACGGTTTTGATGCAGTGACCGGTTTTTCCTGCACTTCTGCTTTGGCTTCCCCGACGGCAATAGCACTGCGGATGGCGTGGTATGCCACGTCATAGACCTGTTTTTCATTGGCAAACTTGATTTCGGTTTTTGCCGGATGGACATTGACATCCACTTGTTCCGGCGGCAGTTCAATGGAAATGACAAAGAATGGGAATCTTCCCACCATAATGGTATTCCGATAGGCTTCTTCCGCCACTTTGGCAACCACATGATTTTTGATATATCTGCCGTTGACAAACAGGGTCTGTCTGGTCCGGTTGCCCCGGGCAAGTTCTGGCTTACCAATCAATCCGGAAACACGGATTTTATCCTCGGTATAATCCACCGGAAGCACCCCTTTGGCATGGTCCAAGCCATAGAGTTTTAAAACCACATTGGCAAGTTTCCCGTCGCCGGAGGTAGCAAATATTTCTTTATCGTCACAGAGATAAGTAAAGGCAATCTCCGGTCTGGAAAGGGCAATTCTACCCAAAAGGTCAGCCACATAACCGGCTTCGGTGGCGTCTTTTTTCAAGAACTTCATTCTGGCAGGTACATTGGCA
>JAZSKV010000105.1:0-30360 GCA_045534975.1 Ructibacterium sp. | reverse complement strand
CCTCGGAAATCCGGTCGATTCTACTGTAATTTGCCATAATTCCTCCAGAGGATTATACCTCCACCTGTTCCATCACAAAGACTTCGATGATATCGCCGTCTTTGATATCGTTAAACTTATCAATGCTGATACCGCACTCATAGCCTGCGGCAACTTCTTTCACATCATCCTTAAACCGTTTCAAAGAACCAAGGAGACCCTCGTGGATGACAATGCCGTCACGAACCACGCGAACCTGACTACTCCGCTGTACCTTACCATCTAAGACATAGGCGCCGCCGATGGTACCAATGCCGGAAACCTTAAAGGTGGTCCGGATTTCTACATGACCGATGACAGCCTCGCGGAAGGTGGGTTCTAACATACCCTTCATTGCCTTTTCAATATCCTCGATGGCATCATAAATGACGCGATAGAGCCGGATATCCACATTGGCATCCTCTGCCGCCTCAGCAACGCCATTCACCGGGCGAACGTTAAAGCCAACAATCAAAGCATTGGATGCACTTGCCAGCATCACGTCAGACTCGGTAACAGCACCTACGGCACCGTGAATGACATTAACCCGGACTTCCTCATTGGAAATCCGTTCTAAGGACTGGCGAACCGCCTCCACGCTACCCTGGACATCGGCCTTGACAATGATATTAAGGTCTTTCATCTTACCAGCTTCAATCTGGGCAAAGAGATTATCCAGAGAAACGGTGGTTGCCGCATTAATCTTTTCCTGTTTTGCCTTGAATTTCCGGGCTTCTACCACTTCCCGGGCTTTCCGCTCGTCATCTACCGCGTAGAAGACATCGCCGCCCTCCGGCACTTCGGAAAGACCTAAAATCTCAACCGGAATAGAGGGGCCTGCTTTTTTCACAGATCTGCCCTTATCGTCATTCATAGCACGGACACGGCCAACCGCCGTACCGGCTACCACAATATCTCCGGCACGCAGGGTTCCCTTTTGTACCAGAACTGTTGCCACAGGGCCTCTGCCCTTATCCAACTGTGCCTCAATGACAGTACCCTTTGCCGCGCGGTCGGGATTTGCCTTTAATTCTTTCATTTCTGCAACCAGGAGCACCATCTCTAACAGTTGGTCGATATTGGTTCCCTGTTTTGCGGAAACTTCTACACAGATGGTATCGCCGCCCCATTCCTCAGGAATCAAATTGTGTTCAGTCAGTTCCTGACGGACTCTGTCAGGGTTTGCACCCTCTTTATCAATCTTGTTGATGGCAACGATAATGGAAACCTCTGCCGCACGGGCATGATTGATTGCCTCTATGGTCTGGGGCATAATACCATCGTCTGCCGCAACAACCAAGATGGCAATATCGGTAACCAAAGCACCACGGGCACGCATTGCCGTAAAGGCTTCGTGGCCGGGGGTATCTAAGAAAGTAATCTTCTTATCGCCCAGACGTACCCGGTGCGCACCGATATGCTGGGTAATACCGCCGAACTCACCCTGGGTTACATTGGTGTTCCGGATGGTATCTAAGAGAGAAGTCTTACCATGGTCAACGTGACCCATAACAACCACAACCGGGTCACGGAGTTTTAAGGTTTCGGGAGCATCCTCCGTATCCTGGAAGAGTTTTTCTTCGTCGGTTAAAATAATCTCTTTTTCAAAGGTACAACCCATTTCCTCTGCAATCAAAGACGCAGTGTCAAAATCCAAAGATTCGTTCACCGATGCCATAATACCCAAAAGCATCAGTTTCTTGATAATCTCGGTAGCAGGTTTCCGCATCCGCTCTGCCAGTTCGCCTACGGTGATGTTATCCGGAATCAGAACATGGATTTTCTCTTCCTTTTTCTTCTTCTCGGTCTTTTTCAGCAGTTCTTCCTGCTTGCCTCTATTCTTATCGCCCTGAGGTTTTCCCTGTTGTTTCTTCTTCTGGTTAATTTTCTGTTTCTTGGCAGCACCCTCATCCCGAACATTCTCAGGGATCAGTTCTTCCATCTTTTCATCGTCCAGACGGTCTAAGTCCACGGTATTCACACGGGTGTCCACCGTTCTGGTCTTTCTGCCCATATCCTGGGCTTCTACCGGAACTACCACTTCTTCTTCGGTCTCTTCTGTTTTCTTTGCTTTCTTTGCCGGCTTTTCTTCTACCTTTTCTTCCGGCTTGGGCTCATACATCGAAAAATCTGCTACTTGATTCTTCTGGGTATAGTATTCAAAAATTACGTCCAATTCATACTCGGTCAGGGCACTCATGTGATTTTTTGTAGATACCCCGTAGTCCTGCAATACCTTTACAATTTCTTTGCTGGGAAATCCAAAGGCCTTGGAAAGTTCATATCCTCTGATTTTTTCCATATTCGATATACTCCTTTCACAATCATTCTGTCAAAATTTTGGCAGGTTTTACCTTTGCTCCAAAAGGGTTTTCAGTTGACTTGCAAAACCTTGGTCGGTCACTGCCAGAACCACCGCCGGCTTCCCTAAAACCCCGCTGAGTTCTTCTCTCCCACAGGGGCGAAGAACCGAAACATCATAAAACTCTGTCATATTCAAAAACCGCTTTTCGGTATTGGGCCCGGCGTCGGTTGCCAGAATCAAAAGTTCACACTTTCCGCCCCGGACAGCGTCCGCCGCCTTGCCCTCGCCTAAGGAAAGTTTCCCTGCACGCATGGCAAGCCCCAACATACCGCAGAATTTAGCATTCATCTGCCAGCACCTCCGCTAACATCTGATAGACGTCCAGCTCTACTCTTTGCGAAAAGGCACGTTCCAGTACCCGGCGTTTCTGTGCGCCAAGAAGACAGGCTTTCTCTTTACACAAATATCCACCTCTGCCCGGCAACTTGCCCTCTAAATCTAGGACAATCTTCCCGTCCGGTTGTTTCACAACCCGAACCAGTCCGTCTTTCTCTGCCCGCTCCCGGCAGACCATACACATTCTCAGCGGTTTCATGCTTCCTCCGTAACCTCTTCTTCGGTTTCCTCGTTAGTCATTTCCTCTGGTGCGGCACTTAAATCAATCTTCCACCCGGTGAGCCGTGCGGCAAGCCGAACATTCTGACCCTCTCTGCCGATAGCCAAAGAGAGTTGGCTGGCAGGAACCAGTACCCGGCAAATCCGGTTGTCTTCGTCTACTTCGATAGAGAGAACTTCGGCAGGACTCAATGCATTGGATACATATTCTGCCGGATCGTCACTGTATTTGATAATGTCAATCTTCTCGCCTCTCAGTTCCCGAATCACTTCCTGGACACGCATACCCTTCGGTCCAATACAAGTGCCTACCGGGTCTACCTTTTCCTTGTTGGAGTGAACGGCAATCTTGCTTCTGGAACCAGCCTCACGGGAGAGCGCCTTAATCTCGATAATACCCTCATCGATTTCCGGCACTTCCAGTTCTAAAAGCCGGCGAACCAGTCCCGGATGGGACCGGGAAACCACCAGGTGAACACCCTTGACCGAATCCGCTACCTCTACCACAAAGACTTTATAACGCTCACCCACTTTGTAGTTATCGGCACGAACCTGCTCGTTGGGCATGAGCACCGACTCGGCATTCTCAATCTCCAGCATCACATTCCGCCGCTCGATACGCCGTACCACCGCACTGGCAATATCGTTTTCCCGGTCAGAATATTCGCTGACCATCTTTTCCCGCTCCGCTTCGTGCATTCTCTGGAATACCACCTGGCGAGCAGTCTGGGCTGCAATTCTGCCAAAGGATTTGGGGGTTACTTCAAACTCCGCAATATCCCCAACCTTATACTTACTGTTAATCACCTGTGCCTCTTCTAAGGTAATCTGGGTTTCTTTGTCCTCAACCTCTTTGACAACCTCTTTCCGGGCAATAATCCGGATACCGCCGGTTTTCTCATCGAAAATTACGCTGACATCCTGCGCCGCACCAAAGTGCTTCCGATAAGCGGAAATCAACGCATTCTCCAGCGCATCTAAAATCACGTCCCGGCTGATGCCTTTTTCTTCTTCTAATAACTCCAAAGATTCAAATAATTCAGAACTCATTTTTGTAATCAATCCTTTCTTTCTATATAAAATGGGTTTATTAAAATTCAAAATGTAGATGCACCACCGTGGTGTCTTTCTGGGGGATGGTCAGAACTTCCTCTGCCACTTCCACCTTGATGTTCTGACCGTCAAAGCCGGTTAATCTTCCGGTCAGTTGTTTGCTGCCATTGACAGCCTTATAAAGGCCAATATCAATGGTCTCCCCAAGATAACGGTCAAAATGCTCCTGATGTTTTAGTTTTCTCTCAATCCCAGGAGAGGATACCTCTAAATAATAGTTCCGGTCGATGGGGTCTTTTTTGTCCAGTTCCTCGCTGAGCGCCCGGCTGATTACCTCGCACTCGTCTAAGGAGATACCGCCCTCTTTGTCTGCATAGACGCGCAAGAACCAGATGCCGCCCTCTTTCAGATATTCCACATCATAGAGGAAACATCCCTCTTTTTCTGCAATGGGTGCCGCCAGATCCCACACCCCTTGCTCTACCTTAGAATAAGCCATATCTACCCTCCTTCAAATAGAAAGAGTGAGGTGGAACCTCACTCTTATGCCTCGTATCAACTTTACAGGGACATCATACCACAAAACGCCTCGTTTGTCAAGCATTTTTCGCTTTTGACTTGCTTTTTTGCCGACCAGGGTGTATAATGACTTGTCTGGAAAAAAAGACCCCTGCCTTGCAGAAGCCTTTGACTTTTATTCCTCCGTGGGGTTGTAGATAATCAGTTCTACCGATTTGGTAAGTACGTCAGCATAACTATAAGAAACCCGGCGTTCACTTGCCATAAAATCATCCGGTGTATCCAGCTTTACAATGAAAATACTGGGATATGTACCCTCAATGACACCCTCCCGGGTTACAACCTGCTTTCTGCCTTTCTTTGCAGTAAGGCGAACCTTACTTCCAATATTATCCGCCAAATCAGACTTAATCTTTACCAAATCGTTCTGCGCCATCGCACCGGACACCTCTTTTCGTTCAATGGATTTATTATAGCACAATATTACAATTTTGTAAATAGAAAAAAACAAAAAATTACGAAGAAATTACAATTTGTTGACATATTACATTCTTTGGGACAAAATTTAGTAAAATAGTACGAACTTCGTCTCCCAAGAAGAAAGGAGCAACCTATGACAGATTCCATTATCAACCGGTATTGCCAGGGATTTCGGGACGGGATTCCCATTGGTCTTGGCTATCTCTCTGTGTCCTTTTCTTTTGGGGTTCTTTCCATCGCCGCAGGGATTCCTATTTGGGCAGCGGTAGCCATTTCCATGACCAACTTAACCTCTGCCGGACAGGTGGCGGGGCTTCATACCATCGTGGCAATGGCGGGTTATTTGGAGATTGCTCTGACCCAACTGGTCATCAATATCCGGTATGCACTCATGTCCCTCTCCCTTTCACAAAAACTCCCTAAGGGAACCAAAACCCTTGCCCGGCTTGGGATCTCCTTTGGTATTACCGATGAGATTTTTGCCGTAGCCTCTACCAAACCCCAAAAGGTGGGCAAGCGTTATATGGCAGGGCTCATCACTGCTCCCTACCTTGGCTGGTCTTTGGGCACCCTCCTGGGTGCTGTCGCCGGCAGTATTCTGCCGACCTCGGTCCAATCCGCCCTTGGTATTGCCATCTATGGTATGTTTCTTGCCATTATCATTCCTCCGGCAAAAAAGAGTTTCCCCATTTTCGCCGTTACTGCTCTTTCTGTAATCCTTAGTTGTCTGTTCCGGTGGGTTCCTGTCTTCAATCAGGTATCCGGCGGATTTGTCATCATTATCTGTTCGGTAGTTGCCGCCCTCTTGGGCGCGGTCTTCTTCCCCATGAGAGAGGAGGAACTGTCATGAACCGATTGATTCTTTGCATTGCCATGATGGCATTGGTCACCTATGCGGTCCGGGCGTTGCCCCTGACCCTGTTCCGGAAAGAAATTCAAAATGTTTATATCCGTTCCTTCTTAAAATATGTTCCCTATGCAGTTTTAGGATCTATGACCTTACCGGACATTCTCTATGCCACCGGCAGCATGGCATCTGCCATTGCCGGCCTTATCACCGCTGCCCTTTTGGCTTACAAAGAAAAAAGTCTTTTGACGGTGGCTGCCGCTGCCTGCATCGTGGTTTTTCTTTTTGTGCGTATCTTTTAACTTTTTTTTCAAAAAAGACTTGCATTTTCCCAAAAAACGTGCTATAATGCAATAGTTCGTTTGAATATGTGCCGCTAGCTCAGCTGGATAGAGCGTCTGACTACGGATCAGAAGGTCGGGAGTTCGAATCTTCTGCGGCACGCCAAGAAAAAGCACTTCTATATGAAGTGCTTTTTTCATGCCATGTTTCTATCAAAAAGGCTGAACGATTGTTATCGTTCAGCCTTTTTCTTATTTTCCTAAATAACTAAAATGCATATGATCTACCGTACCGCTGACCCAAGCGTTGCCGCCCCAGAGCCAACCGTATTTGGCAAAGGTCTGGATGACCACTCCATCTTTCGGGAACGAATAGATGGAATTCTCCGGGTCATAGAAGGTTCCCACCACGGTGCCACTGGCATAAATACAATAGTTTTCGTTATAGTTGAGGTCAATTGCTGTACCATAGTTATGGTCAGAGTAGGTCCCGCTGGACATGGCGTTTCGCCATGCATAGGCGTTAACGTCTTTAAGCGGTGCTTTGATAGGTGCATTGTAAATTTCATTAAAGATGGCGATCACATCGTCTTTCAGCACCGTATTAATCCTAAATGTCAAGGTAGAGGGGTAATATTCCCCATCGGCATTGACTTTCCAGACCTCCACAGTAACCTCACTCATATGGGCGTCCGCCTCTGCTGCAGAGGTGTACTTGCCGCCATCTCCAAAGATGCGGGCTTCCTTTTCTGCCGCTTCACCGGAGGCCAAAGTCTCCGAATAGGTTTTTAAACGATACAAGCCGTCCTCGCCCTTGACCGCAAGGGGGGTTCCGCTAGGTGCAACCCCGCTCGTTCCGGCATTGCCGGTGGACGAACCCAACTGGGTATCTGGATTATTGGCATTTGCCAGAGCAACGGTAGCACCATTACTTAAAGTAATGGTCTTTACTAAGGTCTGGATGGTGTTGCCTTTGGCATCTTTGGTCTGGCGCAGGGAGGTCTTGATCTCCCCGTCAAAGTCCTGTCCGTAACGGATAAAGCAACGGTAGGCAGTGATAGCAGCCTCTTCTCTGGTCACCGGGTCAGTAGGATGGAAATAGCCTTTTTCGTCACCAGCCATCAGGTTATTATCCAGCATAAATGCCACATGATTCGTCGCCCAAGAAGCAATCTCATCTACATCGCCAACTTCATCAAACACATGTTCCGATGGGAAATAAGGGCCAAGCACACCGGCGGAATCCAAAAGACTGGTGATGATTTTACACATCTCCTGACGGGTCAGAGTGCCTAAAGGAAAGAAATGTCCCTCGCCGTCACCGCTGACAATCCCGGCATAGTATGCCATGTTGGGGAAAGGTCCTTGGGTGTCGGTAAAAGGATTCCGGGAATGGGTGGACACATTCTCCGCCGTAATGGTGGCATAGAGATTCACTGCCACATTCACAAAGTCCTCACGGGAAATAGGAGTTTGATAGGATTTGGTCGCATACACATCGGAAATAATGCTGAAACGCATTGCCCCATCAACGGCATCTTTTGCCCAGAAACTGGGTTCATAAGCATAAGCCGGCAAAAACTGACTACACAAAATGGTTATGGCTGTCATTAGACAAATCAGCATCCGTTTCATGAAAAACCACCTCAAATTCTATTTCTGCACCATACACAGATTACTGCAAGTATAGTATATCACAAAAACCGATTCTTTTCAACTTTTGCAATCGTTTTTTAATAAAATGTTCACATAAGGGCCAGGGTACCATCTTCCAACGCCGTAAGTTGGGTGTTGTAAAACGCCCTGATTGCCTCTATGAGATATCCGGTATCCTTAGCACCTGCCGTTTCCCAGGCAGAATGCATGGAGAGTTGGGCAAGCCCAACATCTGCCGTGTTAATGGAAACTTGCTCCGCCGAAAGATTCCCTAAGGTAGAACCGCCGGGAATATCGCTGGGATTAACATATTTTTGTACCGGAACGCCGGCTTTTTTACAAATAGAAACAACCACCGCTTCCGAAATCCCGTCTGTGGTATATTTCTGATTGGCATTATATTTCAGGAGAACGCCCCCATTGAGTCTGGGACGGTTGGTGGGATCCGTCTTCTCCGGCTGGTTGGGATGGAGAGCGTGACCATTATCTGCCGAAATCATAAAACTTGACGAAAGGGTTCTGAGATATTCTTCCTCGCCCATACCAAGGGCAAGACAAATTCGCCGGAGGGTGTCCGCCAAAAAGGTAGATTTCGCCCCCTGTTTGGTGCCGGAACCCACTTCCTCATTATCAAAAACACAATAGACCGGCATGGATGTTTTCTCTGTACCTCTTAAAAATCCCTCTAAGGTTCCATAGACACATTGCAAATCGTCCAGCCGGGGCGCGGAAATAAATTCCTGGTTCTTACCCCAGACCGTTCCCTTAGAACGGCAGTAAACAAACAAGTCACTGCCTAAAATATCGGTTTGGGAAACGCCGGCATTTTGGGCAACCAATTCCCAGAATCCTTTTTCTGTTTCATCGGCAAAGAGGGGCAATAAATCTTTCTGGGGGTTGAGCGTCACTCCCTCGTTGGCGTTTCGGTTCATGTGAATGGCAAGGCTTGGAATCACAAGCAAATCCCGGTCGATATGAACCAGACGCGTCTCAATGCCGCCCTCGGCCTTTACCGTAATCCTGCCGGCTACCGATAAGGGTCGGTCCAACCAACTGCTATGGAGCATACCACCGTATTTTTCTACGTTCAGTTTGAGATAGGCAGACTCCACCGGCAGTTCCGGGGCCGGTTTGATTTTGAATGCCGGAGATTCCCCGTGGCTGGCAGTCAGCAAAAAGCCCCGCATCTCTCCCTGGGGTATCCGAAACGCAATGACCGAAGACCGGTTCCGGGTGAGATAATACTTCCCACCGGGGACCAATTCCCATTTTTTACTCTCCTGCAAAGGACAATACCCCTCTTGTTCCAGACGCTCCGTCACGGTCTGCACTGTGTGAAAACTGCTGGGGCAACGGCGGATAAACTCCAATAAATTTTGGTTGATGGTTTGCATGAGAAACCCTCCTCTTCTATTTTCTGCCTCTTGCCAAAAGGGGCAGAATCACACCCAACCCAATCAGGATAAAGGGTGTTAAAATATTCATCAATAACTGAAACCCGGATTCTGCATTGAAGATACCGCTGCCACAAGAATAAGCGGTCAAGCCAAAGCACCAAACACCGATGGTGATACCCAGATATCGGTTCTTCACAAACCGGTAAGCCGGATTGTAGTGTTCTTTGGCTTTTCGCATGGCGATATAGGCTGCGAAGACCCAGAGATACCGCAGGGGCATACAAATGGCGTTAAGCCGAATCAGATATTTGACAATTTCATTGACGCTGCCGATGCCAAACGCCGGCAGGAGAATCAAGATACTGACCAAAACCGCGATGAGCAGATAGCCGTTTTGGTAACTGCCATGCTTGTTCTTTTTCGTTAAGACGCTGGGGATATACCGGCTGTCGCTGCTATCTAAGAGCATCCGCAGCGGCGCATCCACCGACAGGATAATTACGGCAATCTGACCGATAAAAAATGCGATGGCATAGACAATCATCAAAAGATTTCCCATTCCGTAAAACTCGCCGGCTTTCTGGAATGCAAAATAGGCACCGTTGGTCATAAAATCCCCGGGGATTGCCGTGGAATCTACCAACATTCCCAGGGCAATGGTGCCTAAGATAGCACAAATCATCACCATGACAGCAAGGGCAATCATCCCCCTGGGAAAGCCTTTGCTCGGGTCTTTCATTTGATTCACATAAGGGGAGATTTTTTCGCAACCGCCTACTGCCAAAATCAAAATGGATAAATTCATCCAAAAAGATGCTCCAAACTCTGGGCGGAAATCCTCCAAAGAAAAGGAAACCCCGTCAAGTTCCGGATGATTGGTGACAGCCGGTGCCGCAATCATCAAAAGGATAAAAAGAATGGAGAGTACAAACATAGATGTGCCGGCAAGGGAGGCAATCCGCTTAATCCAGGAGATACCCCGGCTGGCAAGATAAAGGGCGGCAAGAAAAATCACCAATCCCCCCAGTTGCAGATAGACACCATTGATTTCGCTGACCCTGCCATCTCCAAAAAGCGCCCAACCGGCAGCAATCAGAGCGGTGGTTGGCTTTTGAGAAATATAGGGCATATGGACAATCCAGTAGGTCCAGCCGGCATAAAAAGCCATCCGCTCTCCCATGGTTTCGTGAATCCAGGAACTGACACCGCCCTCCGCATGGGAAAAAGCCGAGCCTAACTCTCCCACCATCAAAGCATAGGGCAGAAAATACAGAATAAACACCAGGATCCAGGGGACAATGGAACGAAGACCGCCATAGACGGCAAACCCGTTAATGACATTGCCAAACCCCCAGACGGTAGAAAAGGCCATGAGTGCTAGGGTAAACCAAAGAATCTTTTTCTCTTTTTCTTGTTTCTGTTCCATAAAAAACCTCCCGTATCAGATAGGTTTAGTCTGTACCTGAAACCCAAAACTATACGAAAGGTCTATGATATTCGTATTACTTCTTCTTTTGTATTGTATCATAACCGCCACAAAGTATCAAGCCCAAGTTTTAGCAGCAACAAAAAGATACCCCGTATGTCTTAACAACACACGGGGTATGTGGTTTTTCTTTACTGTTGGGGACCTATGTACTCGGACTGGTCAAAGCCAAGAATCAAAATGAAGATAGGACTTAAAAATATCAATCCGGCAGCAAACCAACCGCTATGGCCAAAGGCTTTCGCCAGTTTGATACAGCAGAATATCTCAATCAATCCCGCCAAAAGTCCACCGATAAATCCTAATACCATACCCAACAACGGAATCAATCCCAGGAAACCGGAAAGCAATCCCAAAACCATGACAATCCAAAATGCTTTTGCATCCCACGCAATCTTATAAAGCATGTAACTGGAATAGACCGGAATCAATGCTTTCCACCCCTGCTCTCCGGCTTTTTCAAAGACTTTCCAAAGTGCTGCAATCAGCACAACTGCAATGGCAAGGAGAAAGATTCCGTACCCCGCCGCAAAGATGCCGACACCGGATGGCATTGTGCTATTGTCTGTAATTTGATTCATAACATATCCTCCTTTGAAAACAAGTTCCTCTACGCATCAAGTTCTGAGGTACAATGGGGGCAACGGGTTGCCTCGATAGCAACTTCGCTGCAGCAGTAGGGACATTGCTTGGTGGTGGGTGTTGCCTCCGGCTCCGGCTTTTTATTGAATGTCGTCAAACGATTGATACCCTTGACCAGCAAGAAGATAATGAATGCCATAATCAAAAAGTCAATCACTGCGGTAATAAAAGCGCCATACTTCACTGCGATTCCCTCAGTGGTTTCGGTAGCCTCACGAATCACCCAAACCATATCGGAAAAATTTCTGCTGCCAAAGAGCCCCAACAGAGGGGTAATCAAATCACCTACCAAAGAGGTAACGATTTTCTGGAAGGCACCACCGATGATAACGCCGACAGCCAGGTCCATCACATTCCCTCGGGAGATAAAGGCTTTAAATTCTCCAAAAAACTTTTTCACATTTTCACCTCATTTCCAATATAAATTTCATTTTCATAGGTTCATTTTAACACATTTTATCTTTTTTGACAATCTTTTTATCGTTGTACTACCACAAAGATTCGATGAGAATCTTCTTTTGCCGGCTCCATCGACAAATCATCAAAGATACCAAGGCAGGTCAGGTTGCAATCCTGGATTGCCTCTTTAATTTCTTCTATGGAATAACTCCGTTCCTCTTGATATTCATCCCGGCGGGTAAAACTGCCGTCCGAGTTTTTGAAAAAGAAGTTTAAATCAAAATAGCAGATTTTTTCTTCCTCGTCATACTCGTTGCTCCAAGCACAATAGGCATCCTCGGTATCATAGATAAAGGTTTTTCCATCTAAGATATGCTTGAATTTATATTCGGTATTCAGGTCAAAAACGAAGATGCCCCCCGGGTCTAAATAATAATGAAGAAGTCGCAACATCTCTTTCAGTTGTCCCTCTTCCGTTAGATAGTTCACCCCGTCTAAGGCACAGACCATAGCGCCCACTGTGCCATAGAGTTCAAAGGCAGACATATCCTGTTGTAAAAAGAGAATCTCCCGATTTCTCTCCCTTGCCTTTTCCATGGCAATCTCTAACATCTCCGGAGAGGCGTCTAACCCAATCATATCATAGCCTCGGTCTGCCATCTCTAAGGTAATATTTCCGGTTCCACAACCTAAATCCAACACCAGTTCCGGCTGACAGCCGAATTTTTCAAAAAGTTTTTGATAGTAATCTACAAACTTTTTATAGTCAATTTCCTGCATGTTATCATAGGTTTTCGCAAGGATATGATACATAAGGACACCTCCTTTTTCTACAATTTCTCAATGGGAGCGTATGCCGCAAGCAACTTCTTCTCTCCCTCGGCAAACTGAATCCGGAGCAGCATATCCGCACCCATACTCTGGGCTGCTACCACAGTACCAATGCCAAACTTTCGGTGTTGGACCTTGTCCCCCGGGGCATAGGAAAGTCCTGTTGCGGTCGGTTTTTTCTCCTCTTTTTGGTCCAGATACCCGCTCTTGCCAAAACCTTTGGCAGGGGTAATGGCAAAGTCCACCGCCGCCGGTGTTTTCATCCGTTCTTCCTTGACTTCTAACAATTCTGCCGGAATCTCCTCTAAAAACCGAGAGGGCGGATTATACTTGGTAGAACCAAAGAGGGTTCTGCTCTGGGCACGGGAAAGGTACAACCGTTCTTTGGCACGGGTGATGCCCACATAACAAAGCCGCCGTTCTTCCTCGATTTCTTCCTGGTCCCCAAAGGAGCGCATCCCCGGAAAGACGCCTTCTTCCATTCCCATCAAGAATACATTGGGGAATTCCAGACCCTTAGCACTATGGAGGGTCATCAAAGTTACTGTTTCCTGGGCTTCGTCATAGTTATCAATATCGGAAATCAAAGAGATATCCTCTAACATCTGTTCTAAGGTCAGGGCGGCGTCTTTTTTCACCGACTCCTGGACCATAGAAATAAATTCGTCTAAGTTTTCCAGTCTGGTCTGGTTTTCTACGGTCTTTTCCTGTTTGAGTGCCGCAAGCATCCCGGTTTTTTCCATCACCAGTTTGGTAAAGAGTTCCAGACCCATCCCCTCGTCCAATTCCCGGCGTAAATCCAGAATCATCTTGGCAAACATCATCAGTTTTTCGGCAGTTTTTGCCGGCAGTTCCGCAAAAGTTTCTGCCCTTTGGCAGACTTCAAACATGGTCAATCCCTCGCCAACAGAGAGACCCTCCACCTTATCCACGGTAGTCGCACCGATACCCCGTTTGGGCTCATTGATGATTCTGCGGAGGGCTACATTGTCCCCGTGGTTCTGAATCAATCGCAGATAGGAAGTCAAGTCCTTGATTTCTTTTCGGTCATAGAATCGCAGACCGCCCACCACTTTATAGGGAATGGCAGACCGAAGCAGGGCGTCTTCCACCACACGGGACATGGCGTTCATCCGATATAAAATGACGGAATCATTCAAACTGCTCTCCAAATTCCGGATGGCATCTGCAATATGATATGCCTCCCCATGTTCATTGAGGGCGGCGTAGAGTTCGATCTTCTCTCCACTGCCTGCCGAAGTCCAGAGGTTTTTCCCTTTTCTGCCGCTGTTATGGTCAATGACGCTATTTGCCGCATCCAGGATATTCTGGGTAGAACGATAGTTCTCCTCTAACTTAATGACCCGACACTGGGAAAACTCTTCTTCAAAACCTAAAATATTCTGGATATCCGCGCCCCGGAACTTATAAATACTCTGGTCATCGTCCCCCACCACACAAAGGTTCTGGTGTGCCTTTGCCAAAAGGCTGACCAACCGGTATTGGGCATGGTTGGTGTCCTGGTACTCGTCTACTAAGATATACCGAAAGCGATTCTGGTAGTAAGAGAGAACCTCCGGGCATTCTTCCAACAGCCGAACCGTGTTGACAATCAAATCGTCAAAGTCCATGGCGTTATTTTGTTTCAGTTTTTTCTGATACCGTTCATACAAATCCACCACGGTAGAGAGATAAAAATCTCCTGCATTGAGTTTCCCATATTCCATGGGGTCAATAAGTTTATCCTTGGCGTTGCTGATAAGAGAAAGTACCGTCCTTGGGGGATACTTCTTTTCATCCACATCCAAGTCTTTGATACAGGTTTTCATCAAGGTCTGCTGGTCGGCAGTATCATAAATGGTAAAATTCTTTTCATAACCGATTTTCTCTGCATCCCGGCGCAGAAATCGGACACATGCTGCGTGAAAAGTGCTGGCAAAGATATCGCCACCGCTCTCCCCCAGTCTTGCAATCAAACGATCTTTCAGTTCTCCTGCCGCCTTATTGGTAAAGGTAATGGCAAGAATCTGCCAGGGTGCTACCGGTTCGCCAGCAAGATATGCCGTAAGATGTTCCGGCAGTTCGTCCAGTTCCCCATCGGCATACCAACCAAGGATTTCTAAATCCTGGTCAGAAATACCTGTGGGTATCTCGTCCCTCATTTTCCCATATCTAATCAAATGAGCAATTTTATGTACAATCACCGTGGTTTTGCCGGAGCCTGCTCCCGCCAATACCAAAAGCGGTCCTTCTGTATGAAGCACCGCCTCTAACTGTCTGGGGTTAAGACCCGGATATTCTTTGGCAAGAATTTTTTTACGTATTTCCTGAAAGGTCATAAACATTTCGCCCCTGTCTTGTTATTTCAAAATGGTGGCACCGCCCAGAACCAAATCCCCCTCCGGCTGATAAAATACCACCGCTTGTCCCGGTGTGATGGCACGCTGGGGTGCTTCAAATTCTACCCGAAGAATATCTCCCTCCGGGAAAACCGTCGCTGGTGCCGGTTTGGCACTGTAACGCACCTTGGCAAGAACCTTGATGGGTTCTTGTAAGGTTGCAAAGGGAATAAAATTCCCGTCTGTGGCAAGGAGGGAACTTGCAAATTCGCTACCACTCTCTCCTAAGACCACTTGGTTTTTCTCCGGGTCAATTCCCAAAACAAACATGGGTTTCCCAAAGGCAATCCCAAGGCCTTTTCTCTGTCCCACCGTGTAATGGACAATCCCTCGGTGCTGGCCCAGCACCCTGCCCTCTTTATCTACAAAATCACCTGCCGGGGGAAGCGCGCCCACTCTCTTTTCAATGAATTTGGCATAGTCCTGATCGGGAACAAAACAAATTTCCATACTGTCCGGCTTATCAAAGGTGGGAATCCCCAACTGTTCTGCTTTTTGCCGCACCGCATCTTTATGGGCAAAATCACCCAAGGGCATCAGGGTCATGCCTAATTGTTCCTGGGTTAAGGAATACAAAACATACGTCTGGTCTTTGGTGTCTGCCATGCCTTTGCGCAACAGATAGCGACCCAGATTTTCATCAAAATCAATCCGGGCATAATGACCGGTGGCAATCTTTTCTGCCCCCAATTCCAACGCCTTTTGCCGCAATGCCTCAAACTTTAAATACCGGTTGCATGCAATGCAAGGATTAGGCGTCCTGCCGGACAGGTATTCTCTGGTGAAATAATCCACCACCAAATCCGAAAATTCCTGACGGAAGTCTATGACGTGATGCTCTATCCCTAAAAAATCCGCCACCGCTTTGGCATCCTTTGCCCCGTCATCTTCCTTATCCCAAAGACCCATGGTAATGCCAATGACCTCATAGCCCTGTTCTTTCAGTACCGCCGCCGCAACACTGCTGTCCACGCCGCCGGACATTCCAATGGCTACCCGTATCATGGCTTAGTCCTCTTCCTCAACATCATGACCATGGTGATGGCAAGCCTCGCAACAACCGGAGCATTTCAGCCCCGCCGGTGCAGGCTCCCCTTTTCTCTCATAGTAGTTCACAATGGCAGACTGTACTGCCTCCTCTGCCAAAACAGAGCAATGGAGTTTTACAGGGGGGAGTCCGTCCAGGGCTTCTACCACAGCCTGATTGGTCATCTTTAAGGCTTCGTCCACCGTTTTGCCCTTCACCAGTTCGGTTGCCATAGAACTGGTGGCAATGGCAGCACCGCAACCAAAGGTCTTGAACTTGACATCTTCAATAACCTTGGTATCCTCGTTAATCTTCATATAGATTTTCATAATATCGCCGCATTGAGGGTTTCCTACCTCTCCCACGGCGTTAGCATCGGCAATCTCGCCCACGTTCCGGGGATTGCTGAAATGATCCATGACTTTTTCGCTATACATACGCTTTCTTCCTTTCTATTGGTTCTGGTTTTTGAGATAGTCCTCATAAAGAGGGGACATCTGCCGGAGCCGGTCTACGATTTCCGCTACCGACTTGGCAATATATTCTACCTCTTCTAAGGTATTGCTGATATCAAAACTTACACGAAGAGAGCCATGGGCTTCTTCATGCTTTAAGCCGATTGCCAAAAGCACATGAGAGGGGTCTAAGGAACCGGAAGTGCAGGCACTACCGCTGGAAGCGGAGATGCCTTTCATATTCAGGAACAAGAGCAGGCCCTCTCCCTCAATAAAGGAGAATGACATATTGGCGTTGCCAGGCAAACGGTTCTCCGGGTCGCCGTTGAGCCAGGCGTGGGGAACCAGTTCTAACACTCTCTCAATATACCGGTCTCTTAAAATTTTCAGATATGCTGCTTTTCTGGGGATATCGGCTGTGGCAAGTTCAATGGCTTTGCCAAGACCCACAATCCCGGGTACATTCTCGGTGCCGGCACGGCGATTCCGTTCCTGCCCGCCGCCAGTGATAAAGGAACGAAGTTTCACGCCCTTGCGAACATATAATGCTCCGCTGCCCTTAGGTCCGTGGAATTTATGTCCGGTCAGGGACAGCATGTCGATATTATCTTCATTTACGTCAATGGGAATCATACCCAATGCCTGCACGGCATCGGTGTGGAAGATAACCCCTGCCTCTTTGGCAATGGCACCAATTTCACGGATGGGCATGATGGTTCCAATCTCGTTATTGGCATACATGATGGTAATCAAGATGGTGGTATCTTTGATGGCGGCTTTCACGTCATCAGGAGAAACACGCCCCAACTTATCCACCGGCAGATAGGTTACTTCAAAACCCTCTTTCTCCAAATCCTGGCAGGTATGGAGAACGGCGTGGTGTTCCACGGCGGTGGTAATGATATGATTGCCCTTTTCTCTCAGGCTTTTTGCCACAGAGCGAATCGCCCAGTTGTCCGCCTCGCTGCCCGAACCAGTAAAATAAATTTCTTTTGCCTCGGCTCCGATGGCTTTTGCCACCTGTTCCCGGGCTTTTTCGATGGCCGCCTTGGCGGTCTGTCCCTCTTCGTAAATACTGGAGGGGTTTCCGTAGTTTTCACAGAAATGGGGAATCATTGCCGCAAAAACCTCCGGTGCCACCTGGGTGGTGGCTGCATTGTCAACGTAGATACGTTTTTCCATAATCTCGCTACCTTTCTTTACAGAATAGAATCTATGAAAAGTAGATCTTCTGTAATCATCCTTGATAAAGTTTATTCTGCATAACGCTTGGATTCTGCTACCGCAAGGCGATCGCAACGCTCATTTTCCGGATGCCCCGCATGGCCTTTTACCCAAACCAGCGTTATCTGATGCTTTCCAAACAGTTCTAAAATCTGCTCCCACAAATCCGGGTTCAACGCCTTATCTTTCTTGCTGCGCATCCAGCCATTAGCTTTCCATTTTTCTGCCCATCCTTGTTCCATGGCATCAATGAAATATTTAGAGTCGCTGTAAAGGGTTACGTCACAGGGTTCGGTCAGGGCAGAAAGACCTGCAATCACCGCAGACAGTTCCATACGGTTGTTGGTGGTCGCCGGTGCACCGCCGGAAATTTCCCGTTCATGCTGCTTATAACGCAAAATCACGCCATAGCCGCCGGGGCCGGGGTTGCCGCTGCAAGCACCATCGGTAAAAATTTCTACCTGTTTTCTCTCCGCCATGACGTTTCACCCCTTAAAAAATCAAAACTCTACCTCTTACAATATACCACAGGTTAGAAAAAAAATCTATATATTTTTTGCCAAAATTTTTTCCTTTTCCTTATGGCAAATATAAGGGGTTGACAAAACCCTGTCAACCCTCCGCTTTATTTGAAAATTCTAATAGTTCCGGTATCCGGCTCTCTCCAAAAACAGCGATGCCGTTGGCTTTGAAAAGTTCTGCCGTCACTCCGTCACCGGCAATGAGTTTTTGTTGAAAATTCCCGTCATAAATCTCGCCACAGCCACAAGAGGGACTCTTTTCTTTTAGAAGCGCCAGCCGGCAACCCAGGGTCTTGGCAATCTTTAAGGTTTCGGTGGCACCTTTGTGATATTGGGCGGTGACATCGGCGCCAAGCCGGGAAATCACTTGATCCCCCACCCGTTCCGCCGGGGGTCTTGGGGTTGGCAAGCCTCCTAACTGTTCCGGACAGACGGGAATCAGAGTAAAACGCTCTTTTAAACCCTGCAAGGTTTTTGCCGGAAGGGGGCTGTACTCCCCGTCATAACGGCAGGCAAGTCCCAATAAACAACCGCTGATGAGTATTCGCATCTTGTCCCCTCCTGACGATTTTCTACTGTTACCATAGCATAATCGACAAAAGATGTCAAGATTACAACAGTTCTTCTACACTAAATCCCTCCTGATGGGGCAGATGTTCTAAGTTCTTCTGGAACATGGTAAACTCGCCAATAAAATCTGGTTTGGCTTGAATTTTCGCATAGTCTATACTCTGCTTTAAAGAGATTTCAATGGTTTCAATTTGCTCGGTGTCAATGGTTAAACAAGCCCAGAACCGGTCTTCGTTCCAGCGTTTTTCAATACGATCAAGACCTCTTTGGATTCCGCCCCAATCTTCCACCACAAAATCTTCCCGGACTTCTTCGCAGAGGTCCTCCATGGCATCGTTGAGCCCTAAAATTTTATAGGTATGAAGTCCTACAAACCCTAAACAGAGTGCCAGGATACAAACGGTCACAATCATACGATTCATCTCTTCTTCCCTCCCGCTCTCTTTTCTTTGGGAATCAACACGGCTTGCCCGCTGCCCTGCTCTACGCTAAGATAGAAGACATCCCGAGCACTTCCCAGTTTTTTCTTTTGCAAGGTTTTTTTCAGCCAAACATCGTCCAGTCCCAATCGTTTCATGTTGGCACGAATCACATTGCCATTATCGATAATCACATAACTCATCTGTATGGGAGAGGCCTGCACCCGCAAATCCTCCGGAGTCACGGGACTGTGCTCCGCTTTCATAATCACGCTGACTTTGCCGTTTGGCTCCATCAACACAAAATCCACCTGCTGTAAACTGACGGCACCGTTGTTACGGAGTTCTTCCATTAAATCGGCTACATTAAACCGCTGTCGCTTCATTTCTTTTTGATTCATTTCCCCTTTTTGGTAAAATATACTTGGCTTTCCATAAAGCACTGTTCGCACCCACACATTGCGATAGGCGACATAAGAGAGCAAAATTTCCAGCACCATCAAAATCAAAATAGCCAGAATACTGCCGGCCAGGGGAACCCCTAAGTCCGTAATGGGCATGGCGGCAATTTCCGAAATAATGATGGTCACCACCAGTTCCGAGGCTTCCAGTTCCCCAATCTGACGTTTCCCCATAAGTCTGAGGGTCAGAACCACAAAGAAATAAACAATCGCTGTCCGAAGAACTACATTAATCACAGGCTCACCTCGTTTTTCTTTTTTTCTTTTTAGTATAAAACAAACAGGGAAAATTATGTATTTGCCTTGTAAACAAAAGTTTGCGATTTTGTTGAAAAAAGATTGACAACAGGGTTTACAAAATTCACAAAAAACGATATAATATTGGAAAAACATAAGACAGAATTTTGGAGGAATGCATCATGTATATCGGAATCGATTTAGGCGGCACCAATATTGCAGTAGGTTTGGTCAATGACCAACTAAAAATTTTAGCCCAATCTTCCCGCCCCACCAATGCACCCCGCCCCTATCAGGAAGTGGTTCGAGATATGGCGGAACTCTGCGAGGAAGTTGCCAAAGAGGCAGGCTTTTCTATGGCAGATATCAAAGGCATCGGCATTGGTTCTCCCGGTGCTATCGATAGCGTAAATGGCAGGGTATTTCTTGCCTACAACCTGCAATGGGATAACGCCCCCTTAGTCCAGGAACTGAACTCCTATTTTCCAAACATTCCTGTACGGTTGGAAAATGACGCCAACGCAGCCGCTTATGGCGAATTTATGGCAACCGGCGGTACTGCAGATTGTTTTCTTGCCGTGACGTTGGGTACCGGTGTTGGCGGCGGTATTATTTTGAATCGACAAATTTATCGCAGTGCCAGCGGTACTGCCGGTGAGTTAGGGCATTTCTCCCTGGTTTATAATGGAATTCCCTGTACTTGCGGCAGAAAAGGTTGCTGGGAAGCCTATGCTTCGGTAACCGCGTTGATCAAGCAAACCATGGCTGCCATTGAAACACACCCGGATAGCCTAATGGCAAAGTATGCCAAAGAAAATGGCAAAGTCAGCGGCAGAACCTCCTTCGATGCGGCAAAAGCCGGTGACCCGGTGGCACAAAAGGTGGTAGACCAGTACATAGAATATGTGGCAGACGGCATTTCTTCCATGATTAATATTTTCCAGCCAGACATCATTGTCATTGGCGGCGGTATCAGTCGGGAGGGAGATTACCTCCTAACCCCCATCAAGGAATATGTAATGAAAAACATTTATGCTCCTACCCTTTGTAAAACCGAACTTAGGACTGCTACCCTCTTTAATGATGCCGGTATTATTGGTGCGGCTCTGGCATCTATTTTATAGAAAAAATAGCAAAAAAAGAAGGTTTGAACAATGTTCAAACCTTCTTTTTGATTACTCTTGTGACGATTAGTCAACAAACTCCAGAATTGCCATTTCAGCGGCGTCGCCACGACGCGGACCAATCTTGATAATCCGGGTGTAGCCACCGTTTCTCTCTGCGTACTTCGGAGCGATTTCGTCAAATAACTTTACCACAACATCACGCTTGGTAATGTAGCCCAGCGCCTGTCTCTTGGTGTGAAGTGTATTGGCTTTGCCGAGGGTAACCATTTTCTCTGCAATCTTACGAACTTCCTTTGCACGGGTAACAGTAGTTTCAATTCTGCCGTTTTCCAGGAAAGAAGTTGTCATAGATCTCAGCATTGCACGTCTTTGGTCAGTCGGTCTGCCAAGTTTTCTCTGGTGTGCCATTTTATCACCTCATTTTCTTATTTCTTAAAAAGGATTAGTCATCGTTTGACAAAGCCAGACCCATAGCATCTAACTTTGCGATAACCTCCTCCAGGGATTTGCGACCAAGGTTTCGTACCTTCATCATATCGTTCTCTGAACGAGTGGTCAAATCTTGTACCGTATTGATCCCTGCACGCTTTAAGCAGTTGTAGGAACGAACAGACAGATCCAGCTCTTCAATGGTAGTTTCCAGAACTTTCTCTTTCTTGCTCTCTTCCTTTTCCACCATAATCTCGGTGTTCTTTGCTTCATCGGAAAGGTCAATAAACAGACTCATGTGCTCGCTGACAATCTTTGCCGCTAAGGATACTGCTTCTGCCGGAGTAATGGTACCGTTGGTCCAAACTTCCAAAACCAGTTTGTCATAGTCTGTGATATTGCCTACGCGGGTATTTTCTACGGTGTAGTTTACCTTTTGAACCGGGGTGTAGATAGAGTCGGTAGCAATAACGCCAATCACCGGTTGCAGCAACTGCTTGTTCCGGTCAGAGGACACATATCCACGACCCTTGTCCAGGGTAATCTCCATAAAGAGTTTTGCATCTTCACTCAGGGTTGCAATGTGCAGATCCTCGTTGATGATTTCCACATCGGAATCGTGCTTAATGTCCCCGGCACAGATTTCTCCGGCACCCTCTTGATTGATATAAACCGTCTTGGGTGCATCAGAGTGCAATTTAATTGCCAACTGCTTGATGTTAAGGATGATTTCGGTTACATCCTCTTTCACACCGGGAATGGTGGAAAATTCATGGAGAACTCCGTCAATCTTTACCGATGTTGCAGCCACACCCGGCAGGGAGGACAGCAACATTCTTCTGAGAGAGTTGCCAAACGTTGTGCCGTAGCCTCTTTCCAGAGGCTCAACAACAAATTTGCCATATTTATTATCTTCGGATGCTTCTACGCATTCAATTCTTGGCTTTTCGATTTCGATCATTGTCAGCCCTCCTAAACAATTTTAGCGAACAGTATTCGCTGGGCCTCACGGCAAATTATTACTTGCTGTAGAACTCGACGATCATGTGTTCCTCTACCGGGATATCGATATCGTCACGCTCTGCCAGGGCAATCACTTTACCCTCTAAGGTGTCCTTATTCATATCCAACCACTTCGGAACGATCACATCGCCAATGTTCTCTTTCAGTGCAGTAAACTTACCGTTGCTACGGCTCTTCTCTCTAACAGAGATGACATCGCCAACCTTTACCAGATAAGAAGGAATGTTTACTTTTTTACCATTTACAGTAAAGTGTGCATGGTTCACAAGTTGTCTTGCTTCTCTTCTGGTGTTAGCCAGACCAAGACGATAAACAACGTTGTCAAGACGGGACTCCAGAATCTGGAGGAGCATCTCACCGGTAACGCCTTCTCTCTTGGTAGCCATCAAGTAATATTTATGGAACTGCTTTTCCAGTACGCCGTAAACGAATCTCAGTTTCTGCTTTTCGTTTAACTGCTGACCGTATTCAGACTTTTTTCTTCTGTTCTTCTGCGGGTCTCTGTTGGAAGTCTTGTGGATTCCCATGAAACCAGGCTCGATGCCAAGGGTTCTGCATCTTTTCAGAACAGGCTGAGTATTTTTAGCCATGTGTTTTACCTCCTTTTAACAATCTCAAACCATTACACACGTCTTCTCTTCGGCGGTCTGCAACCGTTGTGAGGAATCGGTGTAACATCCTTAATCATGTTTACTTCGAGGCCTGCAACCTGCAATGCACGGATTGCTGCTTCACGGCCGGAACCCGGACCCTTCACATAAACCTCGACATACTTCAAGCCATGCTCCATTGCTGCCTTTGCTGCAGTCTCTGCTGCCATCTGGGCTGCAAAAGGAGTGCTCTTTTTAGAACCTCTAAAACCGAGGCCGCCGGCGGATGCCCAAGAAATCGCATTTCCGGCTACGTCTGTAATCGTAACAATGGTATTATTAAATGTAGATTTAATATGTGCTGCACCCCGCTCGATGTTCTTTCTCTCTCTGCGGCGGCGTGTTCTTTTTACTGACTTTGCCATTGTATCTTTCACCTCCTGATAATACGGATATCTAACGGAACTTACATTCCGTACAGAAAAATCAAATTTCTTATGCCGCAAACATCACGCGGCAATGCCATGAGCAAACCTTATTTTTTCTTGTTTGCAATGGTCTTTTTGGGGCCTTTTCTGGTTCTTGCATTGGTCTTAGAACGCTGTCCGCGAACCGGCAAGCCCTTTCTGTGACGCAGCCCTCTGTAGCAGTTAATTTCCATCAAGCGCTTGATGTCCAGAGCGATATCTCTCCGCAAATCACCTTCTACATTGTAGTGGTCGATCTCGGCTCTCAGTTTAGAAACCTCGTCTTCGGAAAGATCGCGCACTCTGGTGTCCGGATTAATTCCGGTTGCTGCCAGGATTTTTTTGGAAGTAGAAAGACCGATACCAAAGATATAGGTAAGACCAATCTCAACTCTCTTGTCGTTCGGTAAATCTACGCCTGCGATACGTGCCATAAAGTTTTCACCTCCATTGAATTTTTGCGAAAAAACAGTGGAGCAGAATTTCACCCGCGCATGCGCGGCGTCAGCTTATAGAAGTGTTTGGGTTATAAGCCTGACCCTGCCCCGGTTTCTGTGATTAACCCTGCTTCTGCTTGTGGCGGGGATTCTCACAAATTACCATGACTCTGCCTTTTCTTTTAATAATTTTACATTTTTCACAAATAGGTTTTACGGAAGGTTGTACTTTCATTTCCTTCACCTCCTAAATTTGTACTTGTCGCCAAGGGGCACTTTCACCCATAAAGCGAACCATTATATATTATCACAGAAAAGTCAAGTTGTCAATTCTTTTCTTATCTGGATATGTAAAAGAATTCCGGGAAAACCGCCGGAGAAATTGTCTATTTTGCCAAGTTTCTCTATTTTAACTCTGCAAATTTTATCTGGGGCCCCCCAATCTGATCAGACAAAGTCTGGATTTTCTCTTTGACTCGATTGCCCTCATCACCGGTCAAGGGGGTAGGTTGATAGTTGTTGCGTTCGGTTTCCGAAGAAATACTGCAAGGATAAACTTTATAATCCTGTTTGGCGAGGACCTTTCCGTTTTCTATGTAAAACTTCTGCTGAAAAATCATAGAATCTTTGTCGCTGGGATTCTGGTTGCCGCCAAAGCAGAAGTTTCCAAGGCTATACACGATCATCTTCCCCTGATATTCTTCAATTCCCTGCAAGACGTGGGGATGATGGCCAATGACCAGATCCGCTCCGGCATTAATGGCTCCATGCGCCACCTCTCTTTGACGGGCGGTGGGAATACTCTCCTTTTCAATCCCCCAATGAACCTGAACAATCACCAACTGGGCGCCCTGACTTTTCACCTGTTCCATGGCAACGGGGATGTTACGCAGGGCAGAACCGTTTAAATCATAAAGCCCAATCAGTCCAACCCTTACGCCATTGACAGAGGTTACCACCGTTTCCAGATTTTCAAACCAGAGGATGCCGGCGTCGTCTAAAACAGCTTTGGTATCTTCCAGGCTAACCTCTCCGTAGTCTAAACTATGATTATTGGCAAGGGTGGCTGCCTCCACGCTACCCTCTGTGAGAATATTCACATAGGCAGGGTCACCACGAAAGGCATAGGTTTTTTCCTGGCGTTCGCCACGGGTTGTCAAGGTTCCTTCCATATTCACAATGGTCAAATCATCCTTTGCAAAGATAGGAAGTACATTTTGAAAAAACCAACCATAATCCCCGTCACGCTCTACAACCTCTTGGGGTAAGGTTCTTCCCATAAAAGAAACGTCTGCACCTAAGGTGCAATCTCCAGCACAGGAAACCGTTACCGTTTTTACAGGGTTTTCGGTAGGCGTTGGTTCGCCCGAAGTAGGCAAACTGCTACATCCCGAAAGGGATAGGAGCAAAACCAAGAATAAGATTCCTTTTTTCATAAGACCCTCCATAGCAAAAGGCGGCATATGTTTTGCCGCCTGTCACGTCCTTGCTCATTTTGCCCGCCAGGTGATTCTGCCCTTGGTCAAGTCATAGGGAGAAATCTCTACGGTTACTTTATCTCCCGGCAAAATCCGAATGAAGTGCATCCGCAGTTTTCCGGAAATATGCGCCAGAATCTGGTGACCGTTTTCCAGTTCCACCTTAAACATGGCGTTGGGCAATGCTTCCAGCACAGTACCCTCTACTTCCAAAACATCTTCTTTTGACATAGCATTTTCACCTCCTGTTATCCTTTTAACATTTCTTGTATGGCTTTCTTCACAGATGTATTATTGACCCGCTCCGGATGTTTTTCTACCCAATCGCAAATCAATCCGGTTTCTGTGATATGTTTTAGATTTTTCTGTTTACAATGGGCGACTTTGCGATGTTTCCCGTCGCAGACCCAAGCAAAACCTTCTTCCCGGCGAACCACCAAAAAGTATGTCCCTGCATCACGGCCGGCAACTGACTGCACCAAGGCACCCACCGGAATCTTCGTTTCTTTCATGGTAATGTTTCAACCTCTTTGCCATCCGGCATGGTCAGAAGGAATGGCTCACCATTGGTAACCAGCACACTGTTTTCATAATGGGCGGATAACTTCCCGTCACGGGTCAGCACCGTCCATTCATTTCCATCTACATAGTGGTCTTTCTTCCCCTGACAAACCATGGGCTCAATGGCAAGACACATACCCGAGCGGATACGGATGCCTCGGCTATGGCTCACATAGTTGGGAACCTCCGGGTCTTCATGGAGTGTCGCACCGATGCCGTGACCGCAATAGTTTCGGAGTACAGAAAAGCCGTTGGCTTCCACATATTCCTGAACTGCCCGGGAGATATCAGAAATCCGGTATCCCTCTTTGGCAAAGGCAAGAGCCTCAAAAAAACTCTGCCGGGTCACATCCATCAGCCGTTGTGCCTCCGGAGAAACTTGACCCACCCCAAAGGTCCGGCAGGCATCACCGTGATAGCCCTCAAAACAAGCGCCTACATCAACGCTGACGATATCGCCCTCGTTTAAAACCCGACCGCCCGGGATTCCATGGATGATTTCATCATTGACGCTAATACAAGCACTACCCGGAAATCCACCATATCCTTTAAAAGAACAGACACAGCCCTGGGCTTTGATATATCGTTCTACAACGAGATCCAATTCCAAGGTAGTAACCCCTGGTTTTATGGCATCACGAACGGCACAGAGGGCGCCGTAGGTAACGGCACCTGCCTTTTTCATTTTTTCGATTTCGGATTTGGATTTGATTGCTACCATCTCAGGCCTCCAAAACACGCAGGACCTCTTTGGTTGTTTCGACAATCTCATTCTGCCCCTGCACCGTTTTCAAAATACCCTTTTGGATATAGTATTGAAGCAGCGGTTCGGTCCGTGTATGATAGATATCCAGCCGGCTCTTTACCGTTTCCGGATTATCATCAGCACGGGTGGTCAGTTCTCCCCCGCAATTATCACAAACACCGTCTTTTGCCGGTTTTCTAAACTCTTTATGGAAAGTAGCAGCACATTCCTTACATTCCAATCTTCCGGCAAGTCGCTTGATAATATCTTGGTCGGATACCTCAATATTCAATACTGCATCAATGGAAATATCGCTGGCATCCAATGCTTCTGCTTGGGTCAATGTTCTGGGGAAGCCGTCCAGGATAAACCCACCTTCGCAATCCTCCTGAGAAAGACGATCTTTCATAACCTCAATCATCACATCGTCAGGAACAAAGTTTCCTTTATCGATATACTGTTGCGCCAGTTTTCCCAGTTCCGTACCCTTCTGGATATTGTGGCGAAGAATCGCTCCGGTTGAAATGGTAGGAATACCAAAATGCTCACTTAACTTTTCAGCCTGTGTGCCTTTTCCCGCGCCGGGTGCTGCTAATAATATCAGTCTCATAATTCCTATATCCTTTCCTGTCATACCAATGGTTCTTGATTCTTTCTAAAAAACGGACAGAGTAGGAACCGCTTGTGCTGGTGCATCATCGTCTCCTACTCTTCCATCATTGCACAAAGCCTGTGCAGTATTGTATTCTATTCTAAGAATCCTTTGTAATGCCGCATCAGCATTTGAGATTCCAGTTCCTTCACAGTTTCCAGTGCAACACCAACTACGATCAGCAGAGAAGTACCGCCGATAGCAAAGTTGCCGATTGCCAGGAACATATTCATAAAGATCGGAAGGACTGCAACCAAACCTAAGAAAATTGCGCCTGCTAAGGTAAGTTTGGTCAATACCCTAGAGATATATTCCGAAGTAGGACGTCCGGGACGGATGCCAGGGATAAATCCGCCGTTCTTCTTCATATTATTGGCGATTTCTATCGGATTAAACTGCATAGCCGTATAGAAATAAGTAAAGAAGATGATCAGCAGGAAATAAAGCACTGCATAAACCCAAGACGTGCTGGAAAATACCCGCAGGAAGCCACCCCAGAAACCGGGATCACCCGCCTGAACACCAAAGAAACTTGCAATGGTGCCGGGGAAAGACATAATGGACATCGCAAAGATGACAGGAATAACGCCGGCAGCAGCCACCTTAATCGGAATATGGGAACTCTGACCGCCATACATCTTTCTGCCCACTACACGCTTTGCATACTGTACCGGGATTCTCCGCTCAGCCTCGTTCATCATAACGACAATGCCAATGACTACCAAAGCCAGCGCCAGCAGAGCAACCAAACCAATCCAGTTCAGGCTGCCGCCCCGGACACCGGTCCAGAGAGATGTTGCCATAGCAGGCAATCTGGAAACGATACCGGCAAAGATAATCAAAGAGATACCGTTGCCGACACCCTTCTCGGTAATCTGTTCACCCAACCACATCAAGAATGCAGTACCTGCTGTAAAAGTGGTAACAACCACCAAAGCAGTGGTGAAACCAGGGTTGGTAACAGCGCCATAAGACTTGAGCAGGAAGTAAAGACCAACAGCCTGTATCAGTGCCAGTACTACCGTACCATAACGCATCAACTGACCAATCTTTTTCCGGCCTTCTTCGCCCTCTTTCTGCAAACGCTCCAAAGCGGGGATTGCCACACAGAGCAGTTGCATGATAATGGACGAGTTAATGTACGGCGTAATGCTCATAGCAAAGATGGTAGCATTCTGGAATGCACCACCGGAAACCATGTTCAAAAAGCCGAACATAGAATTATCCGTGCTGAAGAGTTCTTTCATCTGTGCAGGATCCAAAAGAGGAACCGGGATGCAAGAACCCAAACGGAAAATTACCAACAATACAAAGGTGTAGATGAGTTTTTTACGCAGATCGACAATCTTCCATGCATTTCTGATTGTATCGAACATACTTAAATCACCTCAGCCTTTCCGCCTGCAGCTTCGATTTTCTCAGCAGCAGTTTTACTGAATCTTTTTGCTTTTACAGTAAATTTCTTTTCAACTTCGCCACGGCCTAAGATAACAATGCCGTCGCAAATCTTGGAGATGATTCCAGCCTCTTTCAATACCTCGGCTGTTACCTCGGTACCAGCCTCCAGTCTGTTCAAGTCCTCAACATTGATAGAAACATACTTCTTTGCGAAAATATTGTTAAAACCACGCTTAGGAAGCCGTCTGTAAATAGGCATCTGGCCACCTTCAAACCCAGGACGAACCCCACCGCCGCTGCGGGCATTCTGACCTTTATGTCCCTTACCGCTGGTTTTACCGTTACCACTTGCATGGCCACGGCCTACTCTGAATGCTTTCTTCTTGGAGCCTTCGCTCGGAGATAATTCATGGAGTTTCATTGCGTACACCTCCTCCTTTTCTTTTAAGATAGTGCCTCGTCTTGCGACGAGTACCGGCAGGTGCCGGTTCAAAAATTACTCGGATACTTCTACCAGGTGCTTTACCTTGAAGATCATACCGCGGATCTGCGGTACATCGTTCTTCTCTACTGTCTGTCCGATCTTCTTAAGACCCAGGGCTTCAACAGTTGCGATCTGGTCTTTCTTGCATCCAATGGTACTCTTTTTCAGTGTAACCTTGATTGTATTCGCCAAGGATAACCCTCCTGTCCTGAACTAATTTTATTTAGCCGAGGATCTCTTCCGGCTTTTTCCCTCTGAGCTGAGCAACCTCTTCTACACTCTTGAGAGATGCCAGACCCTCGATGGTAGCGGCAACAACATTCTTCGGGTTGTTACTGCGTAAGCACTTGGTACGGATATCTCTGATACCTGCCAGTTCCAGTACCGCACGGGCGGGACCGCCGGCGATAACACCGGTACCTTCTGCTGCCGGCTTTAAGAGAACACGACCTGCGCCATACTCACCGATAATCTCGTGAGGAATGGTAGTTTTCACCATGGGAACGGTAATCATGTTTTTCTTGGCATCATCAATTCCCTTGCGGATTGCATCCGGAATTTCTGCTGCTTTTCCCATACCGCAACCAACGTGACCGTTGCCGTCACCGACAACAACCAATGCGCTGAAACGGAAGGTACGACCGCCCTTTACAACCTTTGCAACACGGTTCAGATAAACTACCTTTTCCTGTATATCCAGCGTATCTGCTTGAATACGCGGCTGCTTTTTGGTTCTTTCACCTTTTTCTGCCATTTATCTTTCACCTCTTTCTCGACGATTAGAATTTCAGGCCGCCCTCACGCGCTGCCTCGGCGAGTTCTGCAACTCTGCCGTGATATACATATCCGCCTCTGTCGAATACGACTTCGGTAATGCCTTTTTCTGCTGCCTTCTTAGCAATCAAAGCACCGACTGCCTTTGCGGCTTCCTTATTGCCACCGTAGTTGGCTTTGAGTTCCGCATCCAAAGATGATGCAGCAACCAGGGTATTACCTGCGATATCGTCAATGATTTGAGCGTATATGTTCTGCCGACTTCTGAACACACAGAGTCTGGGGCATTCGGGAGTACCGGAAACCTTTTTACGAACTCTCGCGTGTCTTGCAAGTCTTGATACATTACTGTT
>JAZSKV010000021.1:0-12346 GCA_045534975.1 Ructibacterium sp. | reverse complement strand
TTCTGGGTATGGGTGTTCCGACGACGGCTAACTATTGTATTATGGCATCCACCTGTGCTCCGATCCTGATGAGTGAGGAAATCGGTGTGCCAATGCTGGCGGCTCATTTCTTTGTATTCTATTTTGGTATTGTAGCCGACTTAACGCCCCCGGTGGCGTTGGCAGCCTATGCCGGTGCGGCAATTGGCCAGGCAAATCCCATGAAGACGGCATTTACCGCTACCAAATTGGCAGTCGGTGCATTTATCGTTCCTTATGTGTTTGCCCTTAATCCGGCGATGCTATTTATTGACACAACAGCATGGGAAGTAATCCAAATCAGCATTACATCCTTAATTGGTATTTTTGCAGTTTCTGCATCTCTTGAGGGATACCTAGTACATCACATGTCCTGGTATGAACGTATCATCAGTGTATCTGGCGGTTTGCTCCTGATTTATCCTGGATTGGTTACCGATGCAATCGGAATCAGCCTTGTGTTGATTATCATTGTTATGCAGGTGATTACAAGAAAAAAGGTTGCCTTATAGGCGAAACTTGAAAAATAAGATAAAACAAAAATGACAACTTTAAAAAGGTTGTCATTTTTGTTTTTATATGGTATACTTGAATTATCAAAAACGAAGTGGTAAAAAAGGACGCTGTAATCCGGTATTTGGCGACTCTGTCTGCCAATAATGATGGCCTTAGAGCCATGATTATTCTTCTGGAATGTACCTACGCAAACGATTGCACCGTTGTAGACCTTGCTCCTGACCAGCAGTTTGAAATTGTAAAATAATATTTTAAATCAAGAAGATATAGTAGTGGGAAAGGAAGATGCAGAAATGTCATCGAGTAAAAAAAAGTTATGGTTACTTCCGGAAAACGGAAACCTATATAAGGCAAACTTGCATTGCCATTCAACAATCAGTGATGGTAAATTTACGCCTGAGGAACTCAAAAAAATGTACATGGCAAAGGGGTATCATGCGATAGCCTATACCGACCATCAAGTTTGTGTGCCTCATCCTGAATTGACGGATGAGAACTTTGTTGCACTTACCGGTCTAGAAATTGCCTTTGGTATCAGAAAAGCCACCAGTGTTCACGTCTGTGGCATTGCCCGCAATCCTATGGCTGAGTTGGAAATCCTTAACGAACCCATGGATGACTTAGAAAAGATTAACGCCGGTATTGAACGGCTTAATAAAAGTGATTATATCACTACGTTAAATCATCCTCGTTGGTCCGGAATGTCTGCCACGGATATCATGGCTATTGGCAATGTGGCAAACATGGAAGTTCTCAATGGATATGAACTGATACAAGACGGCTACGGAGATTCTTCTGCATGTTATGAGTTTGAATTGCGAAGAGGACGCAAAGCACGTCCGTTTGCCACTGATGACAGTCATACCATGAGTTTGCCCGGTGCTCCCGGCTATGAGTATTTTCAAGGTTTTACCGTATTAAAAGCACCGGAACTTACTTATGATGCTTTGATTCATGCCTTGGATACAGGAGCGTTTTATGCTTCTACCGGTCCTATGTTTAAAAATCTTTGGATAGACAATGGTGTGCTTCATGTGGAGTGCAGTTCGGTATGCGGTGTGTACGTTCACGGTCAATTTTACAGTCACCGTGCAACGGTCATCGATGGTAGCGATTGTATTGAGGCTGTTGATATCCCTGTGGGGGATCTTTTTGCCAATTCCAATTATCTTTTTGTCCAGATTGTGGACACAAAGGGAAAAAGAGCCTGGTCATCTCCACATTGGCCGAAAAGTAACGAGGAAAGGTGTGATAATTAATGTTTGACATTACAAAAACAAAAGCGGTTCTTTGGGATTTGGATGATACTTTGTACAGTCGGGTAGATGCTGCGCGCCAGACTTTCCCTGGAATGTTTAGAGAAAACCTATATGCTGACAAAAGTGATACGTTTATTCATGAAACGGTTGATTTTATGATGACAAAAATTCACCGCAACAGTATGATTCACGAAGATGCATTCCATGCACTTCTCGAAAAATATCCCGCAGATAAGCCTTACATCCGTCCGGATTGTTTGAACTACTATTATGAACATATTAGTGAGTTTGCAACACCTTTTCCGGAACAAGTAGAGGTTATCAAAAAACTGAGAGATCTGGGAATCAAAACAGCCATTGTTACGAATATCTCGGAGGATCGGCTTGATTCTCAACGGCAAAAAATTTCCGCCTTAGGAATAGAGCCGTTGTTTGATGTCATTGTATTTTCCGGGGAACTGGGGATACATAAGCCGGACCGACGCATCTTTGACCATGCGACAAATCTTTTAGGCGTTTCCAATGACCAATGTGTGTTTGTGGGAGATGACCCCACTTCGGACGTTGCCGGTGCCCTGAATGCCGGCATGGAAGTTGTCTGGATTGACAACTGGGAGTATGATGGCAGTTTTGCCAATGAGCCACGTGTTCACCGCGTGAAATCTGTTCTTGAATATTTTGCATTATGAGACTTTGATTGCTCCGTGGTTTTTTGAAAAGAGAACAAACGAAAGGGTCAGCATAAAATGCAACGAATTATCATTCCGAAGGATATTGAAACAAAAAAAGAAAAGAGTAGCATGACGACGGGGAAAATTTGGCTGTTGCCGGAAACCGGAAACCTTTACAAGGCAAATTTGCATGCCCATTCTACCGAAAGTGACGGAAATTTTACACCGGAAAAACTGAAAGAGATTTATCTTGCACAGGGATACCACGCGGTAGCCTTTACCGATCATAGAAAGTGTATGCCGCAGACACATTTGACAGATGAAAACTTTGTGGCATTGACCGGTACGGAGTTGGATTTTTCTTTCTGTGATGAAAGTGGTTATGTGCGTAAAATGGTTCATATCAATGCCATTGCCAAAAATCCTGATACGACATTTGAAAAACCGTCGATGCCTTTGGATTATGATTTGATTAATGAGGTAGTTCAGGACCTTAAAAGTAGGGATTGTATTGTCACTGTCAATCATCCTGTGTTCTCGGATATGTCCACCGAAGATTTGCTCCGTATCAAAGGGATGGACGGCGTGGAAGTTTACAATTCCATTGGCACAATGTTTAACAATTATTCGGATGATTCTGCCTTTTATGAGTATTTTTTGCGCACCGGAGGAAAAGCGGCGCCGATGGCAGGTGATGATTGCCATATTCGCTTTGAAGACGGCAGTCCTTTTGTAGAATACTTCCAGGGTTTTACCGTAATTAAAGCCCCGAAACTGAGTTATGATACGTTGACAAAAGGTATTATGGATGGTGCTCTTTTTGCTTCTACCGGTCCTATGTTCCAAAACCTTTGGCTGGAGGGGGATATGCTTCACGTACAATGTTCACCGGTATGTGGTGTTTTTGTCCATGGGAAATACTTATCCTATAAGGCTGCTGAGGTTGAGCGAACTGATTGCCTGACCGATGTAACTTTGGATATTTCAGGACTTCGTGCGATTTCTCCGTACATTTGGGTGCAGTTGCGTGACGCCCAGGGCAGAAAAGCCTGGGCAATGCCGTACTGGTTTGAATGATTGTTTTTAGGAGGAAAAGTTATGAAAAAACTGATCATTAGTTTGTTTTTGGGATTATTTATGGTTAGTATAACGGTCTGGGCGGCATCCGGTGATATCTGCGGTTCTATTTATGCAACGGATATCGTATGCTACATCAACAGTGTAGAAGTTCCGTCCTATAACATTGGCGGTAACACCGTGGTTGTGGTAGAGGATATTACCAACCAATATCGGTACTATGACGCTTTAAGAACACTTATTATTGATGATTTCGCTCCGGAACGTCTTGTAGGTGGGAGCAATCAAAATAGTCAAAAACCGGGAAAGATTGTTGGCAATATTTATGAAACAGATATTAAGACTTACTACCGTGGTAAAGAACTCAATACTTTTTCCTTAAATGGAAAAATGGCAGTTATCATAGAGGAACTTGGCATGGACAATGCCTTTTCGGAGACAGGGGGAAGGTATTTCTGGAACGAAAATCTCCGTACTATTACCTTAGAAACACTATATCGTTATCCTTATAGCATGAGAAATATGTTGGAGGATATGGGATATAATATGATATTGACAGAGGTAGACAACGGGAGCAAACTTGAGGCAAAGCCGGTGGAGGCACCGCTCGTTGGAGGATATATCCTGTGCGAAAAGGAAATCCCTGATAACACTATTGTTCCGGTAACTTATGATGGCGAAACCATTGGCTATCGTTGTAAGTTCCCGGACTTGTATGTGGAGACCGATGAAAACGGCGCATATCAAACCAGAGAAATTTATCCTTTGGTGGAATTCTTTTATGTAGAGAAAGTAGAAGAGTTGATTTTTAAAGAAGGAAAAATAACACCCACGGCAGAACATTGGCTAAATTATTTTAAGAATCATACCATCAGCACCATCAAGGAACAATTTGAAACGGATGAATATTTGTTCCTGTATATGTTTTCCAGTTATGTTATGAACGGCTCAGATCGATTGATCAAAATTAATAAAGCAGACGGAACAAAATTTGAGTATCAGCATTCTTTAGGTTCGGAAAGTTATAAAAGATTTGACAATGTGGTTATCGATGAAGAAAATCAGAAGGTTTATTTTTCCTATGATATAGATTATGTTATCAATCTAAAGACTGATGAAATCAGAGCGTATCAAAAATTAGAGACGGATATTGGCATAGGTTCCCCAGAGGGTCAGCCGTCAGAATATGATGAACATGGCGCAAGAAACGCACAGTATGAATATAAACTTATTTCGGGTGAAGAAGAAAAGATCGTGAATGGCTTTAGTACTCCTGAGTTTTACTATGCGGATATGCTCCCTCTAAAGGAAACCTTTGAATTTTTGAATATCAAATTTTCTTTTGAGAATGACGTTTTGATCATTGATTCCACGGAGGCAAAGCCTTTTGTGTATGAGGTTCTTAATCATAACATTGATGTCTTAGGGGACAAGCCCATGAGTTATCTTTATGTTGATAAGGTGCTTTTAAACGGCGAGGAAACGGAAGTAACCTATCAATATATAAGTGGACATTTTCAAAATACTCATACAGGTAGAGCAAAAGCGATGCCTTATGTGTGCAATGGAAAGGTCTATATAAACAGCAGTTTTATTCGGTTGCTGTGCGAAAAAATGATTGAGAAATAAGCCGGGGATTAAAAGACGCGTTGGGAGGTGGCAGCGGATGAAAACTAAACAAAGACACGCATGGGCTGATATTCGCTCTTTTTCCAAATACTATAAGCCTTATCTCTGGATTATGGTATTTGACCTTTTGTGTGCCAGTCTTTCTACGGTCTGTGAACTGGTGCTTCCGATGATTGTTCGGGAGATTACCAATACGGCGGAGTTGGGAGACAGCGCTTTGCTGTTGGACACTGTACTGAAACTAGGCCTTTTGTATCTCTTTTTGCGGATTGTTGATACATTTGCCAATTATTATATGGCAAATACCGGGCACGTCATGGGTGCAAAAATTGAAACAGATATGCGGCGCGACTTATTTTCTCATTTGATGGGTCTGTCTTTCCATTACTTTGATAATACGAAAGTTGGACAGATTATGTCCAGAATTTCCAACGACTTGTTCGATGTTACAGAGTTTGCCCACCATTGTCCGGAGGAATTTTTCATCTGTACCATCAAGATTGTGGGTTCATTCATCATCCTCAGCAGCATCAATCTCTATCTAACTATCATTATTTTTGCGTTGCTTCCCCTGATGCTCTTGTCTGTGGCTTTTTTCAGAAAGGGTATGAAGGCGGCTTTCAAAAAGCAGCGTGAACAAACCGGTGAACTCAATGCACAGGTGGAAGATACCTTGCTTGGTATCCGGGTGGTTAAGAGTTTCGCCAACGAAGAAAAGGAAAAGGAACGATTTGCGGAGGGCAATAAAAAGTTTTTTGCCACCAAGAAAAATTCCTATAAGTACATGGCACGGTTTCAGGCATGTACCCGTTTCTTTGACGGGGTGATGTATGTGGCAGTGTTGGTAGCCGGCTCTTTATTTATGGTATATGGCAAAATTGATGCAGCAGACTTGATTGCCTATCTCCTGTATATCCAGACGTTGATTACCTCGATTCGGAAATTGGTAGATTTTACCGAGCAGTTCCAGCGGGGACTCACCGGGATTGAGCGGTTCAATGAGGTGATGTGTGTTGCACCGGATATCACGAATGCTCCGGATGCCATAGAACTTACTGAAGTTGTGGGCAATATCGCCTATGAAAATGTAAGTTTTGCTTATGAAGAAGATCACAGCGAGGTGCTTTCTCACATCAATATCCAGGTGCAAAAAGGGGAGAATGTTGCCATTGTAGGACCCTCCGGCGGCGGAAAGACTACCCTTTGTAATCTTTTGCCACGGTTTTATGAAATTGGTGAAGGAACAATTACCATCGACGGGATTCCTATTAAGGATATCACCTTAAAGTCCTTGCGTGATCATATCGGTATTGTGCAGCAGGATGTCTATCTTTTCAGCGGAACGGTTCGGGAGAATATCATCTATGGCTGTCCCGATGCAACGGAGGAAGCGGTGATAGAAGCGGCGAAAAATGCCGGCGCCCACGAATTTATTGCAGCGTTACCGGATGGCTATGACACCTATGTGGGCGAGCGTGGCTTGAAACTTTCCGGCGGGCAAAAACAGAGAATTTCTATCGCCAGACTTTTCCTGAAAAATCCGCCAATTCTTATCTTGGATGAAGCCACCAGTGCCTTGGACAACGAAAGCGAATTGGTAGTACAAAAATCTCTGGAACGGCTTGCCGAAGAACGTACCACGTTCACCATTGCCCATCGGTTGACTACCATCAAAAATGCAACAAAGATTATTGTTTTGACCCAGGATGGTATTGTGGAAGCCGGCTCTCATCAGGAACTGATGGAGAAAAACGGAGCCTATGCAAAACTCTATGGGTTATACACTTCCCTGTAAATTAAAAAGACGATTTTCAAAAGAAAATCGTCTTTTTTTCGACAAAAATATTGAGTTCAAAAATCCTTTATGCTATAATAGAACCGTTAAGATGCAAAGGAGAAGAGAAAGTAGTCATGCAAGGTTTTTTGAAAAAGAATGCAGTTATGTTGATTGCATTTTTCGCAGCTGTTATAACCAGCCTTATCATTCCTATTAATGGGGAATATTGGGGATATTTTGATTACAAAACATTGGCGTGTTTGTTTTGTGTTCTTGCCGTCGTTTGTGCATTGAAAAATATTAACTTTTTTTACATGATGGCAAGAAAGGTAGTGCAACTTTTTAAAAACGCCAGGATGGCAATTTTGGCACTTGTCTATATTACATTTATTGGGTCCATGCTGATTGCCAACGATATGGCACTTTTAACTTTCCTACCCCTGGGATATTTTGTTTTAACTACCACAGGCAAGGAAAAGTATATGGCGTTTACTTTTATTATGCAGAATATATCTGCCAATTTAGGCGGAATGTTGACCCCCTTTGGTAACCCCCAGAATCTATACTTATATTCTACATACAACATCTCTAATCTGGAATTTATCAAGATTATGGAACCACCCTTTATTTTATCTGTTTTATTGATTACTGTTTGTTGTTTGGTGTTCATCAAACCGGAACCTTTGGAATTAGAGGATGAGAAAATAGAGCTAAACCCGAGGAAAACGGCTCTTTATTTATTGTTGTTTGCCTTATCAATTCTTATCGTATTCCGGGGAATTCCTTGTTGGATTGGTTTGGTGATCATCCCGATTGTCTTGGCGTTTGTAGATAGAAAAGCATTAAAAATGGTGGACTATCCTTTATTGCTTACCTTTGTGTTTTTCTTTATTTTTGCCGGAAATATGGCAAGAATCGGTGTTGTAAGATGGTTTTTCTCTGCTTTGTTGGATAGGAGTGCGTTACTTTTCAGCGTTCTGTCCTGTCAATGTATCAGCAACGTGCCATCTGCCATTTTGCTCTCGCAGTTCACCCAAAATTACAGAGATTTGTTAGTTGGGGTCAACATTGGCGGTGTGGGAACTTTGATATCGTCCCTTGCAAGCCTGATTACTTTTCGGGAATATGTGAAGCATAATCCAGGGAAAACAAAATATTATATCAAGATGTTTTCTTTGTATAACTTTGGGTTTCTGGCAGTTTTAACCGGTTTTATGATTATGGTATCATAAGGATAGGAGAAACATTATGTCTAAAATAAAAAAACAGATTTTGCAGGAGAAAAATGAAACAGTAATTTTGTTTCGATGTATTCCTGCACCGGTTGTTACCTTATTTGTGGTCAGCGTCATTTGCATGAATCTCCTTGCTAATAAAACGCTTTTGCAACTTGATTGGATTGCTTTGGACGGCGGAATCTTAATTTCCTGGCTATCGTTCATGTGCATGGATGTTGTAACCAAGCATTTTGGTCCCAAGGCTTCCAATAAGATTTCCGTCCTTGCTGCAATGATCAATTTGCTTACTTGCCTGATTTTCTTTGTTGCAAGCAAGATTCCCTCAAATGCCAATGATTATCGTGCATTTAATGATATTTTTGGGGGAACGTGGTTTGTATTATTGGGAAGTACTATCGCGTTTTTGGCATCGGCATGCATCAACAATATCCTTAATTGGTCAATCGGCAAAACGTTTCAAAAGAATCCTGACGGAAAACTTGCCTATGCAACACAAACGTATCTATCCACTTTTATCGGGCAATTCTTTGATAACTTTATCTTTTCTATCATCGTATTTGTTGGGTTCGCGCCGGTGTTTTGGGATGGCTTCCACTGGACGGTACTGCAATGTACCATGTGCGCGTTAACCGGCGCATTTGCAGAACTTATCATGGAAATTGTATTTTCGTCCATTGGATATCGCATTGTAACCAACTGGAAGAAGAATGCCGTTGGGAAAGAATACTTAGATTATATTGCCAAAGGAAGGGAATAGAATGAAAATCTTGATTACAGGTACATCCCAAGGAATCGGGAAAGCCATTGCGGAAATGTTTTTACAGGAAAATCATGAAGTGATAGGCATCGATCGGATGGAAGCCAGCCTTTCCCAACATAACTATACCCATTACATGTGCGATATTCGTGACTATGAAAACTTGCCTGATTTAGAGGATATCAATATTTTAATTAACAACGCAGGAACTCAGAACGAAGCGGATATTGACGTCAATTTAAAAGCGTTGATTCATATAACAGAAAAATATGGTGTTCAAAACAAGATTAAATCTATACTTAACATTGGTTCTGCCAGTGGCCATACCGGAGCAGAATTCCCGGAATATTGTGCCAGCAAAGGCGGTGTCATGGCATATACTAAAAATGTTGCCATGCGGATTGCAAAATTTGGGGCAACCTGCAACAGTCTTGACCCCGGGGGTGTGATTACTCCGCTGAATGATTGTGTGATGAATGACCCAAAACTTTGGTCACAAATTATGGACGAAACGCCCTTGAAACGATGGGCAACCCCGGAGGAAATGGCACAGTGGGCCTATTTCCTTACCGTGACCAATCAGTTCTGTACGGGGCAAAATATACTCGTTGATGGCGGAGAGTCTATCAATTATCATTTCATTTGGAAAGAATAAATTTGGTGAAGTAGCAAGAAGGGAGGGGTAAATGTTGCTGAAGATTGAGGGGATCGTAGAACATGTTATTTACGAAAACCACGAGAATGGCTACACCGTTTGCGATATTTCCAGCGGTGGGCAACTGATTACCCTGACCGGATATATGCCAAACTTAACAGAGGGAGAAAGCATCACCGTTCACGGAGAATGGGTGACCCATGTGGAGTACGGCGACCAATTCCGGGTAGAATGCTATGAACATAATCTTCCCTCTACCGAAACAGAAATTGAAAAATACCTTGCCTCCGGATTATTGCCGGGAATTGGGAAAGCCACCGCCCGACGGATTGTTGAGATGTTTGGCGCCGAAGCCTTAGAAGTGATTGAGCATGAGCCGGACAGGCTTTTGGCAATTTCTGGCCTCACCAAGAAAAAGGTGGATGCCATCTATAAAAAATTCGTTGAACTCATTGGCGTTCGGGAAGTTGTGATGTTTTTTCAACAGTTTGGCATTTCTCCCGGTGCGGCGTTTAAGGCATTTCAGCAGTTTGGTTCTTCTACGGTGAATTTAGTAAAAGAAAACCCATTTATTCTGGCAGAACGGGTAGATGGGATTACTTTTCAGACTGCGGATAATATTGCCACAGAGATGGGTCTTGACCGGAATTCTTATCATCGGGTATCTGCCGGTATTTCTTGTTTGATGAAACAGATTGGATATTTAAACGGCCATACCTTTTTACCCCGTTCGACCGTCGTGAGCCAAACCTGTCAGTTTTTGGAGATAGAACGTGGCGTTGCCGAAGAAACCGTTGCTGAAATGCTACTAAAAGAAGATTTGGTTTTGGTAAATCAAGGAGAATATGATGCGCTCTACTTGCGTCTATATTACGATGCAGAAAAACGAGTAGCAGAACGGATCTTACAGATGTCACAACTGGTTTTTGATGTAAATACTCAAGAAATCAATGAATTGATTGAGGAAGTAGAATCAGAGACCGGCATTCAACTGGCAGAAGCGCAATTAGAAGCGGTACGAAGCATTTTTGAAAATTCTGCTGTGGTCATTACGGGAGGTCCCGGTACAGGAAAAACCACCATCATCAAAACTATGATAGAATTGATGGAGCGTTCCGGGAAGAGGGTTGCCCTAGCGGCGCCTACCGGTCGTGCTGCCAAGCGGATTACGGAACTTTGCGGCGTGGAGGCAAAGACCATTCACCGGCTTTTAGAGATTACACCGGGAGTGAATGAAGTGGGAATGCAATTTGCCAGAAATCAACAAAACACGTTGGATTGTGATTTGCTAATTGTTGATGAAATGTCCATGGTGGATATTTTATTGATGGATAGTTTGCTCTCTGCGATACCAAGGGGCGCAAAACTTGTCATGGTAGGGGATAGCGATCAGTTGCCCTCGGTAGGAGCAGGAAATGTTTTAAAAGATATTATTGACAGCGAGGTTTTAACCTGTATTCGATTGACAGAAATTTTCCGTCAGGCACGAGAGAGCATGATTGTCATGAATGCCCACAGGATCAATCGCGGGGAAATGCCCATGCTCAACGACTGGGACAATGACTTTTTTTTAGTTACCAGAGATGACCCCATGAGTTTGCCGGAGACCATTGCAGATTTATGTGCAAGACGCTTGCCAAAAGCCTACGGACTCAGTAATCTTTCCCAGATTCAAGTTTTGACGCCGACACGAAAATCCATCATTGGCGTCACCTATCTTAACACGGTATTACAGGAAGCCTTGAATCCGCCATCACTGGATAAACCGGAGAAGATTTCCGGACACAATACCTTTCGTCTTGGTGACAAGGTCATGCAGATTAAAAATAACTACCAGATGGAATGGGAACGGGTTGACGGCTCCGAAAAAGGCCTTGGTGTTTTCAATGGCGACGTTGGCTTTATTACCGATATCAATAATCGAAGTCAGAAAATAACGGTAGTTTTTGACGATCGTATGGTACAGTATGATTTTATGCTTTTGGATGAACTGGAACTTGCCTATGCCATTACAGTGCATAAAAGTCAGGGCAGTGAATTTGATGTGGTGGTTATGCCCATGTTTGAAACCCATCGGGTTTTGATGACCAGAAACTTGCTCTACACCGCCATTACACGTGCAAAATCTTTGGTGGTGCTGGTAGGACAGGAAGAATATGTGCGGTTGTTTGTAGAGAATGACAATACCCAGAAACGATTTTCCGGATTGAAAAATAAACTTGAGATATTTTAATACAGGAGAAAAAATATGGAATATTTTGCAGCACCCTTACAGAATTTGATTGAAGAATTTGAAAAGTTGCCGGGCATTGGCAGCAAAACCGCCCAGCGTCTTGCCTTTTTTCTGCTGAACCAGCCAATAGAAAAAGCAGAAAAGTTTGCCCACGCCATTTTAGAGGCAAAGAAAAGTCTTTGCTACTGCAAGGAGTGCCAAAACCTTTCTGATAAAGAAGTGTGTAGTATTTGTGAAAATCCCAGCCGTGACCACAGTGTTATTTGTGTTATGGAAAGTCCAAAAGATGTGTTGCAGATGGAACGCACCAATGAATTCAAAGGCATCTACCATGTTCTGCACGGTGCTATCGCTCCCATGGATAACATAGGCCCGGATGATATCCGAATTAAAGAACTGATGGCGAGAATTGGAACCGGCGAGGTCAAAGAAGTTATTATGGCTACCAACCCGAACTTAGAGGGTGAAACCACAGCCATGTATATCTCTAAATTAATCAAACCTTTTGGAATCAAG
>JAZSKV010000058.1:0-2847 GCA_045534975.1 Ructibacterium sp. | reverse complement strand
CTCTGTGGATGTTTCTTTCATATCCTTAGGTTTGGTTCTGCCAATTGCCTATCAACTACTAAAGGAAGATGGGTATGGGGTTTGCTTAATTAAACCTCAGTTTGAGGCAGGGCGGGAAAAAGTCGGCAAAAAAGGTGTAGTAAGAGACCCGGCGGTACATGTTGAAGTTATTGAGCGAGTTCTAAATTTTACCAAGGAAATAGGTTTCCGGGTATTAGGACTGGACTATTCTCCGGTTCGTGGACCGGAGGGGAATATTGAATATTTGATGTATGTGGGAAAACAGGGAGAACCCCTGGAATTTGATATTTTGGCACTGGTGGAGGCTTCCCATATTTTAGATAGGTGATGGTTATGAAAAAGTTTGCTATCATTCCCAATGTGACCCGAGATATTGGTCTTGTTGAAACAAAAAAGGTTCTTGATATCTTAAAGAGACACAATGCCACCGTTTTCATGGAATCTGTTTTTCTAGAAATGGGGATTTCCGGTGTTTCTTTCGGTAGTCAGGAAGAAATCTTAAAAGAGGCGGATATTGCCATTGTTTTAGGCGGTGACGGCACCATCCTAAAAGTGGCACCCCTTGCCGCAAAACTGGGTGTACCCTTGATGGGGATTAACCTAGGGCATCTCGGTTTTTTGGCTCAGACGGAAAAAGGAAATTATCAGGTATTTGAAGATGTTTTCAAGGGTAATTATACTCTGCGTCAATGCATGATGATAGATGCAACGGTTTTGGAAGAGGAGGAGGTCAAAGCAACCTTTACTGCACTGAATGATGTTGTGGTGTCCGGTGACGGATACAGCCGTATGATTCATGTGTCGGCTTCGGTCAACGGCACTTGTATTGGTGATTATCCTGCAGACGGTTTGATTTTGGCAACAGCAGTAGGTTCTACGGCGTATTCCTTATCGGCCGGTGGGGCTATCATGCATCCGGAAATGGAAGCCATGATGCTGACTCCCATTTGTCCGCACACGCTGACGGCACGGTCTGTGGTGATTCCAGGTTGTGACGTGGTGGAAATGATACCCATGCCGCCTTATCGGTCTTCCGTTCTTGTCATGATAGATGGAAAACGGCGTCATGTTTTGGGAGAAAACCAGAAAATTCGCATTACTCGTTCTAAAAATATTACCCAACTTTTGATTCCCGGGCAGCAAAACTTCTTTGATGTGTTACGGGAGAAGTTATCGGATTAAAAATCGTTAGGAGGTGCCGTATGCTTAGAGAACTCCATATCAAAAATGTGGCTGTCATTGAAGAAGTGACGGTATCTTTTGGTTCTGGTTTTCATGCATTGACGGGTGAAACCGGTGCCGGAAAATCCATTTTGATTGATTCTATTAATATGGCTCTGGGCGAGCGCACCGCAAGAGAATTGATACGCAGTGGCGCCGACATGGCCTCTGTGGATTTGGTTTTTGAACCAAGCGAGAGTATTGAAAGCGAACTGCGGGAACTGGGTATCGAAACCGAAGACGGACTTTTGTATATTAGCCGGCAAATCAGCATCGATGGAAAAAGCCGTTGCCGTATCAACGGACATATGGTACCGATGAGCCAGTTAAAAGAGGTGGCTGGTTATCTTTTGACCATTCACGGGCAAAACGACAATCAGAATATACTCTCGACAAAGTCTCATATGGGTTTTGTGGACAATTACGGAGATTATGATACGCTACTTGCAGCATATCAGGCTCAATATCAGGTGGTACATAACCTGGAAAAAGAATTGCAAGAACTTTTGACCGATGAAAATGAAAAGGCTCGTCGGATGGATCTTTTGGCTTATCAAATTCAGGAAATCTCTTCCGCTGGATTGAAAGACGGCGAGGAAGAGGACTTGCTAGAACGGAAAGAATATCTGGCACATTTTGAATCCATTATGGAACGAACCAGCAAGGCTTATGAGGGATTGTATGGCAAGGAGGATAGTACCTCTGCTTATGACCAGATTTCTGATGCGGTACGGCATTTGGAGCAGATCCATCTTCTGGACGAAACCTTAGACAAATTTTATCAAACCCTACATTGTGTTCTGGCTGATGTAGAGGATGTGACGCATGAACTAAAAAGTTATTTAAACCGGATTGATTTTGAGCCGGATGAACTTAATAACATAGAGAGTCGTCTGCAACAGATTGCCGATTTAAAAAGAAAATATGGCGAATCTGTGCCGGAAATACTTGGGTATCTGCAAGCGGCAGAAGAAGAACTTGCGAAGATTGAAAACAGTGATGCTGAACGGAAACGGCTGACGGAACTGTTAGAGAGAGAGGAAGTCGCATTATATCAACGGGCAACGGAACTTTCTTCCAAACGCCGGGAAGCGGCGATTGACTTGCAGACGGCGATTATGAAAGAACTCTCTGATTTGGATATGGAAAAAATGCGATTTTCTGTTTCGGTAGAACCTTTGGTCGACGGTGAGAAGTTGCACTATACCAAAACGGGTGCCGATAAGGTGGAATTCTTAATTTCCGGGAATCCGGGGGAGGAATTAAAACCCCTTGCTAAAATTGCTTCCGGCGGTGAAATGTCAAGAATCATGCTTGCCATCAAGTCGGTATTGGCAGATGGTGACCCGGTAGAAACTTTGATTTTTGATGAAGTTGATACCGGTGTTAGCGGGCGTGCTGCCCAGAAGATTGCAGAAAAGATTTGTATGCTTGCAAAGAATCACCAAATTTTGTCCATTACTCACTTGGCCCAGATTGCCAGCATGGCAGATATTCATTTTTTGATTGAAAAGACTTTTGACGAGGAACGGACACGGACCACGGTAGTTTCTCTGGATAAGGAAAAAAGGCAAGAAGAACTTGCACGGATTATCGGTGGGGTTA
>JAZSKV010000112.1:0-21633 GCA_045534975.1 Ructibacterium sp. | reverse complement strand
TTCTGGCGGTAGCCACCGCCGCGGTGCGCCGTGCCAAAAACGGCCCCGCCTTTTGCGAGAGAGTTTCCCGGGAAACCGGCATCACCCTCGCCGTCATTTCAGGGAAGATGGAAGCCCAGTTTGATTTTTATGGGGTTCTTGCCTCCCTGCCGGAAGAAAAGGACTGCCTGATTGCCGATGTGGGCGGCGGCAGCACCGAATTGATTTTAGCCAAAGACGGAACGTTAACCGGAAAAATCAGCCTGCCCTTTGGGGCTATGACTCTCACCGACCGATTTAAAGAAGACCTTGCCTCCGCCAAAGATGCCATTCTCTCTCTTTATCGGGAGGTGGGGCTTTTGGAACAGGCAAAAAACTTCTCCCTCATTGGTCTTGGCGGAAGTGCCGGAGCACTCCCCCATCTGGACGCCCGGCTTTTGGGCGTTGAACAGTTGCCGGAGGTTCATGGATATTCCCTTTCCAAAGACCGGGTGGAAATCCTTTTTCAAGAACTTTTGCAAAAAACGCCGGAAGAGCGGATTGCCCATCTGGGATTAGAGCCGGGACGTGCCGATACCATTTGTGCCGGGATGTTACCCCTGCTTCTTCTCTTAGAAGAGCAAAAGTCCCCCTATCTGAAAATTTGCACCGCCGGCCTTAGGGAGGGCATTTTTTCCCGGCTTGGAAAATTCAATATTTCTGCCGGCTTGGAAAGCCCGGAAAAATTATTACAGGAGATTTTATAGAACCCCAGCAGGCGATTCATGAATCGCCCCTACAGGATATGACCGACGGAAAATGGCGGTATTTTTCTAATACGAATGTAGTTAAATTAAAAAGGCATCCCGATGGGATGCCTTTTCTTTATTTGATTTCTTTGTGGAATTCTTGCAGCGCTTTGACTCCAATCTTGCCGGATTTCTTCACGGCTTTGATACCGTCTGCTGCTGCCTGGGCTTCTGCGATGGTGGTCATATACGGAATTCTGTGCTTAATCGCCGTCTTTCTGATATAACTGTCATCCTCTGCACCTTTCTTGCCAATGGGGGTATTGACCACAAAATCAACCTCATGGTTCATAATCTTATCGGCAATGTTGGGTCTGCCCTCGTTGATTTTGGCAATCCGCTCAACCGGGATACCGGTGGCTTTAATCATATCATAGGTGCCGCCGGTGGCTACCAACTTAAATCCGCATTCATGGAAGGTTCTGGCAACCAATAGTGCCTCGGGCTTATCCGCATCATTGACGCTGATTAAGATAGTACCCTCGTTTAAGGGCAGTTTCACCGATGCCGCTTCCTGTGCCTTGATAAAGGCTTCCCCAAAACTGGGAGCAATGCCCAGAACTTCGCCGGTGGAACGCATTTCCGGACCCAAGAGGGGGTCAACTTCCGGGAACATATTAAAGGGGAATACCGCTTCTTTGACGCCGCAATGCCGCAGTTTCTTTTCTTTCAAAGCAGGAACGGGAGATTCTTTGCCGGTGAGTTCTGCTGTCATAATCTCAGTTGCCAGTTGCACCATATTGATGCCGCAAACCTTAGAAACCAGCGGAACGGTACGGGATGCACGGGGATTGGCTTCCAACACATAAACCACGCCGTCTTCAATGGCGTACTGCATATTCATCAGGCCTACCACGTTCATCTCTTTGGCAATCTTCTTGGTGTATTCCTTAATGGTATCCATCTGGCTTGCCGTCAGGCTCTTGGGCGGAATCACACAAGCGGAGTCGCCGGAGTGAACGCCGGCAAGTTCGATATGTTCCATAACAGAGGGAACGAAAACATGAGTACCGTCGCTAACCGCGTCTGCCTCGCATTCGGTAGCACGTCCTAAGAATCTGTCAATCAAGATGGGTCTATCCGGGGTAACACCCACGGCTGCCTGCATATAGTAGGTCAAGGACTCGCTGTCATAAACCACTTCCATGCCACGGCCGCCCAGGACATAAGAGGGGCGAACCATCACCGGATAACCGATTTTCTCTGCGATAGCGAGGGCTTCTTCGGCATTAACCGCCATGCCGGATTCCGGCATGGGAATTTCTAACTTGTCCATCATAGCACGGAACAAATCTCTGTCCTCTGCCAAATCAATGGTTTCCGGCGTGGTACCTAAGATGTTCACACCGGCGGCTTTTAGGTCTGCCGCTAAGTTCAGCGGTGTCTGACCGCCAAACTGAGCAATCACGCCTACGGGTTTTTCCTTGTCGTGGATGCTGAGCACGTCCTCTAAGGTTAAGGGTTCAAAGTAGAGTCTATCCGAAGTATCATAGTCGGTAGAAACCGTCTCCGGATTACAGTTGACAATGATGGTTTCAAAGCCCAGTGCCTTTAAGGCTTTGGAGGCATGAACACAACAGTAGTCAAACTCGATTCCCTGACCGATACGGTTGGGACCTCCGCCTAAAATCATGACTTTCTGCTTGCCGCCCTCGGTGGCTTTGCAGTCTTCTGCAATATTATAACTGGAATAGTAGTAAGCCGCATCCTGGGTGCCGCTCACATGAACGCCCTCCCATTTTTCCACAATGCCGGCACTTGTCCGTGCATCACGGATGGCGGATTCTTCTACTTCCAACAGTTGTGCCAAATATTTATCAGCAAACCCATCTTGCTTTGCTTTTTTCAGGGTTTCAGTATCCGGAACGCTGCCTGCCTTGGCTTTGAGTGCTTCTTCTTCCTCCACCAGTTCTTTCATCTGCTGGATGAAATAGTGCTTCACCTTGGTCCGCTCATGGATTTCATCCGCGGTAGCACCCTTGCGGAGCGCCTCATACATGATAAAATGCCGTTCACTACTTGGAACATTCAGCATGGTCAACAGTTCCTCTTTGGTCTTTGTGCCAAAGTCTTTGGCTCCGCCCAAACCATATCTGCCGATTTCCAGAGAACGGATGGCTTTCTGGAATGCTTCTTTATAGGTCTTGCCGATGCTCATAACCTCGCCCACGGCGCGCATCTGAGTGCCCAGTTTATCTTCTGCACCCTTGAACTTTTCAAATGCCCAACGGGCAAACTTAATCACAATATAATCCCCGCCCGGCTGATACTTATCCAAAGTGCCGTGCTTACCGCAGGGAATCTCATCTAAGGTCATACCGCTTGCCAGCATGGCAGAAACCAATGCGATGGGGAATCCGGTTGCCTTGGAAGCAAGGGCGGAAGAACGGGAGGTTCTGGGGTTGATTTCAATAACGATAATTCTGCCGCTTACCGGGTCATGAGCAAACTGTACGTTGGTACCGCCGATGACCTCAATGGCCTCTACAATTTTATATGCCTGGCGTTGGAGTTCCTTTTGGGTTTCTTCCGAAATGGTCAGCATCGGTGCGGAGCAGAAGGAGTCACCGGTATGCACGCCCAGGGGGTCAATGTTCTCAATGAAGCAGACGGTAATCATATTACCCTTGGCATCACGAACCACTTCCAGTTCCAGTTCTTCCCATCCTAAGATGGATTCTTCTACCAGAACCTGACCCACCAAAGACGCCTGCAAGCCTCTGGCGCACACCGTCTTTAACTCCTCTTTGTTATAAACCATACCGCCGCCTTCACCGCCCATGGTATAGGCAGGACGAAGAACCACCGGATAGTTAAGTTTTTCTGCAATGGAGAGGGCTTCCTCTACCGAGTATGCCACCTCGCTCCGTGCCATCTCGATACCCAGTTTGTCCATGGTCTTTTTAAATTCGATACGGTCCTCACCGCGTTCGATGGCGTCTACCTGAACACCGATGACTTTCACGTCATATTTATCCAAAACGCCGGCTTGGTTCAGTTCACTGCACAGGTTAAGGCCGGACTGACCGCCCAGGTTGGGGAGCAGGGCGTCGGGACGTTCCTTGGCAATAATCTGTTCCAGGCGTTCTACGTTCAAAGGTTCAATATAGGTAATGTCCGCCGTGTCCGGGTCGGTCATGATGGTTGCCGGATTGGAGTTCACCAGAACAATCTCATAGCCTAAATTCCGCAGGGCTTTACACGCCTGGGTTCCGGAATAGTCAAATTCACAGGCTTGTCCAATGATAATCGGGCCGGAGCCAATAATCAGTATCTTGTGAATGTCATTTCTCTTCATAGATTCCCTCATCCCTCTATATAAAATTTGATCGCAATATACCTATCTTAACAATTATATCATAAAAAAGGGGAGAATCAAGAGGAAATTTCGCTTTTCCGAAAAAATAGGAAATTTGTATCAAAATATCCCCTTTTTTCTGTAAATTTTTTATTATTTGTGGTAGACGGGTTTTCCTTTCCCCATAGGGTGGTTGCTTTTTTTGAATTCTATGTTATACTTAGGATAGAATGATTTGAAATAGGAACGAAACCATGAAACGATTACTTTTCTTTTTACTTTTTCCTTTGTTGCTGACCGGCTGTTCCCTGCCGGGAAAGCCCCAAGAGTATACGGAAACCAGATTTTTGATGGACACGGTCTGTACCATCCGGGCAGACCGGAAAGAGGCCGTTCTGGCAGCGTTTCACAAACTGGAAGAAATCCAGAACTTCTCGGATTTTTACCGGGAGGACTCCACCGTTTCCATCTTTAATAACGCCCCTGCCGGGGAGGCAGTGTCTTTGGATTCTCACACAGAAACCATGGTAGAAACCGCCCTGGTTGTCAGCGAAAAATCCGGCGGCGCATTTGATGTTACCATTGCCCCGGTCAAGGAACTTTGGGATTTTCAAGAGGGGAAAACACCCCCTGCCCAAGAAGAAATCCAAAAGAAACTTCCTCTGGTTGGTTGGGAATTTCTCCGGCTGGATACCGAAAATCATACCTTAACCAAAACCAAAGACGGGGTCAAGATTGATTTAGGCGGCGTTGCCAAAGGCTACGGGGCAGATATGGCAAAGAACGCCATGATAGAAACCGGCGCCTCTTGGGGCGTTTTGGACTTGGGCGGTAACGTCCTTGTCTTTGGGAAAAACCCCGCAAGCAAGGATGGCAGTTGGGAAATCGGCATCCAAAAACCCTTTTCCTCTGCGGGGGATTATGAAAAAACCGTCACCATAGAAGAGATCGGCGCGGTGGTGACCAGCGGTATCTATCAGCGATATTTTACCTATGAGGGAAATTACTATCACCATATTTTAGACCCCAAAACCGGTTATCCGGTGGAAAATGAACTGCTGAGCGTCAGCATTTCCGGAAATTCCGGACTTTTGGCAGATTGCCTTTCTACCGCTTGCCTTGCCTTAGGAAAGGATGAGGGGCAAAAACTTGCGGATTCTTTTTTGATGAACTTTTTACCTATAGAAAAAACCACGGAGGACGAACAATGAGCCAAGAACTTTATTTGATTCATGCCCATTTGATAACCATGGAGGAAAAAGACTATCCCGACGGTTATCTTTATATCAAAGACGGAAAGATTGCCGCCCTGGGGGATATGCAAGAAGCACCGGAACTTTCTCCCTGCAAAGAGGTTTTCGATGTGCAAGGCAAAATCGTAACCCCCGGCCTGGTTGACGGACATTCCCATATCGGCATCTGGGAAGACGGCATTGCTTTTGAGGGGGATGACGGCAACGAAGATACCGACCCCATCATGCCCCAACTGCGTGCCTTAGACGGGGTCAATCCCCAGGACAGAGCCTTTTTCGAGGCGAGATGTGCCGGCGTTACCACCGTGGTAACCGGGCCGGGCAGCGCCAACCCCATGGGAGGACAACTCCTTGCCATGAAAACCGCCGGGATTTGTGCCGATGACATGGTTATCAAAGAACCGGTTGCCATGAAAATTGCCTTTGGGGAAAACCCCAAAGTGACCTATCACGATAAAAGCGCCACACCGGTGACCCGGATGGGAACTGCCGCTGTGTTGCGGGAGGCACTTTCCAAAGCCAAGCACTATCTGGAACAGTTAGAAGATTTAGAAGAGAGTAATCCCGATTGGGATATGAAACATGCAGCACTCCTGCCCGTTTTGAAAAAAGATATCCCCCTCCACGCCCATGTCCATCGGCTGGATGATATCTTTACCGCCATCAGAATCGCCAAAGAATTTGATTTATCTTTGGTTCTGGTTCATGGCACGGAAGCCCATCTGGCGGCAGAACGGATTGCAAAGGAGAAGATTCCGGTTCTATCCGGCCCTATTTTGACTGACCGAAGCAAACCCGAACTGAAAAACCAGAGCGAATCCGCTCCAGCAGAACTGATTCGTGCCGGTATCCCCACGGCAATTATCACCGACCATCCGGAAACCCCGGCAAAACATCTTCTCCTCTGTGCCGGTACTGCCATGCGGGAGGGTTTGTCTGTGAAAGAGGCGCTTTCTGCCATCACCCGTGTCCCCGCAGAAATCTGTGGGATTGCAGACCGTGTAGGATCTCTGACTGTGGGAAAAGACGCCGATTTGGTCATCTGGAGCGGAAATCCTCCGGAATTGACTGCCAAACCGGAATTGGTCTTCATTGATGGCAAAATTGTAAAAGCATAACAAAACCCCGGAACAGTTGTTCCGGGGTTTTTCTCTTTGGGCCGGGAGATTCGTAAATCGCCCCTACGGTGACCCACCTTTTCCATTTTCAATTTTCCGCTTTCTTCTCCTTGGGAATCAAAATGGTATATTCAATATAATTTTCGTTCTCGGTTTTATCGGTCTTGGCAGAGATACCTGCCCGACGCATCATATCCACCGCCTGGCGAATGGTATTCTGAAAAATCCGGACATCCCGGAAAATCCGCTCCCCGTCCGGTCTGGCAGTCACCGCCGCCTTGGCAGGGGTTTTTAATAGATTCTCGATTAATTCTTCGGTTTTTGCCACATTCAGTCCTCTTTCTGCCACCAGCCGCACCGCCCGCAGTTGCTGCTTCTCCTCGGGAAGCCTAAGGAGTGCCCGGGCATGGCGCTCGGTCAGGTGATTTTCCTCTAACATCCGCCGGACCTTAGGGGAAAGTTTTAAAATTCTTACTTTATTGGCAATGGTGGACTGACTTTTCCCTAACTTATCTGCCAGTTCCTCCTGGGTCAAGCCATGCTCCTCCATCAGCCCGGCATAGGCCTTTGCCTCTTCCATATAACTTAAATTTTCCCGCTGGATATTCTCTACCAACGCCAGAATTGCACTATCGGTACTGTTTGCCGTCATCACCACTGCCGGAATATACGCCATCCCCAACTTTCGGCAGGCCGCCAGCCGCCGCTCCCCGGCAATGAGTTCATAGTCAAAAGGACTAATCTGCCGAACCGCTATGGGTTGCATCAAACCATATTCCATAATAGAAACCGCCAAATCCTGCAATGCCGATTGGTCAAATTCCCGCCGTGGCTGATAGGGATTGGTCAAGATGTTCTTAATGGGTATCGTCCTCACCTCGCCGCAACGGGTGAAGTTACTGCTCCGTTCTATGCTTTCCCGTTCTCGATGTCGGCTGAGTTCCCGAACGGTACCTTCTCTTTTGTAATCAAAAACCATGGTTTCTCCCCTTCTTCTTTGTTTTTCCATATTTTACCATATTGCCAGAAAAAAAGCAAAACTTTTCCATCGACCGGTTTCAACATAAAGCGCAACACCCTTTTCTTATCTCTGCATAGGATAATGGGAAAGGAGTGGTAATGATGCTGAATCATTATGATGCCATTGCAGTGCTAGAGGGAAGTAATCAATATCCGGAAATTACCGGGACGGTAGGCTTTCGGGGAGTTCGTAACGGGACGTGGGTGGAAATTTTAGCAGAGGGGTTGCCGGAATTTCAGCCTGCATCCGGAGATATTCCCCAGGTAGGGCCCCATGGGTTTCATATCCACAATGGCGAGGGATGCGGCAATCCCGGCGGCGATGAGCCCTTTGCCGATGCCGACGGCCACTGGAACCCGGAAAACCAACCCCACGGCAATCATCCGGGGGATTTCCCGGTGGTTTTTTCTAATCATGGCAGGGCCTCTATGTTATTTTTCACCGACCGGTTTTTACCGGAAGAAGTTCTCGGCAAAACCGTGGTTTTACATGAATCCCCCGACGATTTTCAAACACAGCCGGCAGGGGGTTCCGGGGTGAGAATTGCCTGTGGGGTCATCCGTCCGGCAGAAAGATAGAAAACCGCTATCTTCTCTTGACAAAAATCGGCAAAGGTTTTATAATAAGGATATCGCAAGCGCTGGGCGACTCCTCGCACAGCGCTTTTCTTAGATGGCTTTTCCGAAGAAAGGGGAAGATTGTTTTGGAAAATATCCATGAACTGTTTGGCTGTATGGTGTTTGACGATACCACCATGCAAAAATGGCTGCCCAAAGATATTTATAAACAGGTTCGGCGTACCAAAGAAGAAGGTGTGCCCCTGACCCGTGAGGTTGCCGATGTGGTGGCCAATGCCATGAAAGATTGGGCAATGGAAAAGGGCGTGACTCATTTTGCCCACTGGTTCCAACCTATGACCGGCGTTACTGCCGAAAAACATGACAGTTTTATTATGCCGGCAGGCAAGGATCAAATTATTATGGAATTTTCCGGCAAGGAATTGATTAAGAGCGAACCGGATGCTTCCAGTTTTCCATCCGGGGGACTGCGTTCCACCTTTGAGGCCCGGGGCTATACCGCTTGGGACCCCACCGCCAACGCTTTTATCAAAGACGACATTCTTTGCATTCCCACCATCTTCTGCTCTTATACCGGTGAGGCGCTGGATAAAAAGACGCCCTTGATGCGTTCCTTAGAGGCGCTCAATACCCAGGCGGTTCGGGTGTTACACCTGATGGGCGATACCGACGTGAAACGGGTTTCCACCACCGTGGGTCCGGAACAGGAATACTTTTTGATTGACCGTAAGGTTGCGGCAAAGCGTCCCGACCTCACTTATACCGGCAGAACCCTTTTGGGCGCTATGCCCCCCAAGGGTCAAGAACTGGACGACCATTATTTTGGTGTGGTTAAAACCCGGGTTTCTGAATATATGCGGGATTTAGACCGGGAACTTTGGAAATTGGGCATCTTAGCCAAGACCAAGCATAACGAGGCGGCGCCGGCACAGCACGAACTGGCACCGGTTTTCTGTCCCGGCAACACGGCAACGGACCATAATCAGTTGACCATGGAACTGATGAAGAAAATCGCGGAGAAACATTCCATGAAATGTCTGCTCCACGAAAAACCCTTTGCCGGTGTGAACGGCAGCGGTAAACACGATAACTGGTCGGTTTCCACCGATACCGGTATCAATCTCTTAAACCCTGGCAAGAAACCCCACGACAACCTGCGTTTTCTGGTGTTCTTCTGCGCCGTCATTCAGGCAGTAGACGAGTATCAGGATTTACTGCGGATGACGGTGGCATCGGCGGGCAATGACCATCGTTTGGGTGCAGCAGAAGCACCCCCTGCCATTGTGTCCATCTTCTTAGGAGATGAACTGACGGAGGTATTAACCTCTATCAAAGAGGGGCGGGATTATACCGACCGGAAACGGGAAGTTATGGAAGCCGGCGGTGTGGATGCCGTTCCCAACTTCACCAAAGACACCACCGACCGGAACCGTACCTCTCCTTTTGCCTTTACCGGCAATAAGTTTGAGTTCCGGATGCCCGGGTCCAGTATGTCCATTTCCGGACCTAACTTTATTTTAAATACTGCGGTAGCAGAGGTTCTTTCTCAGTTTGCTGAGGAATTAGAACAATTAGACCAGGTAACCCCAGAGGATATCTATCAGTTATTACAAAAATCTCTCCTCGCCCATGACCGGATTATTTTTAACGGTAACAACTATGCCGAAGAATGGGTCAAAGAGGCAGAAAAACGGGGCCTTTCCAACCGGAGAAGCACGCCGGAGGCACTGACGGCAATGATGGAAGAAAAAAATCTCCACCTCTTTGCCAAGCACCATATTCTCACCCGGGACGAGGCACATTCCCGGTATGAGATTAATCTGGATAATTACAGTAAAGTCATCAATATTGAGGCATTGACCCTTCTTGAAATGATTCGGCGGAGCATTCTCCCGGCAGTAAGCGGTTATGTAAAGAACCTGAGTGAAACGGTAATTTCCAAAAAACAAGCCTGTCCCAATGCTGATTGCACTATGGAAGAAACCCTGATTGCACGGCTTTCCAAGCAGACCGGTGACCTTTATCAGGAAACCGAGGAACTGGAAAAACGGGTTCTGGTTGCCAAAGAAATTGTGGACAAGCAGAAGCAGGCTATCATCTATCACGACAGTGTTCTTTCTCAGATGGCAGTGATTCGTGCCATTGCGGATGATATGGAAATCTATACCCCAAAAGAGGTATGGCCTTTCCCCACTTACGGCGATTTATTATTCAGTATCCAATAAGAGAGGGTTTCTACCCTCTTTTTTTGGCGAAAATTATGGTTGACGGAACGATGGTTCTATGTTACAATGTGATTACTAAAAAAGAAGATATCGCTGCTCTATTCTTTCGAGCAGCGGTTTTTGTACCTTTTACTTTTAATAAAAATATAGAAAGGGAGTGTATTGATTTGTTCATTGACAAATTTACAAAAGAGGGTTTAACCTTTGATGACGTTCTTCTGGTTCCCCAGCAGTCTGATTTTATGCCCCGGGATGTAGATCTTTCTACCCAGTTGACCCAAAAAATTCGGCTTAATATTCCCATGATGAGTGCTGCCATGGATACTGTTACCGAATCCAATATGGCGATTGCCATTGCCAGGGAGGGCGGTATTGGTATTATCCATAAGAACATGACCATTGAGGAACAAGCCGCCGAGGTTGATAAGGTAAAGCGGAGTGAGCACGGCGTTATTGTAGATCCTTTCTCCCTTTCTCCGGAACATACGTTAAATGATGCAGAAGAATTGATGAGCAAATTCAAAATTTCCGGTGTTCCCATTACAGAAAACGGCCGTTTGGTAGGTATTTTAACCAACCGTGATTTGAAATTTGAAACCGATTATTCTCAGGTAATTAAAAACTGCATGACCAAAGAAAATTTGGTGACTGCACCTGTGGGAACAACCTTAGAAGATGCCAAAGAAATTCTGCGGCAGAATAAAATCGAAAAACTTCCTATCGTAGATGATAACTATCACTTAAAAGGTTTGATTACCATTAAGGATATTGAAAAAGCAATTCAATACCCCAATTCTGCCCGTGATGATAACGGCAGACTTCTTGCCGGTGCGGCTTTGGGTGTTACCACGGACGTTTTGGAACGTGCAGAAAAACTGATTGCAGCAAAGGTAGACACCGTTGTTTTAGACTCTGCCCACGGTCATTCCCGGAACATTGCAGATTGCTTAATTAAGATTAAGGACGCTTTCCCGGATTTGCAGGTCATTGCCGGAAACATTGCCACTGCTGAGGCGGCTGAATTCTTAATCAAAGCCGGTGCAGATGCTGTGAAAGTTGGTATTGGTCCCGGTTCTATCTGTACCACCCGCGTGGTTGCAGGTATTGGTGTTCCTCAGATTACAGCTATTTGTGATGTGGCAGAAGTTGCTGCAAAATATGGTATTCCCGTCATTGCCGACGGTGGTATTAAGTATTCCGGTGATTTAGTGAAAGCCGTTGCTGCCGGTGCTGATGTCATCATGATGGGTAGTATCTTTGCCGGTTGTGATGAAAGTCCCGGTGAAAATGAAATCTATCAGGGCCGTCAGTTTAAAGTTTATCGTGGCATGGGTTCTTTGGGTGCTATGAATGACGGTAGTAAAGACCGTTATTTCCAACAGGGCATGAAAAAACTGGTTCCTGAAGGTGTTGAAGGGCGTGTTCCTTACAAGGGTGCATTATCCGATACCATTTATCAGTTGTTGGGCGGTCTTCGTGCCGGCATGGGCTATTGCGGAACAAAAACCATTCCTCTTTTAAAACAAAACGGCAAATTTGTAAAGATTACCGGAGCAGGATTAAAGGAGAGCCATCCTCACGATGTCAACATTACCAAAGAATCTCCCAACTATTCCGTGAATATGTAAAAGAAAAAGTCCCGTTATAGTACGGGACTTTTTTTCTGCCTTTATAACTTAAAATTTTAACGAGAGGGCATAGATACCCTCCCCTACTTTTTACACACTTTCCCTGTTGATAAAATGTGGAGAGGTTGTGTAAAAAAAAAGAGGAACTCTTTACCTGTTAAAACTGTGGATTGTTGGTACAAGTTATCCATAGTTTTTCCACCTTTCAAAACCCTCATTTTTATCTTTTCTTTTTTACTTTTCAACAGTTTTAACACCCCCAACAGCAGCCACATCAACTATAATATATTATATTATATAAATACTTATAAAATCAATTCTTGTCGTGCCCAAATGTGCCAAAAAACAAAGAAATCTATCTGTAAAAAAGAAAAGCATAAAAAACCCCATAAAATAGTTATTTTGATAGCATTTTAGACAAAAAAATCTATTTTTCTCTTTTACTATTTATTCAATTTTTGTGCAAGTCTACAAAGTTTGAACATTTTTTAAAAACAACTGGTATTTTTAAATCTTTTATAGTAAAATGAAGTTAATAAAATTATTTTTAACCTATTATAAAGGAGATTGTTACAATGAACAAGCAAGAATTGGTAGCCGCTATGGCTGAAAAAGCGAACCTGTCCAAGAAGGACGCAGAGGCTGCTCTGGCAGCATTTATCGGTGCTGTTGAAGGCGCTCTGAAAAAAGGTGACAAGGTTCAACTGGTTGGTTTTGGTAGTTTCGAAGTTAGAGAAAGAGCTGCTAGAATCGGCAGAAATCCCCAGACCGGCGCTGAGATGAAAATCGCTGCTGCTAAGGTTCCTACCTTCAAGGCTGGCACTAACTTAAAACAGCTGATCAATAAATAAGATAAGCAAAAGAGAGGACTTGCACAATGTGCAAGTCCTTTTGTTTTTTCTTTTTTTATCTTTTTAAATGTTTGGGTAATCCATTTTCATAAATTACAGAGTTTTCACCTAAAATCAAAGGTCGGCAATAGGTGATAAATGATTCGGTGATACCGTCTCTTGTTTCATTAATAAAAGAATCCGGAACGGTTTTTTCAATATTCGCTATTTTTTCAATATCATAGGTTTGATATTGCAGCGTATAAGGGTTATCAGAGATTCTCTCAAAAATAATCATCACACCGGTTTGTCCTTTTTCTGCCGCTTGGATTGCTTCCTTTCCGGCAGCAAAGGCTTCTTCTATATCGGTTTTGGATGCAATGTGTGCGGCACAGCGTTGTGTGGTATTTAAGACAATTCCTCTTGCTTTGATACCCAATCGATCATGGATCAGATCTGCCAAAATCATGGCTGTTCCACTTAAAATTTTATGACCAAAAGAATCTTCACTTTGATGAATCAAAGATTCACAGAGATATTCACCTTTTTGATTGGTTAAAGATTCAGAAACCGCTACTACAACGGTTTTTTTCTTTTTGCGGATGGCATCTACTTTTTCTAAAAAAGATTCTGCATCAAAAGGACTTTCCGGAAGATAAATCAAATCAGGTCCCGGACAATCTTCACCTTTGGAAAGAACGGATGCCGCTGTGAGCCAACCTGCATTTCTGCCCATAATTTCTACAATGGTGACGGCATCTAAATCATAAACACTGCAATCAGCAATGATTTCTTTCATTGCCGTTGCAACATATTTTGCCGCACTGCCAAATCCGGGGGTATGGTCAGTCATAGGAAGGTCATTATCCACAGTTTTGGGAACACCAATAAAGCGAACAGAACTGTGGATGGTTTCTCCGTATTTTGAAAGTTTTAAAATGGTATCCATGGAATCGTTGCCGCCGATATAGATAACGGTTTCGATTTCTTTTTCTTTTAAAAAGTCAAAAATCTTTTGATAAACCGTTTCATCTTCTTTCGGAAGTTTATAACGGCAGCTGCCCAAAAAGGCTGCTGGGGTAGATTTTAAAAGATGGATATCTTCTTCTGTTTTTAAATAGTCCCCAAGATTTAAAATTTTATCCTTTAAAAGGCCTTCGATACCATTTACCATTCCATATATATTTTGTACGCCTGCGTCCTTTGCAGCGGCAAAAACGCCTGCCAAACTTGCATTAATGACAGCAGTAGGGCCTCCTGATTGTCCTACTATGACATTTCCTTTTAACATAAATGATTCTCCCTTTTAGTCGTCGATAGAATTGTCGGTTGCTCTTTCAAAGATAGAAACAACTTCTTCTGTAGGTTTTTTATCCAGTAATGTAACGATTACAGCAGCAGCCCCACCGACAATAAAGCCGGGAATGATTTCATAGATACCGGTGATTGCAGTCAAAGCGGCACCATTTGCTACGGGAAACCACAACCAAATCATATCTACAAGAGCACCCACGATGATACCTGCTACGGCACCTTTATAAGTAAATCTCTTCCAGAATAAAGATAATAAAACAGCAGGACCAAAGGCGGCACCAAAGATACCCCAAGCATTAGAAACCAAATCCATAATGGCTTGTGCTGCTTTTCCTTTACTGCTGGCAATAAAGAAAGCAACAACGGCAATCACAAGAACGATGACACGGCTAACCCACATCATTTCTTTATTAGAAGCTTGTTTTCTGATAATGGGTTTATATAAATCGCTGGCAAAGGAAGATGCCGCTACAAGAAGTTGGGAATCTGCGGTAGACATGGATGCTGCAATAATTGCCGCAAGTAAAAGACCTGCGATGAATCCGGGGAATACATCTCTTGCGAGTTCTACAAATACCATGGATTGTTTTCCTTGTGCTAAAAGAACTTCAGAAAGGTCAATACCATTACTATATACAAACATTCTGCCAAGGTATGCAATCATAATGGTTGCAGCCAGAGAAAGAACCACCCAAATAATAGCAACGGTTGCAGATTTTTTTACCATAGAGGGTTTTTCAATGGACATAAATCTTACAATAATATGGGGCATACCAAAATATCCAAGACCCCAACCAAGGCCGGATAAGATATCTTTCCAACTTGCGTCAAAGAAATTGGAAACAAACTGGAATTCTTCACCATTTGGGCCTTGATAAATGGTGGAGAGAGCAGCAGGTTCTAAGGTTCTGGTAAATCCTACAACGATAGGGACAATCAAAAGCGCCGCAATCATCAAAAGACCTTGGAAAAAGTCGGTCCAGCAAACGGCATTAAAACCACCCAGGAAGGTGTAAATTACTACGATTGCTGCAAAAATAATCATAGCCGTTGCTCTGGGAAGTTCCGGAATCAAGGTAGTGAATACGTCTGCACCTGCAACAAAGGCAGAGGCTACATAAATGGTAAAGCAAACCAAAAATACAATGGCACAAATGATACTCAATACATGACTCTTAGAAGCAAATCGGTTGGAAAGATACTGGGGCAGGGTAAAGGAATCTCCTGCTGCACGGGAAAATTTTCTGAGACGTTTTGCAACAATGATCCAGTTAAGGGCAGTACCAATAGCAAGACCAATACCAATCCAAGCCTGGCCAAAGCCGAAAGCTAAAATACTGCCGGGAAGACCCATCAAGAGCCAGGCACTCATATCAGAGGCTTGAGCACTCATAGCAGTAACCCAAGGACCCATCTTTCTTCCACCTAAAAAATAGTCTTTTTCTGTATTGTTTTTAGACTTTAGAAAAAAGAAAAGTCCAATACAAAGCATAGCAACAAAATAAAGTATAAATGCGAATATTTCTGTCATAATTGTTTCTCCTTTGCGATAAAAATTTTTCTAATATAATAATAGTAATAATTCTTATTATTTATTTATTTAATTTCAATTTTTTCTTTACCACCCATGTAAGGACGAAGAATTTCAGGGATGGTCACAGAGCCGTCTTCATTCTGATAGTTCTCTAAAATTGCAGCGGTGGTTCTGCCGATGGCAACACCGGAACCATTTAAGGTATGTACCAGTTGGGTCTTATCTTTTGCAGAATTTTTATAGCGGATATTGGCTCTCCGAGATTGGAAATCCTCAAAGTTACTGCAAGAAGAAATTTCTACAAAGCGACCGTAACTGGGCATCCAGACTTCAATATCATATTTCATTGCTGCGGTGAAACCTAAATCCCCGATACAGATTTTGACAACACGATAAGGGAGTTTTAAAAGTTTTAATACATCTTCTGCATCCGCAACTAATTTTTCTAATTCTGCATAGGATTCTTCCGGTTTTACAAACTTCACCAATTCTACTTTATTAAATTGATGTTGCCGAATCAAACCTCTGGTATCTCTTCCGGCAGAACCCGCCTCTGCTCTAAAACAAGCAGTATAAGCACAGTATTTTAAAGGAAGTTTGTCACCTTCTAAAATTTCGTCCCGGTGCATGTTGGTAACGGGAACTTCTGCCGTGGGAACTAAGAAATAATCGGTATTGGCAACTTTAAAGGCATCTTCTTCAAATTTAGGAAGTTGTCCGGTACCAATCATACTGTTTCTATGTACCATAAAGGGCGGGAAAATTTCCTGATAGCCATGTTTTTCTGTATGGGTATCTAAGAAGAAATTCATGATCGCACGTTCTAATTGTGCCCCTGCGCCGCGATAGACAGTAAACCGTGTACCGGTGATTTTTGCAGCGGTTTCCGGGTCTAAGATGTTTAAATCTTTTCCTAAATCCCAATGGGCTTTTGGCTCAAAGTCAAAGGCTGTGGGTTCCATAAACCGGCGAATTTCAATATTATCTTCATCGGTATCTCCATCCGGAACAGATTCGTTAGGAATATTAGGAATGGTATAAGAAATGGCAAGCATTTTTTCATCCAGTTCCCGGATTTTATCATCACAAGCTTTGATAGAAGCAGATAATTCTTTCATCTCTGCAAAAACCGCGGTGGTATCTTCGCCGGCTTTTTTCATGGCAGGAATTTTTTTAGAAACGGCATTTTGTTCTGCCTTTTTCTGTTCTGCTTCAAATAAGATTTCCCGGCGTTCTTTATCTAATTCTAAAAGACCGTCAAGGTCAATTTCTTCCTTTCTTCTTGCCAGAGCGGCTTTTACTTTTTCCGGTTCATTTCTTAACAATTTCAAATCAATCATGGCAAAAATCCTTTCTATTTTAAATGATAATAGTTACTATTTAGAGTTATATTTTTCTTCTATTCTGCTGTTTTTGTTGGGATTGGCAGTTTTAAAAGTTTGATTAAAAGATTATAATCAGACAACTGCTCTTGGTTTAAAATTTCGGTATCGATGGTACCAAGAGTTTTCGCAGCATCTGCGGTTTTTCCTTCCAAATAAAGGGTATATACTTGGGTCATGGCCTTGTAAAAGGTGTGCCCGGAAAGATTTCCTTGATTTTCCCCCTGTATCTGTTCTAAATCCTTTTTTAGTTTGTAGTTTTCATCCTCTAATTTTACAATTTGATTTTGAATGTCAATGTTTTGTTGGGTTTGTGCGGAAATTTGATTTTCAAACAGTTCTTCCCGGGTATCTGCCATGGCGGCAATGATAATTAGAAGAACCGCTGCTAAAAACATAATCACCGCATAGGTACTTAAATTTTTTAAACCTTTCTTTTCATCGGACAAGATGTTCACTCCTTGTTGACCTGTGCTTATGTTAAAAACGCAAAAATTGGCTTTTAAGGCACTTTTCTTTTAATTTAATGAAACATTATTACCAAAAGAGTTTTTGGACAGTTAAGGCCACATTTTAGCCTGTCGATTTTTGTCGAATCACCGACGAAGTTCAAATAACAACCGTTCCAAATCCTCTTTGCTATAATATTCAATTTCAATTTTTCCTTTTTTTGCACCTTCGCGAATTTTAACTTTAGTGCCAAAGCGAGAACCCAAAGCGGTTTCTACTTCTTTGTAATATTTCTGCATCATAGGATTCATAGTCCGTTCCTTTTTGCCGGGATTGTTTCCTAAATTTGCAACCATGGCTTCAGTCTGGCGGACATTTAATTCTTCCTTAATAATACGCTCTGCCAACTGTAATTGGGTATCGGCATCCTCCACAGAGAGCAATGCCCGGGCGTGCCCCTGGGTAAGTTTTCCTGTAATGACAAGGGTTTTAACCCCATCGGAAAGGTGATTTAAACGGAGAGAATTGGCCACGGCACTCCGGCTTTTCCCCACTTTTTTACTGACTTCTTCTTGGGTTAGACCGAAATCTGTCATCAATCTCTGGTAACCTTCTGCCTCTTCCAGGGGGTTTAAATCCTCTCTCTGAAGATTCTCTACCAGGGCGATTTCCATGACAGTTTGGTTTTCAAAGTCTTTGATAATACAGGGAATTTCCTTTAATCCTGCCAATTTAGAGGCTCTCCAACGCCGCTCTCCCGCAACAATCCGGTAGGTACCGCTTTTGGTAGGGGTTACTAAAATGGGTTGTACCAAACCATGTTCCTGAATAGATTCTTTTAAAGCCTCTAATTTATCCTGGTCAAAGTGTTTTCGGGGTTGTCCTTTATTGGGCTCAACATCCATGGTCTTTAAGAAAACCACGTTTTTGCCATCGGCTTTGGGTGCGCCGATTTTCTCAATTTCTCCCACAATATCCCGAATTTCTTCGGTATCATCGCCGGGATTATCAATAAATAACGCCCCAAGACCCCGACCCATGGCCTTTTTCGGCTTTTTTGCTTCTGCCATACTTCTTCCTCCTTTTAACTTCGGTTCATACGGATGACTTCATTTGCCAGTTTCTGATAGCAAAGCGCCCCCTTGGAACGCTTGTCAAAGGCAATGATGGGTTTTCCGTAACTGGGAGCCTCGGAAAGCCGTACATTCCGGGGAATAATGGTCTTATAAACGGTGGCAGCAAAGTATTTTTGGACTTCCTCCACTACCTGTACCGACAAATTAGTACGGGAATCGTACATGGTTAAAAGAATACCCTCGATTTTTAAGTCTTTATTTAACCCCTGTTTGACCATTTTAATGGTTCTGGTTAGTTGGCTCAATCCTTCTAAGGCGTAATATTCGCATTGAATGGGAATCAAAACACTATCTGCTGCCGCAAAAGCGTTCAGCGTCAACAAACCCAGAGAGGGAGGACAGTCAATAATAATAAAATCAAACCGGTCTTTTACTGATTTTAAAGCGTTTTTCAGCTGAAACTCTCGCTTTTCTGCATCGACCAGCTCCAATTCTGCTCCGGCAAGGTTGATATTACCCGGACACAGCCAAAGGTTTTTATATTCGGTTTCTACCATAATATCTTCTACGGCTTTACCGTTAACCAAACAATCATAAGTGGAAAGTTCGGCGTTTTTGCCGTCAATGCCTACGCCGCTGGATGCGTTTCCTTGGGGGTCGCTATCTAAAAGGAGAACTTTTTTCCCTTTTTGTCCCAAACAGGCACTTAAATTAATGGAGGTGGTGGTTTTGCCCACGCCGCCCTTTTGGTTTACAACTGCAACAACTTTTGCCATAACCTTTTGTCGCCTCCTTTACTACCTTTCTATTATAGCACAAAATATAGAAAAAACAAGGCTATTTTGGGGTTTTTCTAAAAAATGTTTCATGTGAAACAACAAAATATGACAGAAAATGTTTCACGTGAAACAAAAAAAGACCCTTTCGGGTCTTTTTATGTTTCTGCAACCACATTGCGAATCCACTTTTTCTTTTTGAACCACCAAAGGCTGAAAAATAATTTTGCAAACTCTTCGATACTCATAATGGCGTAGGAGGCAACCAAAGGAAGATGGAAGACCAGTCCTGCTAAGAAAACGGCAGGGACACCCACCAACCAGACGGTGCCGATGTCAATGAAGCAGGCGGTTCTTGGATCACCGCCGTTTCGGAAGACGCCAACAATCAGCAGGAAGGTGATGGACTTGATGTTCATCATGATGGATGTAATCAAGAGAATCTGCAAGGTTTGCGTTCTGGTGCTCTCGGATATCTGATAAGGAAGCAGCATCAGGGGCCGACAGAAAATAAAGACAATGGTTAAAACCAAGGAAGTTCCCAAAGAGAGAATCATAAGTTTTTTCGCATAAAGATAAGCCTCTTTTTGTTTGCCGGCACCTACGGCTTTTCCTATCAAGACGCCGCCGGCGTTGCCGGAACCATGGAAAAAGACCAACATCAAACGTTCTATATTCTGGACAATGGTAATGATAACCATAGCCTCGGTGCTGAGCCGGGCAAAAACCCAGGTATAAAAGGTCATTCCTAAAGACCATGCCATTTCGTTTACAATGACCGGGGATGCAGTTTTGATAAAACGAACCAGCAAATCTTTAGAAATGGAAAATAATTCCAATGGCTTTGCTGCCTGTATCATCTTTTTGCCATAGACGATACCAAGAATGATGAGCATTTCGCTGCACCGGGCAATGACGGTAGCAATGGCAGCACCCTTGATACCCAGGGCAGGCACGCCCAGATGACCGAAGATAAGAACCCAGTTCAGGAAGATGTTAATCAAAAGTCCCAAAACCCGTACCAGGAAAGGAAGTCCGGCTTGCTCGGAAGAGCAGAGGTTCATATCATAGGCGATGGTAATGGCGGTGGGAAGATAGCCGATACTAACAATACCAAGATATGTTACGCCGTCTTGAATTACCGCCGGAGAGGCTTTAAATGCCTGAAAAATCTGGGCAGGAAAGCAAGTGGCGGTAATGATAAAGAGGAGGGAGAAGAGGCTTCCTAAGATTAAACTGAGCCCCAGAACCCGCCGCATACCTTTGATATCCCGGGTGCCCCAGTATTGGGAGGCAAAAACGCCGGCACCGCAACTGATACCAAAGAGAAAAACGTTAAAGATAAAGTAAAACTGATTGCCGATACCCACCGCCGCAATGGCGTTGTCCCCTAATTGCCCCACCATAATGGTGTCAATCAGATTGACCAAAGAGGAAATCAATTCTTTTAATGCCATGGGAATCATTAATAGAAAGAATTTTTTATAAAAAGATTTCATAACTGCTCCAATTTACGATATGTCGTATATAATGTAAAAATATAATGAAAATTGATGGTTTTACTCTTTTGGAATATCCCGCATGGTCAGGCTGATTCGTTTTTTCGCCACATCACAGGAGAGGACTTTCACTTTTACGATGTCACCAATGGAAACCACATCCATGGGGTGCTTGACAAACTTATCGGCAAGTTGGGAGATATGGACCAGTCCGTCTTGATGGACACCAATATCCACAAAAGCACCAAAGTCAATGACATTCCGCACCGTTCCGGTTAAAATCATGCCCTCTTTTAAGTCTTCCATACTCATGACGTCGGAGCGGAGAACCGGTTGCTCTACGGCATCTCTGGGGTCACGACCCGGTTTCACCAGTTCGTCAATGATATCAGAAAGGGTCGGCGCGCCGATGCCCAGTTCCGCAGCCAGAGCAGAAATGCCAGCCTTTTCGGCCTTGGCTTTTAGGTCACCTAAGTTCCGGTTTTTCACATCGTCTAAGGTATAGCCCAATTTCTCTAAAAGTCCCTTGGCGGCATCATAACTCTCCGGATGGACCGAGGTATTGTCTAAGATGTTCTTGCCGTCTTTGATCCGCAAAAAGCCGGCGCATTGTTCAAAGGCTTTGGGACCTAATTTGGGAACTTTTTTCAGTTGGCTACGTCCGGTGAAGACGCCGTCCTCGTCCCGGTATTGCAGAATATTTTTAGCAATGGCAGAGGAGATGCCGGAAATATAGGTAAGGAGAGGCCAGGAGGCCGTGTTCAAATCCACACCCACGCTGTTGTCGGTGTCTTCCACCACGCCCCCTAAGGTTTCGTCCAGCCGTTTCTGGTTCATATCGTGTTGATATTGACCCACGCCAATGGCTTTAGGCTCAATCTTCA